>DAINRC010000103.1:0-6426 GCA_036742135.1 Bacillota bacterium
GTTTGCATCATCGTAACTTAACTGCTTGAGGTTTCATCTGAACAATGTGAGATGTAAATCGCATGGCCCAACAACGCAGCTACAATCACCAAATCGTTTCATCTGAACAATGTGGGATGTAAATATGATGTAGACGTGGGGTATGATGAAATCTATAAGGTTTCATCTGAACAATGTGGGATGTAAAGAACTTTCAATTTTTTGTTTAAAGACTGTTGATTTTTGTTTCATCTGAACAATGTGGGATGTAAAGTGATCGTGGTTGACGTAAACGGTATAACCGCTAAACGTTTCATCTGAACAATGTGGGATGTAAAGGCCTTCCAGGCCGGGTTTGCACCATCCTTTAGCTGAGTTTCATCTGAACAATGTGGGATGTAGAGAAGAAAGGAGGGGTGTTTATATGACGATAGGCCCAGCACCTATGTGCCTCTATTGCAAGCATTTTTTTAAGGACGAGGAAGGAAATAAGTGTAAAGCGTTCCCTCAAGGAATTCCGCGAGAGATTTTCTTTGAGTACTACGACCACAGAAAGGAATTTCCTGGAGATAATGGAATTCGTTTTGAACCGGAGACGGAGAAGGACTGGGAGTGGGTCAACTCTTTATATGTGTGTGGTTGATGCTTCTAGCAAGAAGGCTTAGGGTGGACATCAAGGGGTTGAAGCGAGCCAGCCCATGAAGTTTGGGATAGCAAATGCTAGATAAGGGGTTCAAGGTGGCGTTAAACCGGCTTCGCTCCTCGGGAAGTTGGGATGTCCAGTTACTAGGGATCAGCAAACCTCACCGCGCGTGCGCAGTGAGGTTTCTTTTTTCTTTGGGCATTGACGTTTCTTGGTGAATTTTGGAGGTTAGTGCGCTTTTGCTGGACTTGACGGTCAGCATAAAAATTAGGTTTTCGAGCGTCAGCTAATGTCCTTCTGGGTGCGTAAGATTAGGAAGAGAAAGGGGGTGTTCTGAGTTTTACTGGAAGGCCTGCGTTCAGCAAGTGGAGAAGTTCTTTAGGTTTTGGAGGTTTTAGTCTTTTTGGGGGGGCGAAGAGAGGTTGAACATCGCTTTGGGAATCATTTCCCTTGTCTTGGGTTTCATTATCGGTGCCCAATCAAGCTTAGTGTATGTCGGTAGTGCTGTTTTAAGTGACCAGTCTACTCTTGAAGGCAGTGCTGTGGGGTTGTTGGTTTCGCTTCTCTATATTTTTGCCGGGGCCTTTTCCTTTAAGCTTCCTCGAGTTGCCCTTGTTTTTGCCGCTTTAGCGGGGTTGCTTGGGCTAGCCGTTGGTGCCACCTCTGATTTTAAAGATATGACCATTTGGGGTGTTATTGCTCTGATTATTGCTGTGCTTAGCTGGTTCACTGCTCGCAAGTCCAGAGCAGCTGAGAATAGTTAGGGTGGAGGGGCGAGGGGTGGTTGGTTGGCTTTCAAAAGCAACCTTTGAGGGAGGAACAAGATTGAGGAGAGCTTACCAAGGTGTGTTGTTTGCCTTCTTTCTTGTGCTTTGTTTAGTCGTCGTTGGTTGTGGTGAAACCACAACGCCCGAAAAGATGAGTGCTATTGAGACGGCTACTCAGGAGGCACAGGAAAAGGAGCCTCAGTATTTCAAAATTGGCGAACGCGTCAAGATGGGTGAACTGGCGATAACGGTTAACGGTGTGAGGGAAAGCCAAGGAACGGAGTTCGAAACGCCAAAGGAAGGCCATAAGTTCGTAATTGTTGACGCCACTATTGAAAACCTGAGCGAAGAATCGGTTGGGATAAGTTCGCTGCTGATGTTCAAGATGGCCGATGCTGACGGCTACAACTACGGTCCAGCTTTGTTCACTGAAGTGAGGGGACAACTGGACGGTGAGCTTGGACCAGGGAGGAAGATGCGTGGTGAGGTGGCTTTCGAGGTTCCAAAGGATGCGAAAGGGCTAGAGTTTATCTTTGAACCAAACTTCCTTGGCTTTGGGCAGGCTATTTTCAAGTTATAGAATAGAGGTGCTTTCCAGCCACCCCATCTGCCTGAAGCGGTCAGGCTGGTTTCCAGTCTGACCGCTTCCCTAAATTTTAAGAAGATGTCTCTGAAAAAAATGTGCGGCAGGTCAAGAGAACACAAAGAGCAGGGAAAGGAAGTTCCCGCAGGTGCTGAGTGGGAGATCTTCTTGCCTCTTAAAAGAGGTGTTTGAAGTTTAAAGAACAAATTCTTTTTTAGAGAGCAAGGGAACCAAGGAGCAGGCATAAAATGGTTAGGGTCTACCTTACAGAGTGCCGAAGTGCTTTGAACCGCTCTGGCATCCCGGGGATCGATTATTGTGTTAACCCTTACACCGGCTGTGAACACGGCTGTGTGTACTGTTACGCCTGCTTTATGAGGCGTTTTTGTGAGATCAAAGACCCCTGGGGGTCTTTTGTTCAGGTGAAAATCAATTTTTTGGATCGGCTTAAAACTCAGCTACGCCAGGCTCGTCCCGGGCAGGTAATGTTTTCTACCGTTACCGATCCTTATCAACCCCTTGAGAGGAAATTTTGCCTTACTCGGTCCTCTTTAGAACTCCTTGCAGGGGCAGGTTTTCGAATCTCCATATTGACGAAGTCGGAACTTGTCTTGCGCGACCTTGACCTTTTGAAGGGTCTGCCCGGGGTTGATGTAGGTTTTACGATTACTGTTGTCGACACAGAGGTGGCACGGATTTTGGAGCCAAGGGCGTCCTTACCTAACCGCCGCTTTGAGGCCCTGGCGCGCCTTGCAGATGCTGGCATCCGAACATGGGTTTTCGTGGCCCCAGTCGTGCCAGGCCTCGGTGACACCGAAGAGAATCTTGGAAAAGTCCTCGAAAAATCCCGGTGGGCTGGAGCCTTAGAAGTAGACTATGATCCCTTGAACTTTTATCCTACTGTCGTGGCGAGGCTGGAGAGACTGTTTTTCAGAAAGTGGCCCCATCTCTCTCCTTTTTTCCATGCTGCATATAAAGACCAGATCTCCTTTCGCCATCGCTTGCGCCAAAGGGCACGCCTTCTTTGGCCCCAATTCGGCTATCCGCCACCAAGTTAGACGTGGAGTTCGACGATGTCGCCGTCGGCGAGGACATAGTTTCTGTCGACAGCCTGCCCGGGGAACTTGACTGAGCCCCAGACCCGGGCTGATTTTAAACGTTTGGGGAAATCGCGGTGGATGGCTTCGGCGAAGTCAAGAACAGTGCTGCCCTTTTTGAGGACAAAAGGAGTGTTGAGGTCTGGCTGTTGGCCGGGAACCTTGCTGTAGACTCTAATGATTTCCAGCTTGGCGAAGATCTTTTGGCGGAATTTTTCGATCATCTCGCTGTCCTGCACAGAAATTGTCAGGGTTTCTACATTATCTGGGATGAACTCCTCAAGCAGTTGAATGTTCTCCAGAGCCTGTTCTTGGTCTACCTTAGTGAACAGCAGAAATCCAGATTTTCTCTGGAAACCGACTTTCTTTTGATCGAGCAGGTTGATTGATGTTTCCAGTTGTTCGAGGCAGTTATCTGCTGCTGCATCAACTGTGAGCACGAGCAGGTCTGTCTGCTGCAGCAGGTTGACTAGCCCTCCCTCGATCCCGCTTTCGCTTATTGGCGGGGTGTCCACAAGTTGGATGGCGATGTCCTCAAAAAGCATCATCCCCGCAACAGGGATTGTTGTTGAGTAAGGGTATTCGGCAATGGTCACTTTAGCCCTGGTCAGTGCCCGGACGATTGAGGATTTTCCAGTATTGGGGAAGCCCACGAGGACTACCTGGCCTGCACCTTCGCGCGGAATCCGGTAGGGGTCATATCGTGCTACTTTGCTTTTTTGGCCCCCTTCTTTGCGCAGTTTGGAAAGCCTTCTTTTGAGTTCTGCCTGGAGTTTTTCTGTTCCTTTGTGCTTGGGGATGACGGCAAGCATTTCTTCTAAGGCAGCGATCTTTTCTTCAATTGTTTTCGCTGCTTTAAATGCCTGTTCTGCCTGGTGATACTGCGGAGTGAGGTTGGCTGGCATCACGTTCACCTCACTTTTTCTTTTGCTTTTTTATTTTACTACCCATGGCGGCGAGAACGAAATAGCTGCTGATCAGGCCTGAATGTCTGGTTTTCGGCGGCAAGGTTGTGGTAACATTTTCCCAGGTTGACTGCTCCAGGGTGCTGGTGAATATTTTGTGGAAGATGATGAGGTGAAAAACGGAAATGTCGGAAGAATTCCTGGTTGTGGACTTTCACGTCCACTGTTTCCCTGATGACTTGGCAGAAAGGGCACTGACCAGACTCTCTGCTGCTCCTTCAGGAAAGCAGATTAAGTATTACACCGGAGGAACCATTAGTGATTTGCAGTGTTCTATGGAGCAAGCCGGGGTTTCTGTGGCTGTTGTTCAGCCTGTCGCCACCAGGCCACAGCAAGTGCGGAAAATTAACGATTGGGCTGCTGCCCATCAGAGTTCCTCAATCGTGTTTTTCGCCAGTATGCACCCTGATTTGCCTGATTGGAAGGAAGAAATCAGGCGCATCAAAGAGCAGGGTTTTCGGGGCATCAAGCTTCACCCTGACTACCAGAACTTTTTTGTTGATGACCCCCGGCTTTTTCCGCTTTATGAAAACGTTTTTCAGGAAGGCTTGTGGATCCTCTTTCACGCTGGTGTGGACATTGGCTTGCTCCCCCCTTATCACTGCACTCCCAAACGTTTGGCGAGCTTGCTCAAGCTCTTTCCTGGGGCGAGGATTATTGCGGCGCACATGGGGGGTTATCTCTGCTGGGATGAGGTTGAGGAACACCTGTTGGGCAGGGAGATCTACTTCGATACTTCGTATTCGTTCGATGTTCTCGGACCTGAAAAAATGGTCAGGCTTATTTGTGAGCATGGACCGGAGAAGATCCTCTTTGGAACCGACTCTCCTTGGACTGACCAGAAGCGGGAGGTCCAAAAATTTCGCAACCTTGAGCTGCCGCTCCAGGTGAAAGAAAAGGTCCTCGGCCTCAATGCAGTTTCTCTGCTTGCTCTTCAAAGGTAGTGGTTTCGAGATGCGACCTGTTCAGCTGCATTCTTGCCGTCCTTCATCACCAGCGAAACGATAGTGCTTTCGGGATGCGACCCGCTCAGGCCGGAGGATGCCGGTATCATCTGCTTGCTCTTTAGAAGTAGTGATTCCTAGAACCTGTTGGAGTTATTTTAGTGTCTTTCTTGAATATAGAATTTTCTGAGAGGTTTCGGAAGGATTTTCAGCTTTTCTGGCGAAGACATAATTACTACGGTATTGTTTGTTTGGAGAATTTGCCACGAGAAGGGGGGAATTCTGTTGGCTGAGGAGAAGAAAAAGAAGCCTAAATTTAATTTTGTGATTGTTCAAGAAAAGTGTATGGATTGTGCTTCTTGCTGGTATGAATGCACTTTTGAAGGTGGTAGTGGGGCGATTGAGGTCAGCTATAATACTCATGCGAACTTTGTGATTAATCAGGAGCTCTGCATCCGTTGTGGTCGTTGCTTCCGGGCGTGTCCTGTAGAGGCTATTGAACGTGTGAAGGTAGCTGAGGGGGCCTAGTTTTTTCGCTGCTGTTTGCTCTTGCTGTTGTTGGCAGTTTTGTTCCCCGTGGGATTGCGGGGAACTTTTTATATATGTATAATTAGTTAGGGTGTATACGTTCAACCTTAATTAGGAAAAATAGGAAAAGTGAATATCAGGATTTTTGGAAAAATTTAAGATAGGCCGAGCAGGAGTTTATTTTTTGGTGTAGAAATAAGGGTTGCAAAATTTAAAAAATTTAATTTTTTCCTTAAATACCCATTAAATTATCCATTAAATGATAATTGGGGAGGAATACAGATGGCGAAGCAGAAGTTTGAGCGGACGAAACCACATGTGAATGTTGGGACGATAGGGCATGTTGATCATGGGAAGACGACGTTGACGAGTGCGATTACGAAGTGTTTGAGCAAGAGGGGATTGGCGAAGGCGACGGAGTATGGGGAGATTGACAAAGCTCCTGAGGAGCGGGAGCGGGGGATTACGATAGCGATAGCGCATGTGGAGTATGAGACGGAGAAGAGGCATTATGCGCATGTAGACTGTCCGGGTCATGCTGATTATGTGAAGAACATGATAACTGGTGCGGCGCAGATGGATGGTGCGATACTTGTGGTTTCTGCGGCGGATGGGCCGATGCCGCAGACGCGGGAGCACATTTTATTAGCGCGTCAGGTAGGGGTTCCCTACATTGTGGTATTTTTGAACAAGGCGGACATGGTAGATGATCCTGAGTTGATGGAGTTAGTGGAGTTAGAGGTTCGGGAGTTGCTGAGTGAGTATGGATTTCCTGGGGACGAGGTGCCTGTGGTTGCGGGTAGTGCTTTGAGGGCGATGGAATGTGGGTGTGGTAATCGGGAGTGTCCGAACTGTGGGCCGGTGCTGCAGTTATTGGATGCGGTGGATGAGTATATTCCGACGCCGCAGCGGGACATTGA
>DAINRC010000104.1:0-2469 GCA_036742135.1 Bacillota bacterium
ATTTACCGTACTGCGCTGGGCGGCTGCAGCTTTCTGCCTTCCGGCCGCACGTTTGCTGACCACATAGTGAGGCGGGACGAGAAGGAGTACTACCTCTGCGAGTTGTTCACGAGCGACCTGAACGTGCGCTGTGTTTTGGCCGAGCAGTCGCGGCGCATTGAAGAGGTGGAGGGCAGGGGTTTTATCGTGTTCTGCTTCCAGAGTCAGCTTCGGCTTTTGGGCTCGTTGGGCCTGGGTTCCAGTGCCCAGGTCTACGTTGTGTCCGAGGACTGGGGCCGTGTGGGCCGGCTGTCTTTTGAGGAGTTGAAGGCCTGATGCTGGAGGAGTTGCACATTAAGGTTGTGTCTGTTGCCCGTGAGTCTCGGCAGGTTAAGGTCTCGCTGTGTGCGCTATAGCCTGACCCCTGGGAAGAGATCGACAAGCAAATGTGGCCCGGTGGCCGTCATTTAGGTGTGGGGGTTGCGGTGGACGAGCGTGGGGTACTTGTCGATGGGGAGCTGAGTTTTGCCTGTCGGGCGCGGCGCTTGTGAGTTCGTCCGCAGGCTGCAAGGTTCATTGATGGCCCGCCTCGGTGCCTGACCTAAAGAAAACTGATGTGACGCATTCTTCTGACTTCAGTCAGGAGAGGTTTGCTGCCTACAAATGCTGGAAAAACAAAACACTCTTAGGATATAATACTACGAGGGGTGATGGCAGTGAAAGAAGTGGTTCTTCAGTTGCCTGAAGAGATCCAGGATGTTTTGGGTCGCCGGCGCGATCTAGCTGGAGAGATCATGAAAAGGCTGGCCGTTTCTCTCTATGCGGAAAGAAAAATATCTCTGGGGAAGGCTGTAGAGCTTTCAGGTTTCCTGGAACTGCTCGGTGATTTCGGCGTTGACCTGGACTACGATGAACAGGACCTGGAAGACGACCTAAATACCATAAGGAGGCTGGGGCGTGGCAGTAATATGTGATACCACCGTGTTAATTGCCCTGGCGCGGATAGGATACCTGTGGCTGCTGGAAAAGCTGTGGGGCTCAGTCGTGATCCCCGAAGCTGTCTATCAAGAAGCAACTAAAGGTGTCCCGGGGAGCAATGAGATAACTCAAGCGGTCAATTCCGGCTGGGTTCAGGTCAAAAAAGTCCAGAACCCGCAGATAGTTCGTCTTCTTCAGAGCAATTTGCGGGGGAAAGGCGGATGTGAGTGCATCGTCCTGGCAGGAGAAATAGGTGCAAAGGTTATCTTGTTCGATGATAAGAAGGCAAGAAAAGCTGCTTTACAAGGGAGTGTGCAGGTGTGAAGTTTCCTGTAATCCTCACCTCTGGGGAGGACGGATTCATCGTAGCTGAGTGCCCCATCCTCCCTGGGTGCGTATCCCAGGGAAAGACGCGGGAGGAGGCTCTGGCAAACATCCGAGAGGCCATCGAGCTGTACCTCGAGACCGGGGAAACGTCGGAGATCCCCACGGCCTTTGAAGTTGCCGAAGTGGAGGTACCGATATAGTGGCAAGGCTGCCGGTGTGTTCGGGTGATGAGGCTATCAGGGCGTTTGAGAAGGCTGGCTGGCGTGTAGCGAGGCAAAAGGGAAGCCACGTTAGCTTGGTAAAGCCGGGCACACCGGTAATATTGACCGTCCCGCTCCACAGAGAATTAGACAGAGGCCTTTTGAAAGCGCTGATTCGCAAGGCCGGTTTGACTGTAGAGGAGTTTATCACGCTTCTGGAGTAGAACCACGCGCTGAAAGCCTCTTCAAGGAGCGCTTTCGGAGGGAGGTAATATAAAACCATTACAAAGCGAGCTGATGGAAGGTGGGCGGCGCAGTTAACCGTCCACGACCCTGCCACCGGCAAACCCAAGCGGCTGACTCTCTATGGGCGCACGAAGCAAGAAGTGCAGGAAAAGCTAACCAGAGTGCGCTACGAACTCCAGATGGAAACCTTCATAGAGCCGAACAGGATAACCCTCGGCGAGTGCTTGGACATCTGGTTAAACAACTACAAAAAGCTAAAGGTGCGAAGGACGACATTCGGCAACTACGAGACGATGATCAGGACATACATCAAACCAGCGCTTGGGAACATCCCGCTGAAGCAGATACAGCCAAGCACGCTGCAGAGCTTCTACACCTACTTGCTGGAGAATGGCAGAAAGAAGGAAGCAGGCGGCCTGTCGCCAAGGATGGTGCATTACGTCCACGCACTCATTTACGCCGCACTCAATCAGGCGGTGAAAGAAAACCTCATCTTTCGGAACCCCGCTGATGCCATTGAGCTTCCCAAGATGCAGAAGCGTGAGATGGAACCCATGACGAAGGAGGAAATAAGCAGATTCCTTGAGGCCATCAGGGAAGACTGGCTGTATCCCGCTTTCTTCCTTGCGCTGAAGACCGGCCTTCGCAGGGGAGAAATTCTCGGCCTTCGCTGGAAGGACATTGACTTTTTGGTAGGCGAGGTCTCCTTTTTTCTGCAAAGACCTTCAAGTTTCCTGCT
>DAINRC010000104.1:2479-6126 GCA_036742135.1 Bacillota bacterium
GCCGGGTATCTATCTCTTCGAGCACCCAGGCAAAGACCTGGGCACATACTCTCGGATAGAAAGCTTCTGGACTCTCTCCTCAAGCTTCGCAAAGTCCCGACACTCGGTGATGAGGTTTCTTACTCCCTGTACAATAAAGAAGGACTCCCCCCACAACAGGACGAATATCAATATTATCAGTATCCAAAAGAAAGTTTTTCATGAGACCTAGCTACCTCCTTTTGGTTTAACTTGGTAGTGTAAGTTGGTAGGCGAGGTCTCCTTTTTTCTGCAAAGACCTTCAAGTTTCCTGCTAGCACCTACTGAAATTTTACACTGTTCTCTTTGGGACGACCTCTGGAAGCTGCTGGTATTGCACACGGCCCATACGCCAAAGATCTCCGACAGGAAGTGTTTTTGTCCGATGTAGTCGAAAAGCCCACCGGAGGCAGCTTCTCTTCCGACCTGAAGCTGGACACCACTACCTAGTGCCCCTACTGCGGCGGGGTTAAAGGGTTTGTCTGGGAAACGGCTGCTTTTGCCTCTAGGTACCCCGACTGCGGCGTTTCAACGGAGGACTCCTATGTCTGCGTCTGCAACTCCGGTCTAGTGAAGGGGGGCAGGGCCGAGCATAAGGGTTTCTGCTTCGACGCCGCCGTGAGGGGCTTCGGCAAGCGTCCAGCGCGGATCCTAAAGCCGAAGCAGCCGGGACCGGACGCTTCCGTCCCCCAGGAGGAGAGCGCCTGGATCGGTGTATTGACAGGAGCAATACGGAGGCCTAAAATGGAAGCGGGTGCGGTTGGTGAAAGCAAAGCGTTTCGAGTGGGATTCCCGCAACGTAAACCACATCGCCCGGCACAATGTGAAGCCGGAGGAAGTTGAAGAGGTCTTCCTCAGCAGGCCTTTGATCCGCAAGGCTCGGTCAGGCTTGAAGGTGGCGATGGGGCGGACAGATGCGGGGCGCTACCTTTTCGTTGTTTTTGCCTTGAAGTCTAGCGATGTGATCCGTGTGATCACTGCGAGGGATATGAGCACCTCTGAAAGGCGTTATTACCGGAGGGAGAGAGGTGAATGAAGCGCATGGCCAGGAAGAAAGAATTACCGGAGTTTAAAGGTGACGAAATACCGGAATTCGCCAGCGAGGAAGAAGCTGCCGAGTTTTTTGACAGGCACAGCTTTGCGGAGGCTATGGAGCGGGGTGTGCTGGCACCCGATGACCCTGTAGAGCCCGACCCGGAGCTTGCCGCCAAGTCCAAAACAAAGCGCGTAACCCTGCGTTTGCGGGTGTCCCAGATAGAGGCGGCCAAGGAAATCGCCAAAAGGAAAGACATCCCCTACCAGACCCTGCTGAGATCCTGGATAGCAGAAGGGATACGCAGGGAGATGGAGGGCAGGGGATAAGGAACAAGAAACCCCGGAAACTGAGGCAAGCCCCGGCTTTGAAGCCGGGCTTTCTTCTTTTGCGTGCCCGGCATGGGCGTTGGCTATAGGGTGAAAGTCCCGAACGACGAAGGTAGCAGTAGTCGTTAGCTTAAGGCAAGGGTGTCCGTTGTGAGGCGGAATCCGAAGGAAGCCGGCGGCAAACCTCCGGCCCGACGAACAGGAACCGGCAAGCAAGCTAGCAGCAGTTGGATGAGCTTGCGAAACAAAGCGAAGTCCTTGCTACCGAAGGCTGCTGAGAGTATATGCGGCGGGTGGATGGAGGGAAAGTCAACGTTCTTACCCGGGGAGGCCTGCCAGACACGCCAGGTAATCTGGTAACCCGTGACTATAAAGGTGTGGCTGAACTGGCAGGAGTCAGCAGAGGTCATAGTACCCCTTTCAGATATCGGAGAGGGGGAAGGACCGAACATAAGGACAGGGAGGCACTTTATGAGTTCGAGAGAAGGGCAACGACAGCCGAAAATCCCGGGAGGGAGCTGCCCACGGGAGGAAGCGGTGAACCTGCGGGGGACCGTGGGAGTGCCTAGTCCTTCTCCGGCACGAGTAGAGGGGCAACCCTGCGGAGACGGTACCGACCTAATGGAGAAGGTGGTAGAGCGGAGCAACATGCTCCGTGCTCTGCGCCGGGTAGAGAGCAACAAAGGAGCGGCTGGTGTAGACGGTATGGAGATAAAATCCCTTCGACCATACCTCAAGGAACACTGGCCGAGAATAAAGGAAGAGTTGCTCAAGGGAACCTACAAGCCGCAGCCGGTACGGAGGGTCGAGATTCCGAAACTCGACGGAGGCATAAGGCAACTAGGGATACCCACGGTGCTAGACCGTCTAATCCAACAGGCCCTACTACAAGTCCTAACCCCGATATTTGACCCTGGCTTCTCGGAACACAGCTACGGCTTCAGGCCGGGCAGGAACGCGAAACCTGTGCGGTAAAAGAAGCTCAAGGGTACATCCGAGAGGAATACAGGTATGTGGTGGACCTGGACTTAGAGAAATTCTTTGACCGGGTGAACCACGACATTCTCATGGCCAGAGTAGCCCGGAAGGTTAAGGACAAGAGAGTACTGAAGCTTATTCGGGCTTACTTAAAAGCGGGGGTCATGGTGAATGGTATCTGTATAACCTCAGAGGAAGGGACACCGCAAGGAGGGCCGTTGAGCCCGTTGTTGGCCAACATACTCCTTGATGACCTGGACAAGGAGCTAGAGAAGCGGGGTCACAAATTTGTCCGTTATGCGGATGACTGCAACATTTATGTAAGGAGCCGAAGGGCAGGACTTCGCGTAATGGAAAGCGTGAAAAGGTTTGTAGAGGGGCGACTAAAGCTCAAAGTCAACCTCGAGAAGAGTGCAGTTGACCGGCCGTGGAGGAGGAAATTCTTAGGTTTCTCCTTCACCTGGGAACGGGAACCGAGGATAAGGTTAGCGCCCAAGACCTTGAAGCGGTTCAAAGATAAAATACGGCAGATAACGAGGCGGAACTGGAGCATCGAGCTTAAGCAACGCATAGAACTTTTGAACACTTATCTTAAGGGATGGATAGGGTACTTTCGGCTAATAGATACGCGGAGCACCCTACAGGCCCTGGATGAGTGGATAAGACGGCGGCTCAGGATGTGTCTGTTAAAACAATGGAGGAGACCCCGGACCAGGCGACGCAACTTAGTAGCCCTAGGGATACCTGAAGGCTGGGCGAGCCTTATAAGCAGGTCCCGGAAAGGGTATTGGCGGTTAGCGAACACTCCCCAGGTGAATAAAGCCCTTGGCCTTAAATACTGGCGAGACCAAGGGCTCACGAGCCTAGTCGAACGGTACTTGGAACTTCGTAGTGCCTTATGAACCGCCGTATACCGAACGGTACGTACGGTGGTGTGGGGGGACGGGGGTTAACCGCCCCCTCCTACCCGATTACAGAAGAGAAAACTCTGCGCTTTTTCCTTATTTTCGGGAGGTGCTTCGTTGTGAAACCCTACAGCGAAAAAGAGACTCAGGAACTCCCCGCGTTCCTCACTGTGGAGGAAGTTGCGAAAATCCTCCGCCTGAAGCGGTCTACCGCCTACGAATACGTCCGCCAGGGCATCATCCCTTCAGTCCGCATCGGGCGGTTCATCAGGATCCGGCGGGACGCGATCGAAAACCTGGGCCTGCAGGAAAACAAGCCGGACGGGGCGAACTCTTAAAGTGCCCCGTCCGGCCCTGAAGGAGGTCGGAAGGAGATTGCGGGGT
>DAINRC010000104.1:6136-6365 GCA_036742135.1 Bacillota bacterium
TTCATGTGCAGATGGCAGATGAGGCTGTCTGCATCGGAGGGCCCACCCCTGCGAAAAGTTATCTCAATGTTCCGAATATCATCAGCGCTGCTGAGGTCAAGGGAGCAGAAGCAATTCATCCGGGGTATGGTTTTCTTGCTGAGAACCCTTACTTTGCTGAGATCTGCGAAACCTGTGGAATCAAGTTTATCGGTCCCCCAGCAGGGGTGATCGAAGAAATGGGGGCAAA
>DAINRC010000105.1:0-6303 GCA_036742135.1 Bacillota bacterium
GGGATTAACGACGCCCCGGCGCTTGCCCAGGCCGATGTCGGAATCGCCTTGGGAACCGGCACCGACGTGGCGATGGCCTCTTCAGACATCACCCTGATCACCGGTGACCTGCTGGGGGTAGTTACGGCACTCCAGCTGAGCAGGAGAACGATCAGGACGATCAAGCAGAACCTTTTCTGGGCTTTTATCTACAACATCATCGGAATTCCCGTTGCCGCTGGGGTGCTTTACCCGTTTTTTGGGATCCTGCTCAACCCGATGATCGCGGCACTGGCGATGGCATTTAGTTCCGTTTCCGTTGTTACCAACTCCTTGCGTCTACACTCGTTCAGGCCGCGCTTCCCCCGGCTCCCGGAGGCCTGAATCATTTGGCGGCTGCTGTGATCGTACGGGCTCGCCCCGGCGGAAGAGGGAAGCTTCCGCCCCCGAAGTGGATACCAGGCATAAGGACAGTTCCCGCCATTAAGAGTTGAAGCCGCCCTCGCCCCCAAGACCTTACCTAGTTTTTTTGAGACCCCGACTTTTTGGTTCGGGGTTTTTGGTAGTGGAAGTCCCCTGGGCGAGGCAGTGCGAGCGTGCTAGCGCTTTCCAGAAAAGCTCTTCACCGCTATCCGTAAGGATGGAAGGAGGCCAAAGAGAAGCACAGCCCGGGCTAAGGCCCTTCTTGCTAAAGAAGCTCCTGTTCTGCCAGGGAGAGAAACACCTCCAACCCGCGGAATCAAAGTGCTTCCCGCTCTGCTCGCGGAGTATTCAAGCGCTTTTTCCCTTGGCCAGGCTTTCCGGTAGGGACGATCCGAGGTCAAGGCATCGAAGACATCCACTACAGCAAAGACACAGGCTGACAGGGGAATCTCTTCGCCCTTTAAACCGCGGGGATATCCCGTCCCATCCCACTTTTCTCATGGTGGCAATACGGAATAACTTCCAGCACCCAAGCACGCGCGCACTCCGTAGTACGAGACAAAGCCCTCTCCGGCAAAAAGAGCCACTCGGCGAACTCGCTTTGGCGGAGGTCGGGAACAGAGACAGCGCACCGTTCCCGCACAGCGCGTCCGGCAACCTCCCCATCCAGCTCGCCATCTCCGAGTGAACCTTGCTCATACAAACCGGGCTTCCTTCCGCTTCCAATCCTCAATCGCTTTATGCAAAGCATCAGCAGCTAGATTAGAGCAGTGTCTCTTGTGCGGAGGAAGCCCGCCCAGGGCTTCGGCTACGGCCTTGTTGGTAATCTGCAGGGCTTCCTCGATGGTTCTACCCTTTGCCAACACCGTCAGCATACTGCCGCTAGCCACCGCCGCAGCACACCCAAAGGTCATAAATTTCACATCCTCGAGAACGTTATCTCTCACCTTTATGTACACCCGCAGGATGTCTCCGCAGGTAACATTCCCTACCTCGCCAACCCCACTAGCATCGAGGATTTCCCCCACATTTTGAGGGTTCCGGAAATGAGCTAACACCTTCTCGTTGTACATCCCAAAAACCTCCCCAATCAAAAGCCCTAAGCCTGCGGCTTCCTGGTCAGCGGGGAAAAGCTCCGGAGCCGCGCCACAATATCGGGCAAAACTTCCAGGACATAATCAATATCGGACTCAGTATTGCTGCGCCCCAAGGTCATCCGGACCGATCCGTGAATCCATTCATACGGCAAACCAAGGGCAGCCAGAACATGAGAAGGCTGCAGTGAATGAGAGCTACAAGCAGAACCGGAGGATGCTGCAATCCCCTGGAGGTCAAGGCTCAAAATCAAAGATTCACCTTCTACCCCAAAAAAGCTGAAGTTGGTATTATTAGGCAACCGCTGCTCCAGATGCCCGTTCAACCTCACATCGGGGATTTTTCCGAGAATCCCTTGGATCAGCTTGTCTCTTAGTCTTTTGGTACGGGAAGATTCCTGGTCCAAATCTCGGGCAGCGATTTCTGCTGCTTTTCCGAAACCGACAATCCCAATGGTGTTCTCCGTCCCCGAACGATATTTCCTTTCCTGTCCTCCCCCGTGCAAAATCGGCTCTAACTTCACCCCCTTCCTCACATAGAGGGCACCAACGCCTTTGGGGCCGTAGATCTTGTGAGCCGAGAGAGAAAGGAGATCCACATTAAGTGCATTGACGTCTACAGGGATCTTGCCTGCCGTCTGTACGGCGTCGGTGTGAAAGATGATCCCGTGGTCCCGGGCAATCTTGCCAATTTCTTCAATCGGCTCGATGGTTCCGATTTCGTTGTTGGCATGCATAATCGTGATCATAATCGTATCCTTACGGATCGCCTTGCGGACATCATCAGGGTCAATAATTCCATCCCCATCTACAGGTAAAAAGGTAACTTCAAAACCGTTTCTTGCAAGAAACTTGCAAGTCTCAAGGACGGCATGATGCTCAATGGAAGATGTAATCAAGTGTTTCCCTTTTGCACTTCTGGACCATGCAACGCCCAGAATAGCAAGATTGTCGGCCTCGGTTCCACCGCTCGTAAAGACGATCTCCTCGGCACTGGCACCAATGAGATCCGCGACCTTTTGCCGCGCCTCTTCCACCCATTTTCTGGCTTCTCTCCCAAACGAGTGAAGGATCGAGGGATTCCCAAAGACTTCCTTCATAAACTCACTCATGAGGGAAGAAACCTCGGGATGAAGAGGCGTGGTTGCAGCATGATCCAAGTATACGCGGCGCATTTTTTTACCCCCCAAGTGCTAGTCGTAAAGATCTGTGCTCAAGTAACGCTCACCAGTATCGGGGAGAATAACTACGATCAGTTTCCCGCGATTTTCCGGGCGCTGGGCAACCACTCGGGCCGCAAAAGCTGCCGCGCCTGCTGACACTCCAACCAAAAGCCCCAGATTGCGCGCCAGCATCCTGCTGGTAGCGGCAGCCTCCTCGTAGGATACCCGGATAATTTCATCAACAAGGGATAGATTAAGGACTTCGGGAACAAAACCTGCACCGATCCCTTGAATGCGGTGGGAACCCGGTTTTCCTCCGGAGAGAACAGGGGATTCTCTGGGTTCCACAGCAATAATCTTTAGAGACTTTTTCCGGGGTTTCAGCGCCTCTCCAATCCCCGTAATTGTTCCGCCCGTACCCACCCCTGCCACAACAATGTCTACCTGCCCCTCGGTATCCTCCCAGATTTCAAGAGCTGTGGTAGTGCGGTGAATCATAGGATTAGCGGGGTTCCGAAACTGTTGGGGAATAAAGGAGTTCGGAATCTGTGCCGCCAGCTCTTCTGCCTTCCTGATTGCCCCTTCCATTCCTTCAGCACCGGGTGTTAAGACAAGTTCAGCACCATAAGCCTTCAGGAGGTTGCGCCGCTCAATGCTCATCGTCTCGGGCATCGTCAGAATCAAACGGTAACCCTTGACGGCACAGACAAACGCGAGAGCAATTCCTGTGTTTCCACTAGTAGGTTCGATGATTACCGTATCCTTGTTAATCAACCCCTTTTCCTCAGCATCTTTAATCATTGCATAGCCAATCCGGTCTTTTACGCTTCCAGCAGGGTTAAAAGATTCCAGTTTCCCGACAATCTCGGCACCCGTCCCCTGGGCCAGAATTTTCAGGCGCAAAAGGGGGGTACTCCCGATAAGCTGTGTTAAATTTTCATAAATTCGCATAAAGGCCTTACTCCTTTTTTAAAACGTTAGCGCTTAGTTGCTCGCTGTCCCTGTCCGATAACGTGAGTATACTAAATTCCATACTCACCGTTTTCCTGCAAGCATGGTAATTCAGATGAACCTAAGCGACGCGCTTCGTTAACCAAATCCTCCAAAGTAATAGAGTCTAATACTTCCGCGATCTGCTTTCTGAGCTTGCTCCAGACAAGCCGCGTCACGCAAACCTCCGCCCTCTCGCACCCCTCGGGGAGGTGCTCGCTTACACAAGGGACAGGCGCGATCGGGCCCTCAAAAACGCGAACAATCTCGCCAACCGTGATCTCGGACGGCGGTCTCGCTAGGAGGTAGCCGCCCTGAGGGCCTCTCACGCTCTTCACCAGCCTCGCTCTCTTCAGAAAAAACATCAACTGTTCGAGGTAGCCTTCTGAAAGGTCCTGACGCCTGGCTATTGTGCTAAGCGGAATAGGACCTGTATGCTGGTTGAGGGCAATATCTACCATAGCCCGAAGCCCGTACCTCGTTCGTGTAGAAAGCCTCAAGATCCTACATTCCCTCCTTTCCTAATCTGGCTATCGTTCCCCCAGCCACCACCTCGTCGTTCTGGTAGAGAACTACTGCCTGTCCAGGAGTTATTGCCCGCTGAGGTTTAAAGAGTATGGAGGTTAGAGCTTAACCTCGACCGCCCGAGCTATGCACACATCGAGACAGCTCTGGCAGACGATGCACTTTGACCCCTCGAAACAGACCTCCATCTCCGGGCGCTTCAGGTAAAGTGCTCCTGTGGGGCAGAAGCTCGCGCAAGCACCACAATGGAGGCACTGTTCCCTATTCCAGACAATAGTACCGCTTAATGGTTCAACCCTCACCCCAGCGTTCCTGAGATATTCAAGTCCCTTGTTATAGCTTTCGGAGTCTCCACTTATCTCCACTACGACGAAGCCCTCCTGGGACGGGTTAATGTCAGCCTTTAAAATGTTGATCACGAGGTCATAATCTTTTACCAAACGGTATATGATAGGCTTGTCTACGAGGGTCGGGGTAAATTGTAGCACTACTTTGTTGGTCACCAACACCTATCCCTCCTCAGTTACCATTTCCTCGCTCCGTCAAACCCCTGAGGACAATTCCTGATTCGGCACCGGGGAGCCGCTCCACAGGACGAGTCAGGAAGAACTTGCCGCTTCTTATCCAATCTTTCAAGATCTCGGCAATCTGCCTCGCCTTGTAGTAGCTGGACAGTGATGTTGTTGGAACCTCCTTGCCATTGATCTCGATCTTTCCGGAGCGTAGCTGAGCATAGCTTACATGACAGAGGATTTCGCCTGTGTTCTCAGGGTAGGCACGGCTGTAGTCTACCACCGGCATCAGGATGTCTTCGTCACGCACCGTGGTGTAGAGCAAGATCTCTTCGTCCAAGACTGGGATAGGTATACCGATTCCCACAGCAAGACTTGCACCGTACCCGAGGAAGCTGGTTCCTCTGAGCCACTCTGGTTTCATCTGCTTCAGGTCTCCTATCACTGCTAGAGTACCGGCTCCAGTGAGGGGTAAGCCGTTGGCGCCCCGAGGAGCACAGGGGTTGTGCTGGGTGCCGTGCCAGGCGACATACCCGATGCCCCCACCCAAGAAGATTCTCGTTCCGATGCCAATGGTGCGGTAGTAAGGATCGTTGAGAAGGGGGCTGAGCTGGCCGCACGTCGCGTAACCCGCGTTGCCCAGGTTCGGCTTGAGTACCCCCATATAGGTGTAGATGGTTCGGGATGATAAATTGACGGCTACATTGTAGTTCTGGTAGGCGTTCCGCGGGTTAAAGAGAATAGCCTCGTTGATGTCGTCAAGAGTAATCCATGTCTCAATGTGGCGCCGCGGGTAACAGTCCGTCCCGTAAGCAAAGGCCTCGAGCTTCACCGGTCTTCTTGCTACAAGGTCCTCAATCACATGGCCTCCGCCGTAGAGGAAACGGCCCGGGTGGAGCCGGTTCTCGGGATCACTTTCAGGGAGTTCAGTAGCTCCCAGGTAAGCGTCGACTGCTGCTATTCCGGTGTAGGCGGGAACCCCGTTTAAGTAGACCTTCTTCATCTTAATACGGGGACGAGAATGACCAAAGTTCAAAAAAACTCCACTTGAACACATCGTGCCGAACGTCGCAGTTGTAACTACATCGACCTGGCGAGCAGCCTCGCTGACTCCCTTCTCCTTTACCAAATCAATGATTTCCTCGGCTGTAACAACAACAGCAGTTCCTTTCTTAATCTTTTCGTTTATTTCCTCAAAGGTTTTCTGAACCGCCATTAGGCTTTTTTGCACCTCCTGTAGTCGATATTCAAGTATTCCTATTGATTAACTAGGATATTACAACCTAATTCCGTGGATGTCAAGACTTCACGGCCATTTTAAAGACAACTACCGGATCGACAGAAGAAGCCCCGGTATGTCTGGTTGAAAAACCAAATTAAAGCAGAAACCCCTTAGAAACTGATAAGTTGTGTGAATTGGCTGATACAGAAAGCCACCTCGGCAACCGAGATGGCTTTATTTGACCACTTTGTACCCTGCATCGGCTCTTTGAACATACTGCTTTTGGGTTCCTCGAAGGAGCACGGGGCGCAAGTACCTCGCCCCAGAAGCCGCTTGCCCTCCGGTGGAACAGGCACCGGTGGGTGAGCCGCTTCGAATCTGCCACCGGTACGCCC
>DAINRC010000106.1:0-6284 GCA_036742135.1 Bacillota bacterium
GTGGTTCCGGAGCACAACTTGATGCTGGTGAAGGGTGCAGTTCCAGGGCCGCGGCGAGGACTTCTCGT
Source organism: Bacillota bacterium (assembly GCA_036742135.1). Classification (GTDB taxonomy): domain Bacteria; phylum Bacillota; class DSM-12270; order Thermacetogeniales; family Thermacetogeniaceae; genus 50-218. The sequence continues at coordinate 69 of DAINRC010000106.1, forward strand.
GATTAAGAATTCGCGGCGATAGCAAGAAGGGAGGCAATGGAGTATGCCCAAAGCTGCTTTATACAGTGCTGAAGGGGTCAGGATCGGTGACATCGAGCTCCAGGAGGACGTGTTCGGGATTCCTGTGAATGAGCACGTGCTTCACCAAGCTGTTGTTCGCTATCTCGCTGGTAGGCGTCGGGGCACTGCCTCCACGAAAACACGGGGTGAGGTCCGCGGTGGGGGCCGCAAGCCTTGGCGTCAAAAAGGAACTGGTCGCGCCCGTGCTGGAAGCATTAGATCTCCCATCTGGCGTGGTGGAGGAATTGTGTTTGGGCCGAAACCAAGAAGCTACGCCCAGGATCTTCCGCGCAAAGTGCGCAAACTGGCATTAAAGTCCGCCTTATCCAGCCGCGCTCAGGACGGGGATATTGTGGTCATCGAGGAGTTTCGGTTGGAAGAGCCAAAAACTAAACGAGTTGTCAAGCTTCTTGAAGCCTTAGAAGCAGAACGCAAGGTCCTCCTGGTGACCGGGAAAAAAGACCGTAATTTGCAGCTAGCATCACGTAATTTGCCTAGTGTGCGGGTGGTGCTTGCCGAACACTTGAATCCTTACGATGTTCTTGCTGCTGATAAAGTGGTTTTGACAAAGGACGCTGTGGCTAGGGTCGGGGAGGTGCTGACGAATGCGTGATCCCCGTGACATTATCCTTAAGCCGGTAATAACCGAAAAATCAGTAAACCTTGCTCAAAAAGAGAATAAGTACACCTTTTACGTGGATAAAAACGCCAATAAAATCGAGATCAAAAAAGCTGTTGAAGAACTGTTTAAGGTCAAGGTCCTGAAAGTTAACACCATGATCGTTAAAGGGAAGAAGAAAAGGGTAGGTAGATTCTGGGGGCGCACCCCGGACCGCAAGAAAGCAATTGTCACTGTGCGCCCGGGTGATAAGATCGAGGTCTTTGAAGGCCTGCTCTAGTTCTCGCTCCCGTTGGACAGGAAAGGAGGGAAAGCATGGCAATCAAAAAATTCAAGCCAACATCTCCCGGCAGACGCCAGATGACTGTAGTCAGCTTTGAGGAATTGAGCAAAGTGGAGCCTGAGCGCTCTTTAATCAAGCCACTGAAGAAGAAAGCTGGACGCAATAACCAGGGTCGCATCACTGTCCGTCACCGGGGCGGAGGAAACAAGCGCTTCTATCGAATAATTGACTTCAAGCGTGATAAGGATGGGGTCCCGGCAAAAGTTGCTACTTTGGAGTATGATCCTAACCGGTCGGCCCATATTGCCCTCCTTCACTACGTTGATGGAGAAAAGAGATATATTCTTGCTCCGGAGGGGCTCAAGGTTGGAGATACGGTGATGTCAGGTCCAGATGCTGACATCAAGCCGGGGAACGCTCTACCTTTGAGAAACATTCCTGTGGGGACCTTTATCCACAACATTGAGCTCAAGCCGGGTCGAGGTGGCCAGCTGGTTCGTTCTGCTGGTACTGCTGCCCAGTTGATGGCCAAAGAAGGCGAATACGCCCATGTGCGTCTGCCCTCCGGTGAAGTACGCCTGATTCACCTTAGCTGTAAGGCTACAATCGGTCAGGTAGGGAACCTTGACCACGAAAACGTGACCATCGGCAAGGCCGGGCGAGCACGCTGGATGGGGATCAGGCCATCAGTGCGTGGTGTGGTCATGAATGCCTGTGATCACCCCCACGGTGGTGGTGAAGGTAAATCTCCGATTGGTCGCCATCCGGTGACACCTTGGGGCAAGCCAGCAATTGGAGGCAAGACTCGCAAGAAAAATAAGGCATCAGATAAAATGATCCTCAAACGGCGTAAGTAGGTTACTTCCTAAGGAGGTTGGAAGAGTGGGTCGTTCGCGAAAAAAAGGTCCTTACTGCGACCCGAAGCTGCTGAAAAAAATCAGGGAGCTTAATGAAAAAGGTGAGAAGAGGGTCATCAAAACGTGGTCGCGGCGCTCAACTATTTTCCCAGAAATGGTGGGTCACACGATCGCAGTTTACGATGGCAGAAAACACGTTCCTGTGTATATCACTGAAGACATGGTGGGACATAAACTGGGAGAATTTGCTCCCACGAGGATTTTCCGCGGCCATGGAGCTCATACTGAGCGCTCTACGGCATTGAAGTAAAAGGGGTGGAAGAATCGTGGATGCACGGGCAATCGCGCGTTACATTTGGATTTCTCCGCGAAAAGCCAGACAGGTTGCCAATTTAATTAAGGGAAAGCCGGTTGCTGAGGCACTAAGCATTTTGCGCTTTACACCCAAAAAAGCTGCTCTTCCTATTGCCAAAGTGGTCCGTTCCGCTGTTGCTAATGCTGAGCATAACTTCAACATGAACCCTGATGAGCTTTACATCAAAAAGATCTGTGTTGATGAGGGGCCGATCTTTAAGAGGTATCGTCCCCGGGCACGGGGAAGAGCTGATCTCAAACGTAGGAGAACAAGCCACATTACCGTAGTAGTTGCTGAGCGAAAGGAGGGATAGTGAATGGGCCAGAAAGTGCACCCTAAGGGCCTCCGCTTAGGGATCATCAAGGACTGGGATTCTCGATGGTATGCGGAAAAGAATTACCGGGACTTGCTTCACGAGGACATTGCCCTTCGTAATCTCATCAAGAAGCGCTTTTACGCTGCAGGGATTTCCAGGATCGAGATTGAAAGGGCGGCCAACAGGGTGAAGATCTCGATTCACACTGCGAGGCCGGGGATTATCATTGGGCGTGGCGGAGCTGAAGTGGAAAACCTGCGCAAAGAGCTAGAGTCTCTCACTGGAAAGCAGGTTGCTGTGAATATTGTCGAAATTAAGAAGCCGGAGCTTGATGCCCAGCTGGTGGCTGAAAATATTGCTGCTCAGTTGGAAAGGCGGATTGCTTTCAGAAGAGCAATGAAACAGGCTGTTACCAGAGCGATGCGCGTCGGTGCTCAGGGAATCAAGGTTGAGGTTAGTGGTCGCTTGGGTGGCGCTGAAATGGCTAGGACTGAGTGGTATGCTGAAGGAAAGGTCCCTCTGCACACCCTGCGGGCTGATATTGACTACGGGTTTGCAGAAGCACTGACGACCTACGGGAAAATCGGTGTGAAAGTGTGGATCTACCTTGGGGAGGTCCTACCGGAGAAACCAGAAAAAACGCTGCCAAGGCTCGCCGCTGAAGCGGGTGGGGAAGGAGGAAAAGGCTAATGCTGATTCCACGCAGAGTGAAATTTCGCAAGCAACACCTCCGCCGCCCTTCAGGGAAGGCAACAAGGGGGCATGAGGTTACCTTCGGGGATTACGGACTCCAGGCCCTGGAGCCGGGCTGGATCAGCAGCAGGCAGATAGAGGCAGCAAGAATTGCCATCACCAGACACTTGCGCCGGGGAGGGAGAGTCTGGATCAAGATTTTCCCTGACCAGCCTGTTACTGCTAAGCCGGCAGAAACGCGCATGGGAAGCGGGAAAGGTGCTCCTGAGTATTGGGTCGCCGTTGTCAAGCCGGGGCGGGTGATGTTTGAGGTTGCCGGTGTTTCTGAAGAGGAGGCGCGCGAAGCGCTGCGCCTGGCAGGTCACAAATTGCCGGTAAAAACGAGATTTGTGAAGCGGCATGACATAGGTGGTGAGGCCGGTGACGAAAGCTAGAGAACTGCGGGAGTTGACAGATGAAGAACTGCGGCAGAAGTTGGTCGATCTCAAGGATGAATTGTTCCGACTGCGTTTCCAGTTGGCAACTGGACAGTTGGAAAACCCAATGCGGATTAGAGAAGTGCGGCGCGATTTTGCCCGCGTTAAGACGATTTTACGGGAACGAGAACTGAGTCGCCAGCGCCAACAAGCTCAAAGCCAGAAGTAGATAGGGGGTGTCACTTGTGGGAGAAAGAGGACAGCGTAAAGTCCGGTTCGGTAAAGTTGTGAGCGATAAGATGGATAAAACTGTGGTCGTAGCTGTGGAAACGATGGTCAGGCATCCCCTTTACGGGCGAACTGTGAGGAGGACAAAGAAGTTTAAAGCTCATGACGAAAATAATGAGTGCCGGATCGGAGACCTGGTAAAAATCATGGAGACCCGCCCTTTGAGCAAAGAAAAGAGGTGGCGGGTGGTCGAGATTATCTCTCGAGCTGATGAGGCAGAAGTAGCAGGAAGGGAGGAAGTGTTCGATGATTCAACCCCAGACTATTCTTAAAGCTGGTGACAACACTGGTGCCAAGAAGCTAATGTGTATTCGGGTTTTAGGTGGATCGTTCCGTCGTTATGCCACTGTGGGCGATATCATTGTGGCTTCAGTGAAGGAAGCAACTCCTGGTGGTATGGTGAAAAAAGGAGATGTGGTGCACGCGGTAGTGGTCAGGACGAAAAAGGAGATCCGCCGACCCGATGGTTCTCATATCAGATTTAGTGAAAACGCTGCAGTAATCATTAACGAGCAAAAGAACCCGCGTGGGACCCGGATTTTTGGACCTGTTGCCCGTGAGTTGAGGGATAAGGACTTTATGAAAATCGTATCCCTTGCTCCTGAGGTCCTGTAGTTGGGGGTGGAGTTAATGCCCAGGAACAAGGTTCACGTAAGGAAAGGGGATACGGTGATCGTCATCACGGGCAAGTACGCTGGGAAGCGGGGAAAGGTTTTGCAAGTATTCCCTGCCGCCCAGCGGGTGATTGTCGAAGGTGTCAATATTGTGAAGAAGCACATGCGGCCGACACGGGAGATGCCTCAGGGTGGCATTGTGGAGAAAGAGGCACCAATTCACAGTTCTAATGTGATGCTTGTATGTAGCAAGTGCAATCAACCAACGCGGATCGGCAAGAAGCTGGTGGGTCAGAAGTACTTCCGGGTCTGCAAGAAGTGCGGGGAACTCATTGATAAGTAGCACTCGGTGAAGGGGGACAAATAATGGGTCTCAAGGAACGCTACCGCACTGAAGTTGTTCCTCAGATGATGAAAAAGTTTAACTATAAAAACGTGATGCAGGTTCCGAAGCTGGAGAAGATCGTCATCAATATGGGTCTTGGGGAGGCAATACAGAATCCCAAGGTTCTGGAGAGTGCTGTCGCTGACCTTGCTTTGATCACTGGTCAGCGGCCGGTGATCACCAAGGCCCGCAAGTCGATTGCTGCCTTCAAGCTTCGGAAGGGTATGAAGATTGGTTGTAAGGTTACCCTTAGGGGTGACCGCATGTATGACTTTTTTGAGAAATTGGTCAATGTGGTCTTGCCCCGGGTCAGAGACTTTCGCGGAGTGTCACCGCGTTCCTTCGATGGTCGGGGAAATTACAGCCTGGGACTTCGAGAACAGGTTGTTTTCCCGGAGATAGATTATGATAAAATTGACAAGATCAGAGGCATGGATATAACTGTAGTGACAACAGCGAAAACAGATGAGGAAGCTCGTGCTCTTCTCAGCCTCTTGGGAATGCCGTTCCGGGAGAGTTAAAGTGGTTCGAGATCATTGCAAGGAGGGGATGATGTGGCCAGAAAAGCTTTGATCATGAAGCAGCAAAGACCGCCTAAATTTAGGGTCCGGGCTTACAACCGTTGCCGCATTTGTGGCAGACCGCGTGCTTATCTTCGTAAATTTGGGATGTGTCGCATTTGCTTCCGGCAACTGGCCCATAAAGGCCAGATACCGGGAGTAGTGAAGGCAAGCTGGTAGTGCGACGCAAAGGAGGTCGATTTGGAAAATGATGACGGACCCGATCGCTGATTTCCTTACTAGAATTCGCAATGCCAATCAGGTTTACAAGGAGCAGGTTGATATTCCAGCATCGAAAATGAAGAAAGAGCTGGCGGAAATCCTCAAAAGAGAAGGCTTTATCAAGAACTATGAATACATCGAAGACGGTAAACAAGGAATCCTGCGCCTTTACCTGAAGTACGGGCCAAACAAGGAAAAAGTGATTACTGGGCTCAAGAGAATCAGCAAACCTGGTTTGCGGGTTTATGTGAAAAAAGACGAGATCCCGAAGGTCCTAGGAGGTCTGGGGATTGCAGTTATTTCCACATCCAAGGGCCTGATGACTGACAAACAGGCTCGCAAAGAAGGGCTGGGTGGCGAGGTTATCTGCTACATCTGGTGAAAGGGAGGTGGCACTATGTCCAGAGTGGGACGCCTTCCGGTATTGATACCGGCAGGAGTTGAGGTAAAAGTTGAAGGAAATGTAGTTGAAGTCAAAGGGCCCAAGGGTAAGGTTGTCAAAGAAATGCCCCGGGAGATTAAAATTTCGGTAGAAGGTAACAAAGTTG
>DAINRC010000107.1:0-3921 GCA_036742135.1 Bacillota bacterium
GGGATTTTTTATGTGCTAGGTGTCAAAGTTGAGTTAAAATCCTCGGCAGAGATGCACTGCTTCACTGCCCAGCGTCTGAATTCCCGCCTCAGGCTGGCGTCTGCCTCTTTGTACAGAGCAACAACGAGGGCAATCAAGGCATGGTCAATTGGCTTTTGTATATTAGTAGTAAAGAGGAAGTTGCCAAAAGGGCCTCCATCTCCAGGAAAATCTTCTCCCCGCGGCGGATTTTCAATCCACTCCATCGCCAGGTGTGCCAGCTTCGCCCGGTAGCCTTCAGGAGCAGTGCGGCTGATATTGATGAGGACCTTCATGAGTTCAGCAACCTCAATGTTTAAAATATTAGGGCAGCCCTTAATTACGGTTGCTACTTTCTCCAAGATACCGTCTAAAGTTCCTTCGGGAACAGTGCTCCAATCAACGCGGCGGAACTCAGATGCTATATCAACACCAATCGGAAAGGACTTCCCATCTCGGTCTTCTATACTTTTACAAAAGTCCCCCAATTTCTCAATTAAGCTCCGGCAGGCGTTCTCACTGCTCTCCACCTGCTTACCGCCTTCACCGTCCAAGAGCAGTGAAAGGTCGTATTCCAGCGAGGGATCGCTTGATGTTTGAATCCGTTTGCGCAAGTAGTCAATGCAAATATCCTTTAAATCAGCCCTTTCAAGAGAGGCATTAAACAAAATGACATACTTGTTTCTTTGCCCGCTCTCATCCCGAGCCGCCACAGTGGTGATTGAGCTTGCCAGGTCCCGCGCCTGGGTGAGAGGAGCTTTAACAAGTACAGCCTTTATCAGTTCATAATTAGAATCCCAAAAGAACGGTTTCATTACCATGTCCTTAAAGACAGGGAACAGTTCATTCCATACCCCGTCTGATATGTCATGAAACTCTATAATCGGCTTCCAGAACCTAAGGATCTTTGAATTCCAATAACAGGGGTTTGACATCAGGGCGTTGTAGACTTTTACAGACCATCTCGCCACCTCCTCGGCCAGCTCCTCCGGGACGGCATCGCCCAGCAGGTCAAAAATGCGCAGTGCTGAAGGCCACTCTGCTGGCGGCCCAGAAACCAAATCCCTTACCAGATCAGATATAAGCTGGGCGCCCTCCGGAAGCGTCTCTAGAACTTTTTCGGCCTTCTCTAGTTCCGGAAGATCCTCCGAATCAACGCTTAAGCACTTAACCGCACACAGGAGGGCGTTCTTCAGGCAATCGGGAAAACCTCTGTATTCCCCTTTATGATCCCGGTAGAGGCCCAACTGGAGGGAAAGCTTCATTTCTCTCTTCATGGCCTCTAAATAAGATCCTAAATCCCAAGCCCTCAGGGCTTCCAGCTTCAGCAGAATCAAAAGGCGGAGGGCGTGGGCGCGGAGACGGCCGCAGGCAAACTGCTTTCTCCGTGCCTCAGCCAGCAAGCCATCAAAGAACACTCCCCTTTGATAATGAAAAATCGCCGTTGGCCTGCTCAACTGAACCCGTTGATAGCGCATGACCCCCGGGGTTTGGTCAAAGGACTCGACTTGTTCAGCAGTTTCACTTTCTTCTCGGTGAACAGCTAAACTTCTTTGGATCCGTGTCATATTAATCAAGCCCTGCAGTGAAAGGAAATACCCGTTTTCGAACGGGATCAACTCGACCATTTGGCGTATGAGCTCATCAAGGTCCTGCCAGCGCTCATGGTAGAAGTAAAACCACGCCTTCGCCAGCAGGTAGCACTCCTCTCCTCTTCGATAAACCTCTTCGATCAAATTGAGCGGGGACTCTTCTTCGACAGGGAAAAGTATTGCTCTCTGGACCCTCAAGCGGTCTCGTGTGCGGGAAAGCGCTTGAGGTATCGAACTCGAGGGAGCCGCTTGCGCTGCCTGTTCAATCCACTTCTCGCACAGGGAAAGCCAGTAGTCTCCTCGGGGCTCAAGGTACCACAGCACCTCGATAATTAGTGACAGCAGGAGTTCATCTTCTAGGGCACAGGCCCCGTAGTCCTCTCCGTTTGAACCTTTTAGCAAGAAGTTTATGTCCAAATTAGCCATGCCTTCTTTGTGTTCTTCAATGAGCGGCCAGTTGTGGGGATCAAACACGTCAAAAAGGAAATTCAACAATGCAGCATAGGATGAAGTTGCTGAATCTGGCCTTGTTAACCGGGGAATTATCACGCCATCATTCGTTTTGATGTCCTGGGGGTAGCCAAAAGACTCGTATGCTTTAACAAGAAGCTGGGAAAACTCCCACTCGCTCTTCAAGTAGTTGAACATAAAAACAAAAGCCCAGATGAAATCTTCCAGCTTGAGGTTTTCGCGCTCAGCCGTTTGGCTGGCCTTCTCCAGAGCGATGGCACTGAGGTGGCGAACAGCCCCCACGTCTCCGCTGAGATATGCTTCGCAGGCCTTTGTTTTTAAAAATTCCACTGCTTTCTTCTTGTTGCCCGTCATTCCTACTCCTCCCGGCCAGCTCTCCACAGCTTGTTAAAGACCATTTCTTCTTCGGTTAGGGGTTCACTTTCCCCTAAAAACTTTCTGTACTCCCTCAGATCCACCGACTCAAGACCTATGGCGACCAATTCCTTTTTCACCTCCTCGTCCAGGGTATTATCATTCCTCGCCTCGCGCATGAAAGTGCGCAGTAGCTGCTCTGGTAGAGCACCATCGAACTCAACAATACGCTGCCAGTCTTTCAGGTTTTCGTTCTCGTCCTGAGGCACCCCGGCTGAGGGATGGAACTCCAGGCGTTCAATGTGGGCATTCAGGCTGCAAAGTTCCCTGTTATACAAACGCACCAGCTTGTAGTGATTTCTAAGCGCCCGGTAGACCTGTTCCAGTTCGCTCCCGGTGCCAGGCGGCTTCCATAGTTTTACGACAATTTTTCTATCCCTTATTTCTACAGGTTCTGCAGTAAGGGCATGCCTCAGCCAGTGCGCTTTATTAAGGACGGTCCCCTGCCTGTGACTGATTAAAGTAGCAGTGTCGCACCTGCCGGCCCCTTCATCAAGCAGGTCTGCCACTGACAAAACAGCTGCCAGACCTCGAGCCCGCTCTGGTTTTATCTGCACTTTTTGAGCCTTTTCGCCTACTGCAGCAAAACCTTCTTGCCAGGGCCAGCTCGAGTGGGCAGCTGCCAAAGAGACTACAAAACTAAATTGTTCGCTCTCCACAAATTCCCGGTAGCCTTGCTCCTGATATGGCGGCTTCTGCCTGTCCCGCTCAAGAAGCAGCTTCTTGAGGAGCCCTTCCAGGCGAAGCACGTGGGTCTCCCTCACCCAGCTAGGGACTTCGGCTAAGCCTTTAGGTAGAGTGGTAAACCGACCCTTTCCCAGCTCAGATGGGTCTTGAGACAGCATCCCCAAATCGTGTATGAGAATAGCCATTAACAGGTAGCCCGCCTCTGAAGAGCTCAAACCGCTCAACCATGAGTCATTGGTTCCCCAGTCAGATACTTTTTTTACGAGGCTGCAAATGTGCGGCAAAGCATGATCTGTAAACTCAGGCAAATGGCAATTGTCAGCTAAACGGTCAGTGTCTTCGATGATGTCCCTAAGGATGTTTCCGAAATTAGGGAAGGGCGGGCATTCGAAGCTCTTGCGTGCCAGCGGGCTGTCCAAGATGAAATCCATGGCCTGAATTAACTCTGTCTGGAAATCTACCATGCGGCGTGCCATCCAAGCCACCACCGTCTTGCACTAAGTTACTCCACTACTTCAACACCTGCATTTGTTTTTCCTTCCATTTCTGGCATAAAAGTGGCTAGGATACAATGCAGGCATCAGCCGAGCGTATACAGGACCCGCTAGTCGTCTTTACAGAAATTCCACGTTTTAATAACCCCCTCTACTCTCCGACCCCCTTTGAGGCACTGGGAAGATCCTCCTCGGTGAAGAGGTCCTTATCTTCGCCTCCGCCGGGCTCCCGGTCGCTTGAATCT
>DAINRC010000107.1:4063-6283 GCA_036742135.1 Bacillota bacterium
ATGAACCCGCTGGCGATGTCGACTAGAAGGAAGCCCTTGCGGTACCTACCGTTGTCCACTGTGAAGGGCTTGGGAGAGACCTCCTGGATGACCCCGCGCACCCTACGGGTTTTCTTCGAAGCCCTCGAGGGCCGCACCACAACGCACACCTCGAGCCCCAGCCCGATGCCTTCAGCAGCCAGTGCCGCCTTCCCCGCTTCAGCCATCTCCTCTCGCCATCCTCCCTTCAGCTTGAGGGACCCTCTCCAGTCTCCGGGGAAGGAAGGGGGAAAGGTTGACATCGTAGGCAATGGAGAGCCCCTTCTCCGGGCGGCTCAGCCCCTTTTCACAGACGCACCTGTAGACCTTCTCGTAGATGCAGGAGTCCCTCTGTTGCCGAACGAATTGTATGAAACCTTAAGGAAAATGCACCCGCGGGTTACTAGGCGACACCTCCAGAATCTGAACTATATGTATGAGGCCCTGAAAACACTCAAAAGCAGCGATGTCCTGGGATTTTTCTACGATCACAAAAAGGATAAGCCGAAGGTAAGCCTGGGCGGAACTGGGCCGTCTAGGTGATCAAGAACTGATCAGGACGGTAGCCGTGCAGGTTGCTGAGGTAGCCCGGGGACATACCTTGAGTACCACCGAACTGCGGGGCTTTACATCCTCCCCGCTGAGTTTCACATAGCGGCGTGTCATCTCTAAAGTGCTGTAGCCTAGCACTCTTTGCACTGTGAAGGCCTCAGCACCGTTGCGCAGTAGCACTATGGCTGTGGTGTGCCTCAAGTAGTAAGCTGAAGCGCATTTCCGCAGCGTGTCATAGGATTTCCAGGCCTGCGGGAAGTGCTTGAAGAACCTCACCACATGGAAGTAGTAATCGTGGATTGTCCTGGGCTTTTTGCCTTCGGCCTCTTTGGCAGGATGAACTCTCCCAGCACATCCTGCCAGGCCACACGGGAAGCAGTAGGTAGCTCTACAAGGTTTCTTTTGGGCAATAAAATCAGCCTCCTTCAGTGCCTGCGCATTTTTTCAGGCCCTCCGGAGGCTGGAGGCCTTGATTCTCAAGGCTGGAGCTGATGGTGGGATTCGAACCCACGGCCTGCGCATTACGAGTTCTTAGCAGACGGTTTTTGAGGGTCTCTGGGAGTTTATACCAGCCAGCAAACCCTTGATCTTGCTGGCTTTTTTGTTTGCCAGGGTTCATGAGGGAACCCATCAGTTTAAACCCTTTTGGTTGAAAATTGGTTGAAAAAAATTCGCCAAGATTTGGCTCCCTACCTGCTTTTTTGCCACACGTAAAAGAGCGCACCCACCCCCCCTGCTTCACTATATATGGCACTCTCAAGACCTATGGCTAGGAGCAGGTGCACTCTTACAGATTAGGTTTTAGGTCTTCACTATAAAAATTAACAAAATTTGACATCAAGCTTGATATCAAGCACGTTTTGCTCGATACTAGCTATGAGATTCTGCGAACACGTCCAAAATTCCTTCAAGTTTTGGGGGGTGCTCTTAAATGCACGAAAAGCCCGTGCTGACGACTAAGGAGGCTCAGGAACTCAGCGGGCTGTCGAGGGGTTTTCTCTACCAACTCCTCCGAAGTGGCGAAATTGAGGGGCGCAGGATCGGTCGCAGGCGCTGGCTCATCTGGAAGGAGAGCCTCGAGGAGTGGCTCCGCGGGAAGGCGACGGTGAGAAAATGAAGGCGGAAGTTAAGCGCCTCCTTGAGATACTCTACGAGGCCGGTGAAGTGGCGGAAGTGCGCATTCTGGATCTTCCGAAGGTGGGCACGGTGGCGGGCTACTTCAACGACTGGGACAAACTGGCTGATGCTGTGGCTGAGTATGACGGGAAGGCGAACATCTACGTTACAATGAATCCCTGCAATCCCGCGCTGCTTGCCCGCGCCGCGAACCGGCTAGTGGAAAGGCCGAAAAACACTACTTCGGACAGCGACATCGCGCGGCGTAGATGGCTCTTGATCGATTTCGACCCCAAAAGACCATCGGGGATTTGCGCGACAGACAAGGAAAAGGCGAAGGCGAAAGAAAAGGCGTGGGAGATTCACCGGTGGCTGAAGGGGCAGGGCTGGCCCGAGCCGGTTGTTGCCGATACTGGGAATGGGTTCTACCTGCTCTACAAGATTGAGATTCCAAACACAGAAGAGAGTAGAAACCTTATCAAGGACTGTCTCACGGTGCTTTCTTTCAAGTTTGACGACGGCGCAGTCTCCATC
>DAINRC010000108.1:0-108 GCA_036742135.1 Bacillota bacterium
CAGCGTTCGTCCTGAGCCAGGATCAAACCCTCCATGCAACTCTCCTCAAAAAAAGACCATCCTCAGCCCGCACGACTGTTCAGTTTTCAAGGACCGAGTGCTTCGAGC
>DAINRC010000108.1:286-6246 GCA_036742135.1 Bacillota bacterium
ATCTTAGCACAATCTTTAAGTGTTGTCAACAGGATCTCACAGAACTTTTGGTTTTTTTGTTAACGGGGACGCATCGTTGGAAAGAGAATCACGTCTCTGATCGACGGCGAATTGGTTAGGATCATCACCAGCCTGTCGATCCCGATTCCAAGCCCCCCGGCAGGAGGCATCCCGTGCTCCAGTGCTGTCAAAAAATCCTCATCCAGCATGTGGGCTTCTTCATCCCCCTGCTTGCGCTTCTCCAACTGTTGCTGGAAGCGCTCTCTCTGGTCGAGGGGATCGTTTAGCTCGGAAAAGGCATTGGCGATCTCCCACGACATGATAAATAGCTCAAAGCGATCGGTCAACAAGAGATTCTCCTTACTGCGCTTGGCCAGCGGAGAAACGTCAACAGGATGCCCGGTAATAAAGGTTGGTTGAATCAGGTGCTCTTCGACCAGGGACTCAAAGACCTCGTTTAAGGTGATCCCCCAAGTGGCACCTGAAGGAACTTCCACCCCAAGCTTTTGCGCCTGCTGGCGCGCTTTTTCGGGATCAAAGTGGGCGAAATCTTCTCCTGTAAACTTGGCCACCGCCTCCAGCATGGTCATCCTTTGCCAAGGAGGGGAAAAGTCGAGTTCCACACCTCCGTAAACCACTTTGGTCGTTCCTAAAACTTCGCTGACAACAGTGGTGATCAACTGTTCGGTGATCTCCATCATGTCCTGATAATCAGCATAGGCCTGGTAAAGCTCAAGCATAGTGAATTCGGGGTTGTGCTTTGTCGAAATTCCTTCATTGCGGAAGCTCCTTCCGAGTTCAAAAACCTTCTCGAACCCCCCCACAAGCAGGCGCTTGAGGTAAAGCTCGGGAGCAATCCGAAGGTAGAGGTCCATATCAAGGGCGTTGTGATGGGTGACAAAGGGACGGGCTGCCGCTCCCCCAGGTATCGGGTGCATCATCGGAGTCTCTACTTCGAGGAAGCCCCGCTTTTCCAGAAAACGTCTTATGGCAGCGATGATCTTGATTCTAGTGAGAAAAACATCCTTGACCCCAGGGTTGACGATGAGGTCAAGGTAACGCTGCCTGTAGCGCAAATCCACATCTTTGAGACCATGCCACTTTTCGGGAAGAGGGCGGAGGGACTTGGCCAAAACGACGAAGGAACTAACAGCAATGGAGATCTCCTGGCGCCTGGTGCGGAAGACCTTACCGTGGACACCAACAATATCTCCAATATCCAAATCTGTAAACAGTTCGTAGCTTTCTTCCCCCAGGTCATCTAAGCGGGCATAAAGCTGAATCTTTCCGGAAAAGTCCAAAAGATCCGCAAAACAGGCCTTGCCATGGCTCCTTTTCCCAATGATCCTTCCCGCAACAGCGACTTCCTGCCCCTCTAACTCAGAAAACTTCTCAACTATCTCCTGGGCCTGGTGAGTGCGTTCAAAGCGCCCTCCATAAGGCTCGATTCCTCGTGCCCGCAGTTCCTCAAGTTTTTCTCTTCTGACCGCGAACAAGTCCGAGGTCTGCTCCTGGCTAAACTGGGTCATCGAACCCCTCCCTGCTGACTGCACTTCCTGTCACTTGATCTCCAAAATCTGATACTCCATTTCCCCCGCAGGAACCTTGACCTTAACAACGTCCCCCACCCTGTGCCCCAGGATCGCCTTCCCCACAGGTGACTCGTTAGAGATCTTGAACTCAGAAGGGTCTGATTCTGCAGAACCCACGATCGTAAATTCAACCTCTCTCTCGTTTTTGAGGTCTCGGAGAAGGACCTTGGAACCTATGACAACGGTATCTGCGGCAGCAGCATCGCGATTGATGATCCGTGCTTTGCGAAGCATCTTCTCTAAGGTGATAATCCGGCCTTCGACAAAAGCCTGCTCATTCTTCGCTTCTTCGTATTCAGAATTTTCGGTGATGTCACCGAACTCAAGTGCTGCTTTGATCCGCTCGGCGATCTCCCGCCTCCTCGACTTCAGGTAATGAAGCTCTTCCTCAAGCTTACGGACACCATCACCTGTCAAAAGAATCTCTTTCTCTGACAAGGCACTCGCTCCCTAATCTAAATAGTTGAATTTAAGCAAGTTGAAATAAACTGAAATTTTTATTCCTCATTTTATGAGCCACACCAGTTTTTTATACAGTTTTTCCTGCGGCCCCCGAAAAGGCAATAAAAAAGAAAAGCCTCAGCACGGCGCGCTGAACCACACCAGAACCATCTTCATGGGGTATTATATTTTTCAAATTCCTACCTTGTCAAGGATTTTGTGTTAAGTTTTGCCGCTGCTTGGCGAACACGCTCAATGTCGGCATCAGTAAGAGCGCGCTCGAAGCTGCGGAAACCAGCGAGCTTAAAGCCGTGCTTCGCCGCCAAGCGGCTGATCTCCTCCACCTGCTCCACACTCAGCTCCCTACCGAGGGTGTAGTTTTCGCACCTTCCCTCAAGAGCGAGGATCATCGTTTCCGCCATACAGGCGTAAGCGGTTTTTGGGGGAAAGCCGAAATCAAAGTTGAACTCCACTTCTCCGGGAACCTCGACAACTCCTCCCTCGATCACGAGGACGTCAGGACGGACTTCGGCAACTCTCCTGGAGACATCTCGGGGCCGGGCGACATCGCAAACAACCGCCCCTGGCTTCAAGTCCTCCGGCTCGATGACGGTGTCCACAGCCGAGGTCACCGTGATCACCACATCCGCTTCCCGCAGGGCCTCCTTCACATTGGTGGTGATCCTAGCGGCCACACCTGTTTCCTGCAAGACTTGGTGGGCAAGGCGTTCGAGCTTTTCCGTCCTTCGCGCCACCAGGGTCAAATACCCAGCCTCCCGGGCAATAATCCGGGCGCAAACACTCCCAATGGAACCAGTAGCACCGATGACGAGGACACTTGCTTTGTTGAGGTCGATCCCCATGATTTCGGCGGCTTTGCGGGTCCCTTCAAGGGCTGTGGCCACAGTGTAGCTGTTTCCCGTGGTCACGGCGATGTTGAGGTGGCGGGCGATGGTCACCCCGGCATCACCAACCACTGAGGTCATCGCCCCTAACCCCACAATGCCCGCGCCCAGCTTCTCCGCGAGGCGCCCCGCAGCAATGATCTTGTTGGTGACGTAGTCCACCGGCAGCTCGAGCATCTGCCGCGAAGTCAGGGGACAGATGATGAACCAGCCTTCGGTTTCGCTCCAGGAAGATCGAACCCCGCGGATCTCCGAGGCCTTGTAAACAGGAAAATGACGGACAATATTTTCTACAACGCGGTCGGGGAACAACCGGAAGAACTTCAACCTCTTGGTAATATCAGCGACATCAAGAGGGTGAATGATAAAAGCAAACTTGACCATCATCAACCATCCTTTGCGGCACCGAAATTGAAAAGCCCGAAAAAGGCTTACACCAAGCACTTGACGCTTCTTTACGAATCAGCGAAAACCATGGCACTATTTAAAACATTCAGCCTGACAGGCGTTCAAAACGTGGCTTAATCTTCAGTTCATCCAGGAGTTCGCTGTAGTCTTCCGGGGTGATCTCTGCAAGCGGTTTTTCGATCAGGCTCACAAAAACCGCCTCCAGCACATTGGTGCCGAAAGAGCGGCCCCCAAACTCCGGCGTAGTGGTCACCAGAAAGCCCACCTCCCGCTGCCGCAGCAGCTCGACGTCCTCCTTGGTGACCGTGTTGGTCACTATGGTCTTTCCAGAAAGCCGTTCAGGCAGGTATCTCCTGATGAAGTGGAAATCACCGGCAATGATCTCTGCTTCCTCATAGTAGCGCCGGTGCGCAGTGGTGATCTTCTCCTGCTCGCTCCCTGTAGGATAAAGGTATTCAAAGGGGAGTTGGCACAAAATGGGAAGGAGCATCCGGGCAAGAATTTCGATAGTCTTCAGAGAGCGAACAGGGATAGGAATTCCCAGGGAAAAGATCAGGTCGCCAAAAACCGTGTCACAGCCAGCCTCCACAAAGGCCTCGGCAAGGCCAAAGCGGTCGACCGCAGATACGACAAGCACCTTCTTCCCCTTGAGGTCCCAGCCCAACTCCTCCTGGAGGTAGGGGACCACCCTGCGCTCGAGGGTGTTTTTGAGGCCACTGCCATCGACAACCGGGGTGATTTTTGCCGCGGCGGCGAGCTTCTTAGCATCCCTGATCATCCAGCGCCTCTTCCCAGCGACAAGGTAGAGGTCGATCCCTCCCAGGCCAAAAGCATCAACCTTGCCGTCAAGCTCGCGGATGAGGGCAATCGCCTTCTTCAAGTCACCGTCAGTTCCCCGGCGCTCGATGAGAAACTTTTCTCCCAAGAACTCAGCTTCTACCTGGTGGTCCCTTTTTGATGACCCCAGGCTCACACTGACAACGTGTTTCACCTTTCCCCCTCCAAAACCTAACATCCTTTCCAGGAAATTTTTGCGAACGAGGAGCAAACTGGAGCAATGCCAACAAACGCACAAAATCACCCTGCTGAACCCAAACCAGGACCCCCCTCACCCTGGCGGACGGCAGAGATCAGCTGGCGCAGTTTCTGGGGATCGAGGTGCTGGTCACAAGTGAGCGGCGATTCCCCGAGGTCGATGCCGATGACATCCTTCTCCAGGAGGGCTGCTGCCCACTGGATGCGCTGGCGGGAACCAGCGATGACCACGGTGTCGCAACTTTTGACCTCTGAGAAGATCTGCATTACCTCATTGAACAGCTCCAGGCCCGACTTTTCCTCAATGAAGCGCCAACGCTCCTCATTGGTCATCACCAAGATGTAATCGACCCCTAAATCCTTCAAAAGATCGGTAATTTCTTCTTTGTTGGCGATGGGAAAAGCGATTACAGCAATGCGGTCGCCTTTCCTCACAGCACCAAGTCGCTCCAGCCTGGAGACGAAACTGCGATCAACTCCAAAGCGGTCGGCAACTTCCTGCTGGGAGCAGCCACGGCTGCGCAGCGTAAGCATCTGGGCGATGGCCCGATTGATTTTCTCCAGGCTGATCAGCTTTTCCCCAACCCTGATGAAATCTCCCAACAAACCACTCCCTGCACTCCCAGGTCTCATGTGCACAATTATGTGCACATCTATTTTAGCAGAAAACCTTCCTGGAAACAACAGAAAGACCTGGGCTTTTTCCCAGGCTAATTTCGGAGAGCCAGGCTGCTGAGGGAAAGCTCTTTCAGGAAATCGAGGAGGACCCTGTGGACCTCCTCGGGAGTTCTGGCAGAGTTGATCAGCATCCTCTTCACCGCGGCCCGGGGAAGGGCTTTCAGGTACCAAGAGAGGTGCTTGCGCAGCTGGGGGACAGCAACCTCAGCACCTTTTAGGGAGACGGCAAGATCGAAGTGAAACAAAGCAAGGCCGATCTTCTCCGCAGGCGTGGGCTCCGGGAGAAGTTCGCCCTTCTCCAGGTAGTGGACGGTCCTCCTGAAGAGCCAGGGGTTGCCGAGGGCACCACGCCCGATCATCACCGCATCGCAGCCGGTCGTCGCCATCATCCTGAGGGCATCTTCAGGAGTGAAGACATCGCCGTTGCCGATCACCGGAATCTTCACCAGTTCCTTGACCTCTTTAATGATCTCCCAGTCGGCCCTGCCGGAGTAGTACTGGTCACGGGTGCGCCCATGGATGGTGACCGCATCGGCGCCACACTCCTCAGCAAGGAGGGCAAGCTGCGGCGCGGTCACTTCCTGCTGGTCCCACCCCTTGCGCATCTTCACCGTCACCGGGACATCGACCGCCTCCCTGACAGCCCTGATGATCGCTGCCGCCCGCGCCAGATCCCGCATCAGGGCACACCCTTCGCCGTTTTTCACTACCTTGGGAACCGGGCACCCCATGTTGATGTCAACGAGAGCTGCACCGTGCTCGACAACAACCTTCGCCGCGTAGGCCACCTTCTGGGGGTCAGAGCCGAAGATCTGGACAGCCACAGGCCCTGTTTCCCCCTCGAGGTCGAAGAGCTGAAAAGTCTTGCGGTTGCCGTGGAAGATCGCCTCACTGCTCACCA
>DAINRC010000109.1:0-6061 GCA_036742135.1 Bacillota bacterium
GCCCCAGCCGGCGTTTTTCCCGCCAGGCCCGCACATAGCTGCACAGGCTGCTCCCGGCGTTGGCCGTGACTGCTGCATCGTTTTGCGCCAGGGCAGCGCACAAGCGATGGTGGATGGGGAAAGCGTGCCTCTACCCCGAGTGACGGAAATTCGCGGAGGCAAGATGTTTGTCCCGTTGCGCTTTGTCGTCGAAAATCTAGGTTGAAGGTGACCTGGCAGTCGGAATCGCGCACGGTCTTTGTTGTGGGTCGACATTCTGGCACCACCACACCACCGACACAAAGCCTTAACTTCCGTCTGTTGTGGCTCAACTGCGAGTGTTGAGCGAGAGCATGGGAACAGATATCATGCGGTTCGAGGCGGGGCAGGTGGTGGCCACCAAGCAGCGGTGTGTGAACACGACCGGACATCCTTTTTGGGGTGTCCGGAATTTTTGTGTGCCCGGCATCAGTTGGCTACTGTATGACAGATTACCATCGGCAACGGTATCCGGTTTTTTGTTGTGTTTCCCGCGTGGGCTTAGGCTTGTGTTGTTTGCAGTCCTTACAGTTTCTAGGGAGGATACGCTTCGTGTGGTGGTTGGGCGGTGTTTGCAGACGTTTGCAGAAGGGACAAAAATGCCTATGAAGCAAAGGTTTTCGAGTAAACTAAGGTTCTTGCGACAATTTGAATAATTGTTGAGGAGGTTAGCAGGAATTTTGGCAAAAATCTCGAATAGGTATTTACAGAGAAAGATATGTGCTTAATCATCCCCCTCCCGCAGCGGAGAGGGGGATTTCATTCGAGGAGGGGGTGAAAGAGGGAGAGGGGGAGATTATCCAAGGCTCGTTTTTGAATTATCTTTAAGGGGGGGGAATTATGCAACTTGACTGGATGATGGCAGTAGCGATTCTGCTTCCACTCATCTCCGGAATCCTTGTTTACATTATTCGTCAGTATCATATCCGTGGTCTTATTGTCATCCTGACGGCAATTGCGCTCATTGTTAATTCCATTCTTTTTGCCAAGCAAGGGCTTCCAATTGAGTACACACCGGAAGGATACAATTGGGGTCTTGTAATTACGGTTCTTGATTATGTGATTCTGCTGTTTTACATTTATGCGGGTCTTTCTTTGAGAAATTGGTTGGTGTTGATTTTTGCTCTCACCCAGATTATCCCACTGGCTTACTGGGAATTTGGGATGGGGGCCCACGTTGAAGTAGAACCAGCGTTTTTCATTGATCACCTTGCTGTGGTAATGACCTTGGTTATTTCCATTATTGGTTCTCTCATCTGCGTCTACGCTATCCGCTACATGTATGACCACGAACACCACCTGCACCTCGAGAATTCCCGCCAATCACGCTTCCTCTTCTGGCTCGTGATGTTCCTGGGTGCAATGAATGGACTCGTTTTTGCCAACAACATCTATTGGCTCTACTTCTTCTGGGAAGTTACCACCCTTTGCTGCTTCCAGTTGATCGCTCATGACCTGACGAAAGAAGCGATTAACAATGCTGCCCGGGCTCTTTGGATGAACTCTCTTGGTGGAACTGCGTTTGTGCTGGCAATGATTTATCTTTACGTGAACCACGGTGGTGCCGAGGCCCTTTCGATGCAAAACATTATCGGTGGTGGCTTAGGCCAGGCAGTGGCTCTGCTTCCCATTGCCTTGCTGTGCTTTACTGGCTTTACTAAAGCTGCCCAAATGCCTTTCCAGAGCTGGCTTCTCGGAGCAATGGTAGCGCCAACGCCAGTTTCTGCATTGCTCCACTCCAGCACGATGGTTAAAGCAGGGGTCTACCTGGTAGTCAGACTGGCACCTGCATTTGTAGGTTCTTACCTGAGCACTATGGTAGCGTTGGCAGGAGCCTTTACTTTCTTTGGAGCTTCGGCGCTGGCGATCAGCCAGACCAATGCCAAGAGGGTACTTGCCTACTCGACAATTGCTAACCTGGGTCTGATCATTGCGTGTGCTGGGATCAACACTCCGCTCTCGATTGCTGCGGCGATTCTCTTGATCATCTTCCACGCAATTTCCAAAGGTTTACTCTTTATGTGTGCCGGGACTATTGACCATATCATCTGGAGCCGTGACATTGAGGATATGGAAGGACTTGCGGAAAAAGCCCCTGTGGTTACCTTTATTACCGCTGTCGGAATTCTTTCGATGTTCATGCCGCCGTTTGGAATGTTGCTGGGTAAGTGGATGGCTTTGGAGGCTGCTTATCTTGTTCCTCTGGCAGCGATTCTCTTCGTTCTGGCGAGTGCAGTTACAATTGTCTTCTGGGCGAAGTGGCTGGGGCGTTTGCTCCAGGTTTTGCCACGTCTTGGCAAGAAATGGGAAAAGCTTTCTCTCAGCTATTCCGTGCCTTTATGGTTGCTCGTGATCGGCATTTTTGTGGTGGGCATCGGTGTTGCTCCCCTTTACCAGAAGTTTATTCACTTTGCGGTAAATAATGTGATTGCCGCGCAAGAGGTATTTGCTAAAGGGTGGAATATCGTTATTCCGGGATCTGCAGCAGCAAGCGCTGCGGAGACGGTCGGTGCCTACCCGGTGTGGCCGCTCTTCCTGGTTCTGGCTGCAGCTTTGTTTGTGCCCTTCATTTGCCTTGCTCTGAAACCCGGGGAGCTTCGTCCTGTTTACCTGTGTGGTGAGCAGGTCGGAGGGACAGATGCAGATGAATGGATAACAGCAGGTGAACAGAAGGCCAAGCTGCAGTTGGGAGGCTACTACTTCCAGAATGTTCTTGGGGAAGCTGCTCTGAATCCCTGGGTCAACACGATTGCCATTGCCTTGCTGGTCATCTTGTTTGGTGTTTCGCTGGGGAGGTGGTTCTAAATGAACCAGTGGCTGTTAGCAATTATAGCTGTTGTTCTGGCACCTTTTATTGGCGGAATTCTGGCTGGTATTGACAGGAAAATTACTGCCCGCCTCCAGGGACGCTGGGGGCCACCGATTGTTCAGCCGTTTTATGATTTCTTCAAACTCCTCGGAAAGAGCAAAATAGCTGTGAGTAGAGTCCAACTTGTCTGGCTCTACGGCTACCTCTTCTTCATGATCGCCAGCCTTGTCTTGCTCGTGTTGCAACAAGATATCTTGCTACTCGTGTTCATGCTCGGGTTTGCGGGGATTTGCTTCGTGCTTGCAGGGTTTAGCTGCAAGTCACCCTACAGTCACTTCGGTGCCAACAGAGAACTGCTCCAGATGCTTTCATATGAGCCTGTTTTACTGTTGCTGGCCTTAGGAATTTATGCTCAGAATGGGAGTTTCATGATCAGCGAGATCGTCAAGAGCACTACACCTCTAATTGTTCCTTTGTGGCCGCTGTTCATTGCTCTAATTTATGTATTGACGATCAAATTACGTAAATCTCCTTTTGATATTTCTACTTCTCACCATGCCCACCAGGAGCTGGTGAAGGGGATTATGACCGAGTTTTCGGGTCCCTATTACGCCCTCGTTCTTCTGACTGAGTGGTACGAAATTGTGCTCCTGCTTGGTCTTGTAAGCCTCTTCTGGGCAAACCCGCTTTGGGTGGGTATCATTATTGCTCTCGCAGCATTTGTCCTGGAAATGTTTATTGACAACATTGCGGCACGTATGACTGCAGGCTGGATGGTCAAGGTAAGCTGGGCGGTTGGTTTGATCCTGGGTGTTTTGAATCTTGCCTATCTCTACTTAAAGAAAGGGGTGTTATAAATGGGAATCATCCATACCTCGCGGATCAAATCGCCTTGGATTATGCACTTCGACAACAGTTCCTGCAACGGTTGTGACATTGAGGTGTTGGCTTGCCTGACACCCCTCTATGATATCGAGCGCTTTGGGATCGTCAACATGGGAAACCCGAAGCACGCTGATGTGCTTGTGGTAACAGGGGCAGTTAACAGGCGGACAGCGCGCGTGTTGAAAAACCTTTATGACCAGATTCCTGACCCCAAGATGGTGGTTGCGGTGGGAACCTGTGCCTGTTCGGGTGGGGTTTTCCATAATTGCTATAACATCCTTGGCGGAGTAGACAAGGTAATACCTGTTGATGTTTATGTTCCAGGATGTGCAGCTCGCCCTGAGGCGATCATCGACGGCGTGGTTCTGGCCCTGCAAAAGCTTGCCAAACTGCAGGGGGTGGCGATATGATCGAGAACTTAAAAGAAATTAAAAAAGAAGAGCTTCTCGATGAAGTAAAAAGATTTATGGATGAGAAGATGAGGTTCGTCACTGCTGTTTGCAGTGATCTCGGAGACAAATTTGAGGTCACCTACTTCTTTAACCACAGCCCTGGTATGGAAATGAAGGCGCTTCGGATGACTGTGGGCAAGGATGAAGAGGTTCCCAGCATTAGTGGGGTTTGTTTGACTGCGGTGTTGATTGAGAACGAAATGAAGGAGTTGTTCGGTCTCAATGTGAAAGACTTGGCCATAGATTTCGGTGGATATATGCTCTTGGCGCAGGACAGCCCTGTCAAGCCGATGCTGAAGTCAGCTCCCGCTGCTGGTAAGGGAGAGGGGGGAGAGTAAATGGCAAAAGTAGTGCGCACGGTTACACCGTTTGGACCACAGCACCCGGTTCTTCCAGAGCCGATCCAATTGAAGCTCACTTGTGAGGATGAGAAAGTCGTTGATGTGGTCCCCGCAATTGGCTACTGCCACCGAGGTATCGAAAAAGCTTGCGAGCTGAATGATTTTCCCAAGAACATTTACATTTGTGAGCGGATCTGCGGAATCTGCAGTTGTATTCACGGGTGCAGTTACTGTGAAGTCATCGAAAGACTGTTTGGTGTCGAAATCCCGCCACGGGCCAAGTATCTGCGGACGATCTGGTCGGAGATGAGTAGGGTTCACAGCCACCTGCTCTGGCTGGGTCTCTTGGCTGATGCCTTCGGACTTGAAAGCATGTTCATGCAGTTCTGGAGGATCAGGGAAAAAATCCTCGATGCGATGGAAATGACCACAGGTCAGAGAGTGACCCAGTCGATTTCGATCATCGGTGGGGTTCGCAGGGATATTGATGAGGAGCAAAAGAAGAAGTGCATTGAAATTGTCAGAGAAGTTAAGAAAGAGACCGAAGAATTAGGTAAAGTGCTGATGAATGACTACACAGTCAAAGCTCGAACCGTAGGCAAGGGTGTTCTCAGCAGGGAACAGGCAATTACCCTTGGTTGTGCTGGTCCCACACTGCGAGGTTCGGATGTGGCTGAGGACTGCCGTATGGAAGGCTACCAGGCGTATGGAGAGCTAGGATTTGAGCCGATCGTGGAAAAAGATGGTGACAGCTACGCCAGGGCTGTTGTCCGCCTGCGAGAAACCTTGCAGTCATGTGACCTGATCCTGGAAGCGTTCAGCAAGATCCCTCAAGGTGAGATCAGCGTAAAGGTCAAGGGCAATCCGCCAGCAACTGAAGCTGTGTTCCGTGCTGAACAGCCGCGGGGAGAAGTCTTCTACTATGCCAAAGGGAACGGGACGAGAAATCTCGAACGCTTAAAGGTGCGGACACCGACCTTCGCCAACATCCCAGCACTTTTAGTGATGTTGCCAGGTTGCGAATTGGCAGATGTTCCTGTAATCGTGCTTTCGATCGATCCCTGTATCAGTTGCACCGAGCGGTAAGTATTTGCTAAGGAGGTGGAGCATGATGCCAAAGATGTTACCGACAATTGTTCGCAACCTGTTCGGAGGGCCTGCTACCAGGTTGTACCCGGTCGAGGTCAGAGAGCCTTTCCGAAGAGCCCGTGGACACATAGTTTTCGATGATGATAAATGTGTCTTGTGTGGAGCGTGTGCACGTCGTTGCCCTGCCGCAGCAATTGAGATAGTTAAAGATAAAAAGGAACTCATCTTTTATCCGGCGCGCTGTATTATCTGTGAGGTTTGTGCTGAGAACTGTCCCAAGGATGCGATTGCTGTTAAGGATGAATGGCGTAAACCATTTTACGAAATACCAGTGGAAGTGCATCATCCCAAAGGCAAGGAGGAGAAGGCTTCCTGAACCCTACCCAGGACCTCGAAGAATGCTTTCGATGAGAGGCCCCGGTCGACGTCGACCGGGGCCTTATTATGCGAAAAACAACATTGACCAG
>DAINRC010000110.1:0-6016 GCA_036742135.1 Bacillota bacterium
TGGCGCAAAATATAAGTACTGATTCTTTTTCTGATTCCTGCCTGCTGGGCGTAACTTTTAAGAGCCTTCCAAAAGCCCTGACGCGAAAGCCGTCTGCCGCTACGATTTAAAAAAACTGCCCTTTCCCAGGAGTTTTTTCTGAGCAGCGGCCTTCCCCTGACGAGGTATTCTTTCATGTAGCGAACAGCAATCGTTCCTACGGGAATTATTCTCTCTTTGCGACCTTTTCCCAGACACCTGACGAACCCGGAGTCGAGACTCAAGTTCTCCATGTTTAGCCCCAAGAGTTCGGAAACCCGCATTCCTGTGGCATACATCAACTCGAGCATAGCGCGGTCGCGGAGCCCAGTCACAGTTCGCAAATCTGGTTGGGAAAGAAGAAGTTCCACCTCTTCAACGCTCAAAACTCGAGGGAGGTTTTTTTCCAGCTTAGGAGATTCCAAACCCTCAGTGGGGTCGGTGGTGATCTGGTTTTGGTGAAGCAAGTAGTGGTAAAAGCAGCGAATTGCAGCAAGATACCGCGAAATCGTTCGCGGCCCCTTTCCCTGCTCCCGTTGCTTGGAAAGGTAGCTCACAATTACGTTTTGCGATACCTCACTCACCAACAGTCCTTTTTCTTTGAGGTAATCTTGAAATCTCAGGAGGTCATAGCGGTAAGACTCCACGGTATTAGCCGCAAGACCTCTTTCCACGCGAAGGTGGTTCAAAAATTCGGATAAAATCTCGACCTCAGTCACGGAGAAAACCCCCGAAACAATAGCTTTTAAGAAGCTTCAAAAAAGAGGAGCACCAGTCGGATTAATCCCGGGACTAAAAATGCTTCGAGAAGAGTTCCGACCAAAAGCAGGAAAGAGATAAGAACAAAGAGGAGTGAGTAAACCATGAAGCTGTACCAGTTAAAGCTCTTCCCAAACCCTATCAGCAATAAACTAGAAAAATAGTAGGCGATGACAGCAGCGCCAAGAATCGCCGGGATATAAAAGAGATTTTGGGGTAAGATCGCCGCTCCCGCCAGGAACACACCTGCAGCAGCCTTCTCTTTAACTAAAAAGCCAACCGTAAACCCGAGGATAAATCCTCGAGAAGCGACAACAAACAAGATTAAGGGTATTCCTAAAACTGTCAGCCCCGAAAACCAGAGCAAAAGCAACGAGACCAACTGAATCTTTAAGGCCCGCCACCATAACATGAGCCTTTCTGATGGGGTCAAATCTAAGGTGATTGTTCCCGTCCCTTGGAGAAAGTTCTCTAAATAGGAACACATCTCCTGTTGTTGTACAGGATCCAAAAAGCGCAAGAAAAGGGCACCGGCAATCACCCCGATGATTAAAGAACCGATGATCAGTAACAAAGGGGCGAAAAACCTTTCTTTATAACCAAAAGAAATCCGGAAAACCGGTAACTGCATCGGCAATCCCGCCAGTTAGCAAACAGTTCTTAAAAATCCTATGCTGGCAACATAAAACAGATTCCAGCTAAGTCCAGGGCTATTCAGAGAAAAAAGTTTCTTCTCACCGCCTGGGCGAGATACTGAGCTGCTAAAACATCTTCTAAAGCCTTGCTGCTTGCTGCTACTACCGTAATTCCCTTTTCTTTTCGGGAAGCCAGCTCCAGAACCCTTGCTACAGCAAACTCGGCATTCTCCCACCCTGTGTGGCCATAAGTGCGGGCCACTGTCGCTGTGACGACATCAGCTCCAGCATTAAAAGCAGCATCATAGGCTGTTCCTCCATTGGCGGAAACAGCTACCACAACCTGCTCACAGAAGTTCACCAAATTTACTGTTTCTGCCCCGATGTTGGGATAGACCTTACTGATGTGCAGCCCTGCTTCCCGGAGGCCACCAAGAACTTCGGCGGCAAATAGTTGGCGTTCTTCCTCTGGAGCAACGCGGGGCTCCGCAATAACTACTACTCCGGTTTGTAACTCCTTGGCCTTTTCTGCAGCGAACTTCCCGATGCGTCGCGGATTCACAGGAACCGGAACCTTAAGACCAGTGGGAGCAGCACCAAGCACAAGTTTTGCCCCTTGCTGAAGGGCAGCTTCAAGAGTAGTTCCCATATCAATAACATCAACAATAAGGACAACATCGCCCCTTTTCGCGGCTTCATAAGCACCGCTGGCATCAGCAGCCACAGTGACGGATCTCATCGCCAACCTTTGCTTCCTTATAGACCTTTCCGTAGGTCCCCCCTCCCCCGGCTTCGATTTTCAGTTTACCCTGCCTTGCTTTCCAAATAAGTTCGGCAATCGTGGTCCCCACAGTCTCTTTTAGTTCTTCCAGACTGGCGCTGTGAAGAACCTTCATTTCTGTGCCAAACCTGGCCAAAAGTTTCTCTATCGTCTTCGGGCCCACTCCAGGCAAAAAATGCAAGGGAACTTGGTAATAGTATGGTGGTCGGTGTAATGGAGAATGGGGCTCAGGCCAGTTCCCGATCTCGCGAATTCGGTCAAGGACTCCTTTAACCACATTCTGGCTTCCGCAGTTCGGGCATTTCAAAACAGGTGGTTTCTCTTCGGCAA
The DNA here is from genome assembly GCA_036742135.1 of Bacillota bacterium. Classification (GTDB taxonomy): domain Bacteria; phylum Bacillota; class DSM-12270; order Thermacetogeniales; family Thermacetogeniaceae; genus 50-218. The sequence goes on from DAINRC010000110.1 coordinate 2,524, forward strand.
TTTTCTTGCAGACCAAGCAAAAAGTGCGATGGTATTTGCCCAGCCTGGGATCGAGACCATAGTTTGCCTTGACTTTGCGGCCTTCTTCTCTTTTCAGAGCCTTTAACAGTTCTTCCCAGGTTGCTGCTTCCAGTTCAAAAATGTTGTATTCCCGACCGAGACTCTTAAGAGAATGGGCATCAGAGTTGCTGAGAAAAGTGATTTCTGAAAGCTCAGCTAGGTGATCAGCAAGTTCCGTATCAGCACTCAGTCCCAGTTCGAGAGCAAAGATTAGCTGGAAGCCATCATCGCCTAAAAGCTGGCGCAGAGAAGCAGTGCACTGCCCGTAAACACCTTGGTGAGGGGTAAAGGCGTGAGCAGGGAAGAAAATCCCTCCTCGTTCCCTAACTTCAGAAAGGAGAGCCCTTGCCGGTAGGTGACACTTCTGAGTGCTCAAATTGGGATTGGAAAGGTGTTTTGTGAGAAATTTGATAAAACTTCTCAGTTGGTCAAGATGGGCAAAATAAGCAAGCCAGTGAGCGTGTCCCCCATTTTTTTCTGTTGCTTCAATTTCCACCCCGGGGATGATCGTGAGATCGTCAGCGCAACGAATCCCACCTTGGCGGAGCTCCTCTGCCTTTCCTTGACTAAGCATCTCCTCAAGTTCTACATAGATCTGAGGACAAGCACAGTCAACAATTCCCAGGATGTTAAGTCCTTTCTTCCTGGCTTCTTCCAGAACATTAGGAAGAGTTTGGTTGCGGGCAGCAGTTACTTTGACAGGACGACCGTCAAGCGTTCTCCCCAGGTGGACATGCAGGTCCCCGAAATACTCAACAAGCATTTTCCCTCACCAAGTAATCAAGGGCGCAGATCCCGATAATCGTTTTGGCGTCTCTAATTTCTCCCTCGAAGATCATCTGGCGTGCCTGTTCGAGGGGAACCCACACTACCTCCAAAAATTCTTCTCCATCCGGATGGGCCTGGCCCATCTCTAGACTCTGAGCCACCATAAGGTGGAGAATTTCATTACTAAATCCTGGTGAAGTATAGAAGGAAAAGAGGTGCTTCCATTCCTTGGCACGGTAACCTGTTTCCTCTTCCAGTTCTCTCTGAGCACAAGCAAGAGGCTCCTCACCAAGATCGAGCTTTCCTGCAGGCAATTCTAAGAGAACATCTTCAATCGGTTTGCGAAACTGTCGGACAAAAAGCACTTCTCTCCTTTCGTTTACTGCGATTATCGCAACTGCCCCAGGATGTTCAACAACTTCTCGGGTGGCCGTGTTCCCATCAGGGAGCAACACAGTATCAACTCGTACTTTGATAATCTTTCCTTGAAAGATTTCCTCAGTCTTCATCGTCTTTTCCTCAAACAGTTTACGCATCAGGTTCCCCCTTTTCTTTGAGAAATTCCGCCGCCAAGATGCCTGCAGCGCCGGCACACAGGAAGAAGGCAGGGTCATCACCTGGTTTCCTTCCCATACTCTGAACTTTAATGTTCTTTTCTTCTAAATAGCATAGGGCAGCATCTCCCTTCCTGACCACAATCCGGTGCTTCTTTAGAACTCCTCCCTCCTCGAGTTGCTGCTGCACGAGAGCCAATTGCTCTGGAGGCAGTTCCGGTAAAGGAACCCATGCCGGCAAAAGGGCAACCTCGCCGAGGGCAGTGAGGGTATGGTGGCTTACTCCCTGGTGTCTCGGCCGGGGGTCGGCAAAGCTAATCCTGGGAATGGCAATTGCCCTTCCTCCCAAAATGTTCACCGCATTAACGATCTCTCCTTGTTCTAAGGCTGTGGTCCCCCATTTTGTCCCAGTTCCCACAATTCCTGGACCCATGGTTACAATGATCACATCTGCGTGCAAAACAGCAAAAGCTACGGCTAGGGCAGAGTAGATGTTTACAGCTTCCAAGTCTCCCCCAAAGGCGTGACCAGCAGTCACTGTCCCTGAAAGCATTCCCTTTTCTTTCAATTCCCGGACACTTTTGCTTAGTTGGAGGGGAAGGGCAGCACCATCGGTCATTACATAAACAACCTTAGCCTTGCCCTCACTACCAGCGAGACAGCCAGCAACTGCAGGTGCCAGCATACTGTGGAGTTCCCCAATAATCACCGGGGTGCCACCAAGGGACTGGAAACCTTCCAGCTTCCTCCTGTGAGGACTTTCTTCTTCTTCAGCACTTAAAACCCGGAACTGGTAGGGAGTGTAGCGGAGCTTGATGATGTGTCCTCCTTGTTTTTGCGGTAAAGGAATTCTTGTAAGATTGGCGATGACGAAGTGGTATCCCCCGCTTCCCAGACCAAGCTCCACAGCAGTGGTATTCAGGTAGACCTCATCTCCAGGACTAGCTGCTCCTGTAAGCAGGGGATAATTCCAAGCCCGAGCACTTTTTCCCTCGACTTCAACTTCCAGCTCCTGCAGCCCTGGCCTGTTTTCTAAAACCCGCGCCACACGTCCTCTCTTCCAGATAATCAAGATGTTTCCCGCTCCTGTTTTCCTACATTGATAATCTCCCAGAGCCATCTGGTAACATTAACAAGATCTTTGAGAAATAAATGCTCCTCAACAGTATGCACCTGCCTCATCCCAATGCTCAGATTAGCAGCGGGAAGGCCAGCAGCATTAAAAATGTTGGCATCACTGCCACCACCACTGGTTTCGTAGCGAACTGGTAAGCCGGCCCTGCGAGCTGCTTGAGCAGCAAGTTCAAGAACAGGTGACTTCGGGTCGAGGCGAAACTCGGGGTAGAGAAACTCTGTCCAAAAATCGCATTTTGCTCCTTCTGAGGCAGCCACTTTGGAAAATGTCTCGGAAATCTCCTTGATCATTGTCTCCATTTTTTCTCTGACTTGGCTTCTCACCTCACCCTGAAGGAAAACCGCATCAGGAATGATATTTGTCGCTATTCCACCTTTAATGATCCCGATATTAGCCGTTGTTTCGTGATCAATCCGGCCAAGACGCAGCTGAGCCAGAGCCTTTCCTGCCACCTGGATTGCATTGATTCCCTTCTCCGGATCGATCCCAGCGTGGGCAGCGCGCCCCCGCACCCTGATGCTGATCCTCGTCTGAGCAGGTGCACCGATGATCATTGTCCCAGGTTCACCACTGCAGTCGAGAACATAACCGAACTTTGACCTTAGCTGGGAAAAATCAAGGTTTTTACTTCCTAAAAGCCCCTGTTCCTCAGCAACAGTGAAAATAATTTCTAAAGGACCATGAGCAGTTCCACTCTCCCTTAACATTTGCAGAACCTCAAGGATGGCAGCAATTCCAGCCTTATCATCTGCGCCAAGGACAGTCTCTCCCATACTTCGAAAGACACCTTCTTCAAAAGCAACTTTGACCCCATCAGCAGGTTCGACAGTATCCATATGGGCGCAAAAAAAGATCCGGGGGTAGTCCTCTTCACCAGGCAGGTAGGCAACCAGATTGCCGCAGTCTCCACCTATTTTTCTTCCTACCTGGTCCTCTATCACAGAAAGCCCTAATCGCTGCAAACGCTCAATAAGGT
>DAINRC010000111.1:0-6003 GCA_036742135.1 Bacillota bacterium
CTTTGCTGCCGGCGTTTCCTGGGCTTGAAGCCCAAAGGCAGGCCTGGGAATATGGAGTTCGTTTCAGTGGTTGCACAGTCCACTTTGTTGATCAAGGGGTTGATACTGGCCCAATAATTCTCCAGTCCGTTGTCCCAGTTTATGAGGAAGACACTCCGGAGACTCTCGCAGAGCGCATTCTCAAAGTTGAGCATAAGACCTACCCTGCGGCTCTGCAACTTTTTGCTGAGGGCAGATTGCGAATTGAAGGGAGAAGGGTGAAGATCAACTGGGAGGGACGGATCCCGTTGAGGCCGCGCGATTGCGTGCTGGAGTGGCTGGATGCAGTAAAGAATTCGGGAAGGGAGGCTCTTTGTTTTGGACAGCAAGAAAAGAGCTTTGATTAGTGTTTTTGACAAGCGAGGAGTTAAGGAACTAGCAAAAGAGCTTGTAGGTCTAGGTTTTCAGCTGATTTCTACCGGAGGGACGGCGAGATATCTGGAGGAAGCGGGTTTGGAGGTGGAAAAAGTTGAGGACCTCACAGGCTTTCCAGAGATTCTCGGGGGCAGGGTAAAGACTTTGCACCCAAAGATCCATGCTGGACTGCTTGCCCGTGACCTTCCAGAGGATCACGAACAACTGGAACAGTTAGGGATATCTCCAATTGACCTTGTTGTGGTCAATCTTTATCCTTTCCAGGAAACTGTATCCACACCAGGGGTAACCCTTGAAGAGGCCTTGGAGCAAATCGACATCGGTGGGGTTGCTTTGATCAGGGCTGCTGCCAAGAATTTCCCAAGAGTCGCCGTTGTCGTCAATCCCGACCGCTACCAAGAGATTCTCGCAGAACTGCGGGAAAAGGGAGAGGTCAGCCTGCAGACCCGTTTTACCCTAGCTAGGGAGGCTTTCTGGCACACCGCCAACTACGATCGGGCGATCTCCGGTTACCTCCACGAAATCTCCCTTAAAGACGAAGGTGAGTTGACAAGTTCTCCGGAAAGAAGCAAGTTTCCCGAAAAGTTACTCCTTCCTCTGGTGAAACTGCAGGATCTCCGCTACGGGGAGAACCCCCACCAGGAGGCTGCTTTTTACCGGGAAGAACCACTTTCCTGGGGGATCGTGAGCTTTCAGAAATTACAGGGGAAAGAACTCTCCTTCAACAACATTCTTGACCTCGAAGCTGCTTTCCGCATTGCTTCCGAATTTGCAGAACCGGCAGCAGTGGTGATCAAGCACAACACTCCTTCAGGGGTAGCCTGTGACTCCAGGTTGAGTACTGCTTTCAGGAAAGCCTTCCAAGCAGATGCCGTGGCTGCTTATGGGGGTGTGGTCGGCTTAAACAAACTGGTTGACACGGAAACTGCCGAGGCCCTTACAGAGCACTTCTTAGAAGCGGTCGTTGCTCCTGGCTACAGCGAGGCTGCCTTGAAGGTTTTGGAAAAGAGGAAGAATCTTCGCCTCATTTCTTCAGGAGAACTGCCGATGAAGCAGGTTTCTTACAGGAACTTTAAGCAGGTTAGTGGAGGGTTCCTTGTGCAGGATCCCGACCTTGTGGAGAATGACCTCCAAAAGCTTCGGGCAACCAGTAAGGTGGTGACTAAGAGGGAGCCTTCGCCAGATGAGTGGGAAGATCTCCTTTTTGCCTGGATTGTTGTCAGCCATGTGTTTTCCAATGGAATTGTCGTTGCCAGGGCTAAGGAAACTTTGGGGATCGGCAACGGTCAGGTGAGCAGGATAGCAGCGGCAAGAATCGCACTGGAGAAGGCTGGAGACAAAGCCAGAGGAGCAGTGCTGGCTTCTGACGGTTTTCTACCCTTTGCCGATACCGTAGAATTGGCTGCCGAGTTTGGAGTTGCGGCCATCATCCAGCCCGGGGGCTCGATCAGAGACCAGGAGGTAATTGCTGCTGCTGACGCTAAAGGCTTGGCAATGGTGTTTACGGGGAAACGGCATTTTCGCCACTAATCTGGTATTCAGGAAAGGAGGAGTTGAGCCTGGTTCCGGGAGGTCTGGGACCAGGTTGGGGATAATGAAGCTACTGGTAGTTGGCGGAGGAGGAAGAGAACATACCCTTGTCTGGAAGCTCAAGCAAAGCCCCTTTGTGGAAAAGATCTACTGTGCTCCTGGGAACGCCGGGATTGCTCAAGAGGCCGAGTGTGTCCCTTACCAACCCGATGATCTTAAGGGACTGGTTGATTTTGCGAAAAGGGAAGGGATTGACCTTACTGTTGTTGGCCCCGAGGCTCCCCTTGTTGCCGGAATCAGGGATGCTTTCGAGGCTGCTGGGCTGAAGCTTTTTGGCCCCCATGCCAATGCGGCGATCATTGAGGGAAGCAAGGTTTTTGCCAAACAACTGATGGCAAAATACGGGATACCTACTGCCGATTTTCGGGTTTTTCGAAATCCTCAAGAAGCGATATCCTATGTGCGGGAGCTTGATCATCCCTGTGTGGTTAAAGCTGATGGATTGGCGGCAGGTAAGGGAGTGATCGTTTGCAGTAGCCGGCAAGAAGCTGAAGAAGCTGTGCACCTGATCATGGAAAAGAAAGTTTTTGGGAAGGCTGGTGATGCAGTTGTCATCGAGGAGTGCCTTGAAGGAGAGGAAGTGAGTGTCCTGGCTTTTACTGATGGTGAGACTGTCATCCCAATGGTGGCCTCCCAAGACCATAAACGGGTTTTTGATGGTGACCAGGGGCCGAATACTGGGGGAATGGGGGCTTATTCCCCTGCACCGGTTTACACCCCGGAGATCCATGAGGAGGTCTGCCAGAAGATCTTATTTCCGGTGATTACCGCCCTTGCCAGTGAAGGAAGAAAGTATCAGGGAGTTATTTATGCTGGCTTGATGATCACTGAAAAAGGACCCTATGTGTTGGAATTCAACTGCCGCTTTGGAGATCCTGAGGCTCAGGTAGTGATCCCCAGGTTGCGGAGTGATCTGGTGCCAGTGATGGAAGCGGTTCTTGAAGGTCGCCTTCACGAAGTGAGTCTGGAATGGGACCAGCGAGCTGCGGTTTGTGTTGTCCTTGCCTCGGGGGGCTATCCGGGAGCTTATGAGAAGGGAAAGGTTATCTTCGGACTGGAAGAAGTTCCCCCTGATGTTCTTGTTTTCCATGCAGGAACTGCGCGGGCAAATGGTCGGTTCGTCACTTCAGGAGGTCGGGTTCTCGGAGTTACAGGTTTCGGAGAAACGATCAGGGAAGCTGTTTCCCGGACCTATCAGGCTGTGGAAAAGATTTATTTTGAGGGAATGCACTACCGCAGGGATATTGCTCACCGGGCGCTGGCGAGGGGGGAGCAATCGGGGTGCTGAAGCTGGATGATGTTCGGAAAAACCCTCAAGTGGCCAGTTTGCTCCACAGAGTCCAAGAAAATTTGAGAACAATGGGAAAGATTACCCATGATGAGCAACATGCCCACCATGTAGCCAGCCTCAGTTACCAGATTCTCAAGGTTCTCGGTTATCCCGAGCGGGAAGCAGAACTGGCGGCAATTGCCGGTTATCTCCACGATATTGGTAATGCGGTCAACAGGTATGACCACGGGCGGACAGGTGCCTTGCTTGCTTTTCACATTCTGATGGAGATGGGAATGCCTCCTGAAGAGGTGGCCACAGTGATTGCTGCTATTGGGAACCATGAAGAGCGATCTGGCTACACGGTAAGCAATGTGGCCGCTGCAGTGATCTTGGCAGATAAGTCTAATGTCCACCGCTCGCGGGTTCACAAAGGTGATCCAGCGACATTTACCACAAGGGACCGGGTCAACTACGCGGCAACAAAGTCTTTTCTCAATGTGGATCCTGAAGATCGGGAAATCGTCATGCATCTCGAAATCGACACCAGCATTTGTTCGGTGATGGAGTACTTCGAGATCTTCCTGACCAAGATGCTCCTCTGCCGCAGGGCTGCTAATTTTTTGAATTGCCGTTTTGGGCTGGTGATCAACGGCACCCGTTTCCTTTGACGGCCGTTGGCGTTTTGCGCCTGCGCTTGCCAGATTATGGACTGCGAGATCCGCCGAGGAAGTCGGCGGATCAGTTTGTCATTGTTACTTTAAGCAAAAAACCTTCATCGCCTCTACTGATGCTTCTCCCTTCCCAAGGGAGAAGAGAGCGTCTTTCCAGAAAACCTGCAGGCAACTCTCAAAGGAGCTGAAGCAGGCCCTGGGCAGAGAGAGCAAGAAATGTCTGGTTATCGACGAGATCGGGAAAATAAAACTCTTCTCTCCTCGAGAATCCTCCTCTTCGCTCGATTTCCTGCTTGCGGATGATGAGCCCCATTTCCCCTTAGCTTGACAATCCCTTCAGGCGCAGTGTTTCGGCTGTTGCCCAAACTGCTGCTTTTGCGAAAAATCGCATAATTTGGTTGGCTTGGAACAAAAATATACTCAAGGAAGCTGCTGACACTGGAACGTGAGGTCCTCCCTGTAATTGTTTTTCCGATTTTCTGGGGCTGAAGCTTGGGGGTGGTGAGAGTTGGGGATTGAAAAAGGGAGGATCTCCTCCCGACAGACAACTTACCTTGTAGTTAATACTATTCTGGCGACAAGTATCCTCTTTCTTCCTGCATTGATGGCAGAAGAAGTGGGTCAGGATGCCTGGGTGTCAATTCTTATTGCTGCTGTGTTGGGCTACCTCATCGGTTCGATACTGGTCATTTCCCTTGGTTTCCGCTTTCCAGGAAAGAATTTTGTGGAATACGCCATTGAACTGGTCGGTCCTTGGGGAGGGCGAATTCTAGGATTTTTGTGGAGCGGCTTTTACCTTGTTGTAAATGGTATCGTTGTCAGGGAATTTGGCGAACTTCTGACAACCGAAGTGATGCCGGAAACGCCCCTGACTGTTTTTATTGCCATGATCCTGAGTATGGCTGTCTTTGGAGTCTACTTGGGGTTGGAAGTTTTTGCAAGAGTAAATGAAATTGTTTTTCCCCTTTTTCTGGGAGTTCTTTTATTCCTCTTGGTAGTAGCGTTGCCGCAGATGGATTTTCGGTTTCTGCAGCCTGCTTTTCAGCACCGGTTTTCCGAACTTTTGGTAAGTGCTGCTAATCTCCTCGCTTTTTACGGAGAAGGGGTGGTGTTAGCAATGTTTCTGCCCTATGTGAGGCACCTTGAAGAGGCGAAAAGAATTCGTTATGAAATTACCATTATCCTCAACCTCACCATACTTCTCGTCATTGTGGGTGTGCTCGCTCATTTTGGGCCAGATGAAGTGGCACGATTGGTTTTTCCCACCTTTGAGCTGGCAAAGGCTGTTCGCGCGGGTTTCGTGGAAAGGATCGAATCTCTTGTCGTTGGCATTTGGATTACCAGTGTCGGAGTAAAAGTCATGGTCTTCTATTATGTAACTGTCCTTGCCCTTGCCCAGACTCTGGGTCTTAAAGATTACCGTCCCTTGGTTTTTCCCTGTGGGTTAATTTTAGCAGTGCTGGCTGTTTTGCAGTTTGAGGATACCAATCATCTCAGAGCGTTTCTTGCTCACTACTGGATCCCTTTCGGCCTCACTTTTCAGTGGTTTATTCCCTTTTTCCTTTATCTTGTTGCTGTTTTTCGGAAAAAAGGCGACCTCAGGGGAGGATGAACAAGTGTTTTGGAATGTTGTGCTGATCCTTGTACTCAGTGCAGGAATGGTTTTTTACGAGGTTCCCAAAATGGTGCAGCGGCAAATGTGGAGAGAACTTTGGGCCTTTAGTGTTTTTCTGGTCATCGGACTGGCTGCTGCTCTTGCTCTTGCCCTTGGTTTGCCTTTGCCTAATCCCATACATCTAATTGAGTTTGTTTTCGGACCTTTAAGCAATTTAATTTACCCGGGATAGCTGGAGGTCCAAGAAGATGTTCCGCAAACTCCGTAAACCATTGAAACTTTCTGTTCTAAAAGAACGAAAACTAAATGAAAAGCTGGCGAGGGTCCAGCCTCAACCTGCAGTTCTTGAAGAAACCTTTTCTGCAGACATAGAGACCAATGTTAGAAAGTTCCAGAAAATTTTTGGGAACACCAGTGACCTTTCCAGGAGAGATTTTTTA
>DAINRC010000112.1:0-5919 GCA_036742135.1 Bacillota bacterium
GGAAAGGGCTTGGCCTGAGCCCTGATCAGGCCGTAGGGCTGGACCGGCCCGAACTCAAGCCTCCGGAGAGGGAGGCCGCTGCGCGGATGCTGGGGAGTAACCCCCATATCCGTGTAAGCTTCCCTCAGTGAAAGAGGAAGCCCACCCCCTTCAGGGGTGGGAGGAGGTCACCATCTAGATCGCCTCCGAATGTTTTCGTGGTGGTTTTGGTGAGTTGTGTGGGGTTCAAACCCATGACTCGCTGGGCGAGAATCGACTAACGGCCTATATTTTTATCCCCGCCCGCACCTGGGAGAGGAAGGCTACCTGCTTGCCTTATGGGTGCGGGCGAGGTATTTAGTTGTCTCACGAAGCCCTGCGTCCGGCGGCGACCCTGACCGCGTACCAGCCGGCATCCAGAACGCGGTATTTAATCCTCAATGTCCTCTGCGAACCAGCGGCCCGTTCGAGCTTCTCGCCGTTGCTGTTCTTAGCAAAAACTACCACGCGGTCTCCGTTTTCTGTCTGACACCATGCACGAATAGTGCCGCGTTCGGTTCTCCTCGCCTCGAGGACGGTGATCAGGGCTTCTAAGAGTTCACTTCCCTGGTCTTGTTCGGCGTTCTGGGTGGTCTCCTGAGCGGGTTGTTCTTGAGCGGGTTCTTGCGGAGTCTCCTCCTGGAGATTAGGCGTGGAGATCATCTGTTCAATGTCAGGCCTCCCGGCCGTTAGTGCTGAGGCGTAGAGGTTGAGCAGTGTGGTCGCGGTTCTATGTTCATATCGGTTCTTTTCCAGTTCTGCCTCTAAAGAAGCTAATCTTTCCCGCTTCTGATTGATTTCGTTACAGATGTTCTGATATTCTTGGTTTTCTGTTAGCCTTCTGACGATCTCTGCTTTTCTTGCTTCTTCATTAGGATATCTCCGTCTCCCATCGTCCCCGTTTTCGGAGGCCACTTCTCCCGCTACCTCTGCCTCCATCAGTCTCTTCCTCTCAGTCAATTCGTGCACCGATTGCTTGGTTTCAGCGATCTCCCCCACGAGGTTTTCGATCTTTTCAGGCAGGGAAACGGCTTTTTCGATCAAACTTCTGATCATCTTTCTCTCCTCCCCCGTTTGAGTTTCCTGCTATATATTATAGCAGTGATTTTTTCTTTGTCAATAGTTTATTTGTTTGCTGTGTATTAAAAACATGCCGCGGGAAAATATCGCGCTCTCTTAAAAAGACTACAAAAAAGCCCGCCCTTTAGGGCGGGGAATGGAAGAATGTGGAGAAAATTACCAGTATAGTAATAATCCCTTCTGAACCGCCCTCTCGTAGAAGCGCGGGTCGGCATGGTAGATGAGGCTGACCGACCACCCCCGGGCGTCCTCTTCGGGGTCTTTAACAGGAATCTGTTTCTTGTGTTGCAGGGCGTGGCGGAACTCGTGGGCCAGCGAAGTGACGGAGAATTTTGGGAGGAGTATGGCGTGGAGTTCGGTATCATAGCAACCGAAACCGTAACACTTTGACGGCTCGGTGATAAAGAAAAGAGGGGTGGGGATTTTGTAAAGCGTGCTCATTTCTTTCAACCATTTGAGGCACGCCCTGTAAGCTCGTATGAATTCCTCTTCCCCACCTCTTCCCGGATTGCCCCGCCACGGCTTTGCTTTGATCAATTCCCGCGTGAGTTTTATAGCGCGGGGCTTAATCCGGGTGAACCTGTCCTTGTAACTGGGTTGGTTAAGGTTCATGATGCCCCTTTCCCTCCGATGCCCAGCAAGCTCTGTTGAGCATAAGTATGAACGGGTTTCCCGCGGCCTTTCATTTCCTCCATCCAGAGGCGGAATAGCTTCCATTCTTGTGCTGTAAAATAAAACTGGGCCTTTTTCTTTTTCGGAGTGTATGTTTCTCCTTCTTCGACCACGACTTTCGCCGTGATCTTCCCCCGGACGGCGACGTAGAGCGTGCCGGGCTTCGCGGGGAACCAGTTGACTCTGCACCCGACCGGCTGAGTGGCGACATAGACGGCGTTTTTCGTGGCTTTATAGTGCAACCCTCCGTTGTGGTTGGTGAAGAAATAGAACTCTTCTCCGTTGGAGAAGATGAAATTCAGCTTCCCCGACTTGGCAAACCTCTTTGCCGCCAACGCTACGGCAGTAGCGCGGTTCTTCTTATTGTGCAGGTAGTCGATGAGGATTGAAAAGAATTGCTCAGAATCTGTCGTTCCTATGGGGGCGTAGTGTTCGGCAAACTTAGAGGCTTCTTCGACATCCTTCAAAAACCCGTTGTGGGCAAAAGCCCAGTCTTTCCCGTCGACGTTTGCCACGAAAGGGTGGGCGTTCGTTACTGAGTCTAGAGGTTTTACGGTTCCGTAGCGGATGTGGGCGATAAGCGCGGTCGCGGGAATTTGCTTGATCATGTCTGCGGCTTCGCTGAGGTCGGCGCGCCGGGGATCCCTGACCACGAGCGGTCCCCTATCGTCGAACCATAAGGAGGCTCCCCAGGCGTGGGGGTTTGTCCGCGCCCGTGTTCTGAATTCCTCGAATAGTTCAGTGAAACTAATTTTTTTGTCTGCGGTAAAGCCGAACAGCTGGCACACGGTAATCACTCCTTTGAGTTTTTCGGGATGGGAAGTGAATTCAGTTCTTTCTCGAGGTCTTTGAGGTCTTTTTCAAAGCGTGTCAATTCTTTATCACGCTGGACCTCGAGGAGAGAGGAGTGACGCTCAAGGAAGAGCGTTAAACTTCGCTCGTCTACACGACGGTAGATGTAGGTTCTGCCACTCTCACTATTCCGGACTTCAAGTATAGGGGCCGCGACGCGGACATCTTCCGGAGTGTCCTTCGACCAGATGTCTACCCAGAAGCAGTCGTCGCAGTAAGACGGACAGTTGGAGAAGCACCCATCTTCCGTGATGTGAATGGCTTCAGTGAAGTAGCGGCGGACGAGGTGTTCAGGACTCAGGGAGCGGAGTTCAGAAATCTTCTGCTCTAATTCTGCAACCCTCTGTTTTGCTACGGTAGCCTTGGTTTGGTAGTAGGTTTTTTCCAGGCGGCGTCGCGAAAAGAGCCATTTTTCTGTGATGCTGTAGTCGTCCCAGTGTCTTTCAAGGAGCTCTCCGAGGGATTCGAGCTCCTTTTCTTTTTTCGACATCAAAAATCTTTTGACATCATGTATCTCTTTTTCAAAGAGAGATTTTTCCGCTACCGTTAGAGGGATTTCTTCCCTCTGTTTAGCTGGGTAAATGTAGGAGAACCTCCCGGTTTTAACGAAGATCAAAGAATCTGCATCTTCCAGTTTCTCCCGGAGGTCATTTTTGGCTCGAGAGGCTTCTTCCTTCACCAACGCCTCTCCAGCTTTTTTCAGGATCTTCAGTTCGGCTTCGGGAAGAGTGATGTAGATGTAAGATTTCTTCTTCCCGAGGAGCTTGGAGAGGTTCTTCCCGAGTTCAGAATAACAGCTTACCTCTAAAACGTCTTTTCCTTGAACGGAGGTTAGTCGGACTTTGGAAGCGGAACCTAATTTAGGAGCAGAGACATTGTACACAGCCTCGAATTCTCCCGTCTGGACGTTAAACTGCGCTTCTGGTGTAATCGTGAATTCGATCTCATGATGAGCGATCGTTTTCTTGAGAGTCACCACACCGATCTCCCCCTTTGCTTTAATTGTTATCTCTGCTTTATATGTTATCATCCCTTTTCACGTTTGTCAAGTCGAGCGTTACAATTTTTTTGTAAATGTTGACATAGATGTTTTGTAGCAGTATTATTTACAAAAGGAAGACTTCAGGCGGTTTCGGAAAGGAGGGTTAAAATGGCGGAAAGGAAGATAACATCTTTCCGGGTCTCTCCGGAGACCTTGGAAGCGTTTAAAGTTGTAGCTGACTTTCGGGGGGAGAGCGTCAACGATGCGCTGATTTCCGCGATGAAGCTCCTCACCGAGACAACATTCAGAGAGGAGATACGGGAAGGTAAGAACATCCTGTTGAGAAAGCTTCCAAAACCTTTTTACCTCAGCGACCTCTGTGAGGCGTTCGAGATACCTTTTCAGAAAGAGGTGAAAAAGTTGTGAGGCGCAGGTGGCTCCACGTCGGCGGGCGGTACGAGGGCCACCAGATCGTCTGTTCGGAATGCGTACTCTGAAACTGAGGGGGTGTGTAGAGCATGACCAGATTCATTCCCTTAATCCCTGTCGTCGGTCACACACCGCCAGGTTTAAACTATCGCGGCTTCGGAGCGCAACACCGCTGGATCAGAATAACCTCTTAGGGAGACGAGCTCTCAAGAAAGAAGAAGTCCTGGTTCCCGTGAGTAAAGAGATGGCTTTGCTCCTCGTCAAGATTTTCGCAATAATGTCGCGCAAACACAACGAAGACATAAGGAGGATTTTAGAAGCCCTGTTATCTTTAGCAGAAGGGAGTGGTAGAGATGACTGTTGAACCGATTGCCTTGAGCGAGAGGGAATTCACACGCCTCGGCGCTTATTGGACTCCGCAGGAAATTGTAACCTTGGTATTCGAGATGGTTAGGCCTTACGCTGAGGGAGGGATCGTTTTCGATCCGGGAGCCGGTTGCGGTGCCTTTATGAAACCTCCTTACTTCGTGAAGAGGCTAATCGCGAACGAGATCGTTCCTGAAGCGTGCGAATATCTCCGCAAATCGTTTCCGCAAGCAGAAACCCACTGCGAAAACTTCCTCTTATCTCCGGAGAGGGAAAAGTTTGGGATCGGCCCCCGAGATCGCTTAGTTATCGTGGGCAACCCTCCATATAACGACCCAACGTCGAAGTACAAGCGGGGTGTGAAAAAGGGGAGTACAGTCCCACAGGTGGATCCCAGCTTGGCATCTAGGGACATCGGCATCTCGTTTTTTCGCGCGTTTGCAAGGCTTCAACCGGACGCAGTCTGTGTCCTTCACCCACTCTCCTACCTCATCAAGAAGACCAACTTTGCAGGCTTAAAGGAATTTAAGGACAACTACACTTTGAAAAAAGGAGTGATCTTCTCCAGTTCCGTTTTTAAAAGAACACGCCAGACGCCCTTTCCTGTTGTCGCCGCCCTCTACATTCGGGGAGGGAAAATGGATTACAACTACATCAACTCTTTCGAGTTCGAGGTCTTGGGCGAGCCGGAGAAGAGGTTTGTCCTTTCAAAATTCGAGACGATAGACGGCTACATCCGGAAATACCCCCCGCGTAAAGAAGACCGGAGGGTTTCCGATATAGGCCTTTATATGTTTACCTTCAGAGACCTAAACTCGCTTCTGACGACAGCCAACTTCACGGAAAGAATCGATTTTGAATACCACATTACGATCCACTACGGCGAGTTTTACAAGTACGCCTACCTAAACTGCATGAAGCGCTATTTTCCGAAGCACTACCTCCTCGGAAACCTCTCCCCACTCGTGAAGAAAGAGGACTTAGAAAAAAACGAGAGGCTTCGGGACCTTTTCGTAATAGACACGATCTTGAACAACCAGCACCTCTCTGTCTTCAGCAAGGACAACCCCAAAAGCATTATTTGGACTAGGAACCTTGCGGAAAAATTCGACAAGCCCGGCGAGCCTTACAGCACTTTTACCAAATGGCTGAAGGGAGAGAACTTCGACAAGGCAAGGATCGCCAGGCTCGTGAAAGATTACTTCAACCAACTACTGAGGGAGTTTCTCTCCTAGCTATCCTAGCTACAAGCACAAGGATCGAAGGCCCCGGAACAGAAGAAGCGCTGTCCGGGGTTTTTCATTTCTCAAGGACACACAGCCCCGCGCCAAGAAATCTCCCCACTTTCCAAGATAATTTCGCCTTATCCCGGAAACGGGGAAGTGTGGGGTTGGAATTTTCAAGGCTTCGCGGGCGCGGGGGAAACGCCCGGCCCGCGCCGTTATCTTGGAACCAGTCCGCCGGGGCAGGGGCAGACGCTCCTCCCCGGTTTAAAATTTACGATCTCCCGCCGGGAAAGC
>DAINRC010000113.1:0-531 GCA_036742135.1 Bacillota bacterium
CCCCGGCGCCGATATGCGATCCTGTACCGATGTGAACTCCCCCGCAGAGAACCGCTCCTGGCGAGATATGAGCGAAGTCCCCCACAACGCAGTCGTGCTCGACAGAGCAGGATGTGTTGAGGATGACGTGACTACCTATCGCAGCACAGGCGTTGACCGTGACATGCGGCATCACGACAGTCCCCTCGCCGATCTGTGCCGAACCCGAAACAACAGCAGATGGGTGGATCACAGTGGCAAACCGAACAAACCTTGAGATCTCAGCTGCCAGCTCGCACCTCCTGCGGTTGTCGCCGACAGCGATCACCGCCCAAACGCCCCGACCCGCTTTCTCCGGCAGCTCAGCTGTCCTCCCCAGCAGCGGGTATCCCTTCAACGGGCTTGTCTCCGCAAAGTCATCAAAAAACCCTAGAACCTCATACCCAGCTGCAGCAGCTACCTCTGCAACAACCTTTCCGTGTCCTCCTGCGCCGATCACAACAATTTGCCCTCTGCCCAAATCACCCATTCCTCCAGATCTTCTCCCTATGT
>DAINRC010000113.1:633-5902 GCA_036742135.1 Bacillota bacterium
CGTCAGCAGGATTATCTTGAGATCGAGCCAGAGCGACCAGTTGTCCACATACCAGACATCGAGCCTGAACTTCTCGTCCCAGCTGATGGCGTTCCTGCCGTTCACCTGCGCCCAGCCGGTGATCCCGGGCTTGACCTCATGCCGGCGCGCCTGCTCAGGTGTGTAGCGGTCGAGGTACTCCATCAGTAGCGGCCTGGGGCCGACCAGGCTCATCTCCCCTTTGAGCACATTATAGAGCTCCAGCAGCTCATCGAAACTTGTGCTCCTGAGCCACCTCCCAAGGCGCGTCAGGCGCTCCTCATCTGGCAGAGGATTACCGTTCTCATCGTAGGCCTCGCGCATCGTCCGAAACTTGTAGATAACAAAGGGCTTCCCGTGAAGCCCAGGCCTGATCTGCCGAAAGAACACGGGTCCGGGGGAATCCAACTTCACCAGCAGGGCGATCAGGGCAAAAAGAGGAGAGCACAAAGCCAGCCCTGCAGCAGCAACCAAGATGTCCAAACAGCGCTTGATCAAGCTCTCAAACCTCTTCCCCACGTTTCCCCAAACCTCTTTAGATAGCAATACAGTTCCTCCCAAACCGAATAATTCCTGGTGATTATTCTATCAAGAGAGACCACATGCAGCAAGGCAAATCTTTCTGTCTTCCTTACTAGCCAACGGGAGCGTCCTTCAAGCGCAAGAGCCTAAAGAAAGACAAGAGAACCGTCCCCTTGCTAAGGTTGCAGAAAAACGAGAAAGAGATTACTATTAAGCTAACAGGAGGTGGTAAATTGAACCAGGAAAGGCTTAAAGAGAAATTTGCAGAATACAAAAAAGCGGTAAAAAAACTTAAAGAAGCATTGGACGAGGATATATCCAATCCCCTGCTTTATGACGGGGTGATACAGCGCTTCGAGTTCACCTATGAACTGGCATGGAAACTAATAAAACTGCTCCTGGAATCAGAAGGTATCGCCGCTGCCAATTCACCCCGGGCAGCTTTCAAAGAAGCCTTTGCAGCGGGGATCATCACAGAAGGCGAGATCTGGATGGACATGATCAATGCTCGCAACCTAACAGTCCACACCTATAACGAGCATATGGCCAAAGAAATTTATGAAAAAGTGAAGGATAAATACTATCCCGCATTTGCTGCCCTTGCCAAGAGGACGGAGGAAAAAATCCAATGAATTTCGGGCTGCCTGACCAGATCATCCAGGCGATAAAAAAAGAGCTGCAAAAAAGAAAAAATGTGACCAGAGCGGTCATCTTCGGCTCCCGGGCGCGGGGAGATCACAGATACAACTCCGACATCGACCTCGCTGTTTATTGTGAGGGCGAACTGCCGCCAGAGCTGCGCCTGGATCTGGATGAGGCTGCGGGCATCTACAAAATCGATGTCGTAGACATGAACAGCCCCCTGGACGAAAAACTGCGCAAGAGAATTGAGGAACAGGGTATAGAGATCTACCGCCGCAGGTAAAAAGGAAGGATGTTAAAGAGACTTCCAAAATTCCTCTTCGGTTATCTTCAGCTGCTTCTTGAGGATCCTCTGCCACAGCTGCTTTGGAATCTCTTTGTGTACAGCCCTGCTCACCTTCGTGCGGAGCACGGTTCCATCAGCCAGGACCTTCTCGTAATACCAGTGGTCGGTGCTCCGGATCAGAACCCAACCATTCTTTTCACAGTATCGCTTTAAGTCCCCAAACTTAGGAGGCATCGCTAGATCTCCAAGAGTTTCCGAATTTCCTCGTCACTGCTGCAGAGCAGTACGCGCAGGATGTACGGAAAATGCGCCCGCCGGTTCGGAGCGTTGATGAAAAGCTGGGAGCGTTCGATGTAGTCCTGTGCATAGAACTTCAGGTCCTGTACCAGTTCCTGTACCGCCTCTTCTACTGTCCTGCCGTTGGCGTAAAGTTCGAGTTCATCAAGGGCAAGGGTGACAGAGCCGTCCTCTTCCTGAATAACCTCTGGCTTGAGGCTGTACTTCTCGAGAAGCAGCTTCTGCAGATCAGTCCGCAGGAGCAGAACCTCTTCCTCCTGCCTGCGTTTGATGATCACCGGCTGGTAGTGGTTAAAAACCTTGCTGTAAAGAGATGAAAAATCATTGCGCGCTTCAGTAAACCTCAGTTCCTCTAGCATCAGCATCACCTCTTGCCCTCATGATAGCACATTCTGTGCATTCTATACAGAATAAAATCAACGACTTAAACCAGCCAGTGAAGACGATGAGAAGAAGCAATGAGTTAAGCCGTATTCCCGAGGACAAGTGCGTTCCAGGCCGTCCTAAAGGCTATTTCTAACAAGTCTGCACATTCCTCTGGACCACTGATCTTCAATTTTTCTCTTATTGCTAGAGCCAAATCTTCTTCATCTGCCCCCTCGTGAAAAAGGAGAGAACGCGCCTTTTCGTAAGCATCCCTTATGAAATTTCGCCACCGACGCCGCTCCCTGTCATCTTGGTGCAGCAACTCAGAGCACCTAGAAGCAATTATTTTTCCTTTGCCCCGTTCCGCGTTTATGCCCCCAAGGCAAAGCACCTCCAGGGCAACAAACAGCTTCATCATCCTGTCGCAGAGGTTATCACAGAAGATGCTTTCAGCAAACCAGCGGAGGGCGCGCCGGTAGCGGACTTTCTCGGGTTCCGGTGCCCTTTCCACAAATGAAAACATCCGAGAGACCCAATCTTCCCAACCTACAGGCGGTAGGAACCACTCGCGGCCGAAATGGAGCTTCCCTAGAGGCCAGGCATAGTCCGGCGAGAACGGGTTCCCAAAGGGGTTTGCCGCCCAATCAGCAGTGTAATAAATCAGCACAGGGCAGGAAATCGCATACCAGCGCCCAAACTCGCCCACACTGGTCGCCGCTTGAAGCAGGGCAACCATGTCATTCAGTTCCTTTTCCGGCATAAACTCAGGCCGCACCACATTCCATCCTGCCGCAAGTCCGCTGAAAGGAACCTCACAATCTTCAAGTACGAGAGCATAGCCTAAATAAGGCGGAGCTTCCCCATTGTAGACCATAGTGGCCGGAAGACTGAAGTATTGTCGGAAATGCTGAACACGCGCTACCTCGTTTTCATTCAGCCTCCGCAGCCGCCACCGACCCAGATTGAATTCAGGGAGTTCTCCGGAACCAGAGAGCCCCAGGAGTGGCACAACCAAGCGGAAATTGAAACTCTTTTTGTCCCAGACAGCCTCACTCTGAGCCAGAATCTCGCCTAGAACCTCCGGCCGTAAAGCTGGCGTTCCTGTCTGGTTCAGGTAGCGCCAGGCAATGGAGAGGAGGTACTCCTTAGGAAACACCAAATTGCCCACTCCCATCCTCTCCTCACGAGGGAACACCTCATTGAACCTCTCCTCAGCGAGCAAAAGGCTGCAAAACTCCACATATTTCGGGCTGCTTTCCAAGTTCTCAAGAGCAAGAGGGAGCAGGAAAGCATAAGAGCGCGCTCCTGGAGGCGTTTTCTGGAAGTTGTCTCCTTCGCAAAGCTGCATAAGATAAAGAAGCTCTTGCGGCACCTGCCTGCCCTCGCGGGCAAAGCTTTGCACCAATCCAAGTGCTTTGCCTATAAGCGAAAAGATTAAGTCACGAAACTTCTCGTCCATGACAAAAACTCTCCCAAATCCAGGTATTTGTTTAAAGCAGTAGCCTCCAAAACCGCTAGGCTTACCTTGTGACTTCTTTTTCTATAAATAGCTTACCTGTCCTCAAAATGATAAGACTTAAATACTTACTATATCGACATATTTTGACATTTTATCTTTTCTCTTCAAGTTATAATAAATTGACGTGTATTTAAAGGAAACCATCAAGAGTATTTGGAGATTCAAAGTTGAAGGAACAGACAAAGAATTATCAACTATTTTCGCGGAAAATCTTCACCTGATTGCAGAGGAAAAGCAAAAAGAAATTAATCAAGAAGTCCTGCCTAGAATAGAATTAAGGAGTTTCTTCCTGATGTTCAGGAAATCCTTATCGACATTGAGCACCAACCTTTTGATATCACAAAAACCATCAATGTAACAACCAGTTTCAGAGGAGTTGAAGGTCAAGAGATTCAATTTGCTAAAAAAGGCGATGGGACAAAACGAAGAACCACAGTTGAGTCCGTATAATTGTGTAAAAAGATAGAGCCAAAACAAGGCCTCTGGTTAAAATGGTAAGTGACCAAAAAACAAAACCATAACCGGAGGTGACCTTGTAGTGGCTCAATACCATGTTACCATCGACTCAGAATTACTTCAGCATCTATTTTTGTCGGGTGCCAGGGATTCCGGCGTATCTAAGCTGCTGGAGTCAATCCTGAATCAGATATTGGAGGCACAAGCCACGGAACAGTTACGAGCTGCACCTTATGAAAGAACCGAAGAACGCCAGGGCTACAGGAACGGTACTTATCCCCATACCCTGACAACCCGGGTTGGAAGCATTACGCTTAGAGTTCCACGTCTGCGTAACGGCAAGTTTTCAACTGAGCTTTTCAGCCGCTACCAGAGAAGCGAACAGGCCTTCATCCTGGCACTGATGGAAATGGTAGTGAACGGGGTGTCAACTCGTAAAGTCGCCGAAATAACCGAAGAACTGTGCGGTACAAGGATATCAAAGTCCCTGGTCTCTGAACTGTGCAGAAGGCTTGACCCGTTGATAAATGCCTGGAAAAACCGTCCCTTAAATGACAACCATTATCCCTTTCTAATCGTCGATGCCCTGATTATCAGGATCAGAGAAGACCAGCGGGTAGTACACAGAAGCATGCTGATAGCTGTCGGCGTAAACCAGCAAGGAATACGGGAAGTTTTGGGATTCATGATTGGTGACAGCGAATCTGAAGAGAGTTGGAATAAATTCTTCTGCTGGTTAAAAGACCGGGGATTAAACGGCGTTGATTTAGTAGTTTCCGACGACCACCGGGGATTGGTAAGAGCCGTGCGCAGAAACTTTCAAGGAGCTAGTTGGCAGCGCTGCCAGACTCATTTCATGCGCAATGTCCTGGATGCAACGCCCAGGGCTGCTCACAGTGAAGTCAAGGCAAATGTTCAGGCCATTTTAAACGCCCCGGATATGGATACAGCCCGTATGTTATTGACAAAGACCCTTGAGGTATACGGGAAGAAAGCACCTCGAGCCATGGAAATCCTTGAAAAAGGGTTTGACGATGCCACGGCTGTGTTAAGGTTACCCGAAAAATACCGCAAACGTTTGCGTACGACCAACGGCCTGGAAAGATTGAACGAAGAAATCCGCCGTCGAGAAAGAGTCATACGGATATTTCCAAACCGGGAAT
>DAINRC010000114.1:0-5730 GCA_036742135.1 Bacillota bacterium
AATCACAGACCAGTTTTAGGTGACAAAGTCACTGACGCTTGACAGAAATTTTTTATTACCGTGGCCCGTCTGTGATTTTGCCAGGTAGTTTCTTTTGGGGGATGTCAGGTAAGAAGAGCATTATGCCCACTTTGGCCTAAGTTTGCCCAGCACTTGTGGTAGCAGTTTTTTGTTCACGGTTCCTAGCTCACGGTCAGAGAGAAGTAGGTGGCTTTTTTACAAAGCAATATCAGAAAATCCTCGCAGCTCTTCTAAGTGTGGTCAACAGAACTTTTTCTCCTCCTTCTCAGTTCGTTCCTTTTCGTTTTCGTTGACACTACTGGGCGACCATGCTAGAATGAACTAAACATTGCAAGCTGTAGTTTGAGGGAGAAGAAAGGGGATTCTGGCAGTGAAGTTGCATGGGACCATGAAGATTAATTCGAAGGGTCATTTGGAAATCGGAGGTTGCGATGTTGTTGACCTGGCTCAAGAATTTGGAACACCACTATACATTGTCGATGAAGCCCTCATCAGGGAAAACTGCCGGAAGTATTATCAGGCCTTTACTGGCAAAGCAGAATCTGATCTGGTGATCTACGCCGGGAAGGCCTTTTTAGTTATGGCAATGTGTAGAATCATTGAAGAAGAAGGACTTGGGTTGGATGTAGTCTCTGGTGGCGAACTTCACATCGCCCTCCAGGCTGGTTTCCCTCCTGAAAAGATCTTCTTCCACGGCAACAATAAGTCTCCTGCAGAACTGAGATTTGCCCTCGAGAAGGGAGTAGGTAGGATTGTTGTCGATAATTTTCATGAGCTTGAGGTTCTCCAGAAAATTGCTGAAGATGGGGGACACCATCCTTCGATCCTGTTGCGGGTTGCTCCTGGCATCGAGGCCCACAGCCACGAGTACATAAGAACCGGGCAAATTGATTCCAAATTCGGCTTCACCCTTGCTAATGGCGATGCCTTGCGCGCTGTGGAAATTGCTTTGGCTTCGGATAACCTTAATCTAACAGGTCTCCACTGTCATATCGGTTCTCAGATCCTGGAACTTGCTGCCTTCGGTCACACTGCAAGAGTGATGATGGAATTTCTTCAGGAGCTTCGGGAAAAAACGGGGTGGGTTGCTGCGGAACTGGATTTAGGTGGAGGTTTGGGAATATATTATGTTGAAGGTGATGACCCCCCTTCAGTTGACGAATATGCCAAGGTGATCAGAGAAAATGTGGAAAAGGCTGCTGCAGAGTTCGGTTACCCCCGTCCGAGGATCATTGTCGAACCAGGACGCTCGATTGTAGGGCCTGCGGGGACAACAATTTACACTATAGGTTCGATAAAGGACATACCCGGAGTCCGCAAGTATGTTGCCGTTGATGGAGGAATGACGGATAATCCCCGACCTGCACTTTACAAAGCGCGCTATGAAGGGGTTGTAGCCAACAAGGCTGACCAACCTATCCGGGAAGTTGTTTCTATTACTGGAAGATGTTGTGAGTCTGGTGATATGCTTATTTGGGACCTACCTGTCCCTTATGTTGAGCCTGGGGACATTTTAGCAATATCCTGTACTGGTGCCTATACCTATTCTATGTCCAGTAACTATAACTGGTTGCCTCGCCCTGCTGTTGTGCTGGTCTATAACGGTCAGGCAGAACTGATTGTTGCTCGGGAAACTTATGAAGATCTCGTAGATAAGCAGCTTCTCCCTGAGCGTTTTTCCAAAAACAATGCCACAAATGGCAAACACGCCCCTTGTTGAGGGAGAGGAGCGGTTTGTGGAGGTTATCACTAGTCACGTAAATACTGATTTTGATGGGTTTGCATCAATGGTTGCGGCTCGGAAACTTTATCCCGGTGCTGAAATTGTTCTCAGTGAACAGGTTCAACCCAATGTCCGCAGATACATGTCCCTTTACCGGGATGTATGGTTTCCAGCGCGTTTTTCGGGGTTGCCCTCAACTAAGGTCCACAGGTTGATTGTGGTTGATACCGCAAAACCTACCCGGCTTGGTAAGGTTCGTTCTCTCGTTGAAGCTGGAGAGGTGGAAGAAATTCATCTTTTTGACCATCATCCCCCAACACCTGAGGATCTCCGTGCTACCTCCCGGGTGGTGGAACCTGTGGGGGCAACGACAACAATTCTCGTCGAAATTTTAAGAAGCAGACAGATACCGATAGATCACCTGGAAGCTACGCTTTTTTGTTTGGGAATTTACGAAGATACTGGTTCTCTTACTTTTTCTTCGACCACAGTACGTGATGTCGAAGCAGTAGCTTTCCTTTTGCGGTGTGGAGCTGATCTCAGCATTGTCTCTAGTTACCTGGGTTGGACATTGTCTCCAGAGCAAAGGAATCTTTTGAAAAAACTGCTGGATGCGGGAGAGGTTATCGATATTCAGGGGTTACAGGTTTTTCTGGCAAAAGCAAGTGTGCCTCACTACATCCGGGGACTCGATGTGATTGCTCACAGGGTTACCGAGATCGTGAATTGTGATGCCAGTTTCTTGCTTGTACAGATGGGAACTAAGGTTTACCTTACGTCCAGAAGCCGGACTGAGATGATCAAAGTAAATGAAATCTTGAGAAATTGGCAAGGTGGTGGCCATTACCGAGCAGCCGCGGCGGTGGTCAGAGACGACACTCTGGAAGAGGTTGCGGAAAAGCTTGTAGAAATTCTTAGGAGACAGGTGAAGTCAGGACCGGTTGTCAGAGAAATCATGTCAACACCTGTGAAAACAGTAAGTCCAGACACTACCCTGAAAGAGGCAGGTCGGATAATGCTTCGTTACGGGCATTCTGGGCTACCTGTGGTTGAAGACGGAGTTCTTGTGGGGATTATTTCTAGGAGAGACATCGATAAGGCGCTCCAGCACAGCCTAACTCATGCACCTGTAAAAGGGTACATGAGTAGGAATGTTGTTACTGTAACTCCAGAGGCTCCACTTGCCGAAGCCCAGAGGCTTCTTGTAAAATATGACATTGGTCGGCTTCCGGTAGTTGATGCTTCCGGTCGCCTGGTAGGGATCGTTTCTCGGAGTGATGTGTTGAATGTTCTGCACTCAGGCAAATATCCTCACCCCTACCGTCACCTCTACGTGAGTGGTGATGCTACTGATCAGGTTATTTTCGGCAAGAACTGGGACATCTCAGGACTTTTAGAGCGCCGCCTTCCGGGGTTTTTGTTGGAGGTGTTCCAAAAGGTTGGAGTTACTGCTGAAAAGGCTGGAACCAGCGTTTATCTCGTAGGAGATTTTGTTCGCGATCTCCTCCGCGGCCAGCCAGGAAAGAAGATGGAATTGATCGTAGAAGGTGACCGGGGTTTCTTAGAACACCTAAGCGAGGTTTTTAACCAACCTGCTGGGGAAGACCTTCTTTTGTTGAGTTTACCCCATGGTTATGTTCTCCAGTTCCGGGTTGCCAGTTCAGAATTTTCGGAATATCCAAGCAGGAGAAACCAGGAGCGGGTTGCTCTCCGAGATGAACTTTACAAAAGAGATTTCACAGTCGATACTTTAGCTGTTCTTTTGAATGCTTCCTCTTTTGGTCGCTTGCTGGACTTTTTTGGAGGGCAGGGAGACCTTCTCAAGGGCCTGGTCCGTGTCCTTCATAATTTTAGTTTTGTGGAAGACCCGCTAAGGATCTTGAAGGCAATAAGGTATGAACAAATGCTGGGGTACCGGTTGGAGAAACAGACGAAAATTCTTCTGGAAAGTGCGATCAAGGAAAAGCTTTTGCTCGGAGTTTCCTTGAGGCATCTGGAGGATGAGCTCGAGATTTGCCTTGAGAAAGGGAAGTTCAGAGAAGTTTGGGGAAGGTTTACAGAATTGCAACTAAATGAACAAATAGTCGAAATAATCAGTAAAGAACGATTAACTGAACTTCTGCAAAAGGCGGGAGTTCTCGAAAGGAAAGATTGTAGTGCTTGACCTGAGCTTGAGCAGAATTTTGCTTTGGCTGCCGGCAGTAGTTGTTGCCATCACTTTTCACGAGTATGCCCATGGGAAGATGGCGGACTTCCTTGGAGATCCTACTCCCCGTTACCAAGGAAGACTCACCTTGAACCCAATTGTCCACATTGATGCTCTTGGCTTTTTACTGCTTCTAGTTGCCGGCTTTGGGTGGGCAAAGCCTGTGCAGGTGAATCCTTGGAACCTGCGCTATGGACCGAGGCAGGGAATGATGCTTGTGGCCCTGGCGGGTCCTTTGATGAACCTGGTGGTGGCCTTCACGAGTGCCTTCATCCTCACTCTCGCTTTGCCAGATTTAGTTATTCTCAACTCCCAGAACATTTTGGTGGATATTTTGCGGGCACTTGTTGTTGTCAATGTTTACCTTGCTGTGTTTAACTTGATTCCTGTACCACCACTTGACGGGGCCAAGATTCTTGCCGGTCTCTTGAAGTCAAGTGGTCCCATCTATCAACTTGAGGCTTATGGTCCTGTTATTCTGTTGATCTTGGTTGCTACTGGCCTGATTGGAAAAATTCTTATACCTGTTTCTGAATTTGTGATCTATTTGTTGAACCTTGTTGCCCATATTTTCGCTTTACCTTTCAGGGGATTTTTTTGAGGGATTTAAATTTTTGTGGAAGAAGGGATGAACCAGTGGAACAAAAAACTGTTTTGAGCGGGATGAGGCCGACAGGAAAACTTCACCTCGGTCACTTAAGCGTTCTCGAGAATTGGAAAAAACTTCAAGAAGAGCATTGCTGCTACTTCATGGTAGCCGATTGGCACGCCCTGACGACTTCGTTTGATGACCCTTCTGTCCTTAAAGAAAATACAAGGGAAATGGTTCTCGATTGGCTGATGGTTGGTCTTAATCCAGAAAAAAGTGTCATCTTTGTGCAATCCCAGGTAAAAGAACACGCCGAACTGCACCTTCTTTTTTCCATGTTTACTCCGGTATCCTGGTTAGAAAGGTGTCCGACCTACAAGGAGCAACTCCAGCAATTTCGGGAACTTGGGAAAGATGTGCGAACTTACGGTTTCCTGGGGTATCCCTTGCTGCAAGCAGCAGATATCCTGATTTATAGGGCTGATCTCGTCCCTGTTGGAGAAGATCAACTGCCTCACCTCGAGATGTGTAGGGAAGTTGCTCGCCGCTTTAACTACTTGTACAATACTAAGCTTTTTCCTGAACCCCAGGCCTACCTAGCAGAAGTCGCTTTGGTGCCCGGAATCGATGGAAGGAAAATGAGTAAAAGCTACGGGAACGAGATTCCTCTTGCAACTACCCCTGAAGAGCTGAAGAAAAAGGTGAGGATGATGGTCACTGATCCTGCCCGCATCCATCCCACAGACCCAGGTCATCCCGAAGTGTGCACGGTTTTTGCTTTCCACCGCCTTTTCAATCGCCATCAGGTTGATGAGATTGCAGAGTCTTGCCGTCAGGGGAAGATTGGTTGTGTGCCCTGCAAGAAGATAATGGTGGAAGTACTCACAAGTTTGCTGAGTCCTTACTGGGAACGAAGGGCAAAACTAGAAAAGGATCCTGATTTTGTTTGGGGCGTCCTGGAGGAAGGGTCCCAGAAGGCGCGTCTAAAAGCACAGGAGACGATGGCCGAAGTTCGGGAAGCAATGGGTCTTTATTGATCTTCGACCAAGTTCACCTACCCATGAAAGCACTGCCGTGTTGAGCAAGGTGAGGTGCTAAGCCATGAACTTCTAGACAATGTTCATGTTTTGACCTCCTCCCCAGAGTTAAAACCCGGGGATTCCTTCAGGCAGTTTTAAGCCGCCTTCCGGC
>DAINRC010000115.1:0-2780 GCA_036742135.1 Bacillota bacterium
TTGCTTATTTTCAGGTGGGCGGGGGAATCGTTGCCGATTCCGACCCCGAGGCTGAATACTGGGAAACGATCTATAAAGGGCGTGCTCTGCTGCAAGCCCTCGGTCTTCAAGAGGAGGTGGTTTTCGAGTGTCCGCTTGTGCCTGGGTGAACGGCAGTTTCGTTTCCGGAGATGAGCCCTGCCTGGGGTTTAGGGAGAGGGGGTTTCTGTATGGAGATGGCCTCTTTGAAACAGTAAGGGTTTACCAGGGGAAACCATTTGCCTTGAAGCAGCACCTGGCTCGCCTTAGAGAAGGCTGCCAGGTGCTAAAAATTCCTTATCCCAGAGAAGAAGTTGAAAAGGGGTTGCGGGAGGTGGTGATCTCAGCAGATGTTGGGGAGCCTTATCCTCAAGAATTTTACGGCCGCGGCTTCCGCGCAGTTACTGTGAGTTTTCCCCGCAGCCAGTTTTCACCTCTTGTTTCTCTGAAGTCTCTGAACTTTCTGGAGAATGTCCTTGGCCGCCTGGAGGCTGCCGCCCGGGGGGCAGATGAGGGGATTTTCTTGAACCTCAGAGGTGAGGTAGCCGAGGGCACGATCAGCAATCTGTTTCTCGTTTTTCCCGGAAACCTGATCATTACTCCTCCTCTAGAGAGCGGGATTCTGCCAGGAATTACTAGGGAAATCGTGATCAGACTGGCGCGGGAGAGGGGTTTTGTGCTTGAAGAGAAGGCTGTTTTTCCTGAAGACTTTAGGAGGGCGAAGGAGGCGTTTCTGACCAACTCGCTTCTAGAAGTGATGCCCCTTGTTGCTGTTGATGGCAGGGAAATCGGCTCCGGGAAGCCGGGGTGTGTTGCTCTGTTCCTGAGGAAAGCTTATCAGGAATACGTTTTTCAAGAGGTTGCGGCAGGAGAAAGAAGTTACCTTGGCGAAGAAATCTCTGATGGTACGGGCCTCTGAATCTTAGGTGAGTGTCGTGTGGGAGATGCGGATGTGTGATTCCCTGGACCCTGAAACACCTCCTGATCCTGCGCTTGCTTATGTGTTACCGGTTCGAGTCAGCTCGCTCTCTCCAGAATCTGCTTTTCCTTGCCAGTGCCGAGAAGACCGAACGTCAGCAGTTGGGGATCTACGATTTTGTTCGCACCCGGACCGGTGCCTACAGCAGGACTGTGAGACGCATCCTCGATGAATTGAAAAATGAAGGGTTGATTCTCGAGAAACCGGAGTTGTGTCTCACCGATAAGGGTAGGGAGATCTACTGCAGCCTTGGCGCCTCCTTGAACCCCTTTTTCTCTTTTTGGAGCCTTTGCGTGGACATCGTTGAGCGCTATGGGGGAAACCCGGAGAACTTAAACAGGGCTGTCTTTTACAACCTCATTTTCCGCAGAGCGAAGCTCGGCGAAAAGATCTTTCCTTCTCACCTGTGGTGAAGACTCGCTGACAATTGGAAACTCTCCAGGGGAAAGCACCTTGGCGATGTAGAGGTCTTTGTTTTTGGAAAGGTCGACTTCTCGGTATTCAGGTAGTTCCTTGAGTTCTGCATCGAAGATCACCCGCACCACCGGGCGGTGGCGGTAGTCCTTGTTGACATCGACGACGATCCCGATTTCCCCGGTGTTCAGTTGGACGGGAGTGGTCACTGGGTAAGGGGCAATGTTCTTCGTAAAGGCAGTGACGATTTCGGGGTCAAGGGTGCGTTCTGCCTGCTGAGCGATCAAATCAAGCGCCTGGTAGGGAGGTATCCCCAAGCGGTAGGGGCGGTCGGAAATAAGGGCATCGTAGATGTCAGCTACTGCCGTGATCATGGCGTAGGGGTGGATCTCTTTGCTTTTCAGGCCGCGGGGGTAGCCGCTACCGTCAAGGCGCTCGTGGTGCTGGAAGGCCACGTGGGCGGATAGGAGAGAAATTTCTGAGGCCTGACGCAAGACCTCGAAACCTAAGTGAGTGTGTCTCTTAATTGCCTCGAACTCGGAACCGTTGAGGGGCTCACCTTTGTTGAGGAGTGCGGGGTCGATCTGCGTTTTTCCGATGTCGTGGAGAAGGGCGCCGATGCCCAGGTCGCGCAACTGCATCTTGTTGAGGCCTAGGGAGACACCTGTGATCACGGCGAGAACGCAAACATTTACAGAATGGGCAAACGTGTAGTTGTCGTAAGCCCTGACTTCGGCGAGGTTGACGAGGGCGTTTTTATTTTTCAGGATCTCGTCGATGATGTGTTCTGTAGTGTTGGAGATGGCTTGGACGTTCAGTTCCCGGTTCTCGCGTGCGTCCTGGAAGACCTTGGCAACAGTGGACTCGGCCCGGAGGCGCGTTTCTTCAGAAATGGCCTCGATCAGCTCGATTCCATTGGTGTATTTGTCGTGGATGTAGATCGAAGAAACGCCCATTTCTTTCAGGCGCTTGATGTAGTGCTCTTCGAGCTCGACACCGGCGGCGAGGAGCACCTTGCCGTTTGCGTTGTAGATGTGTCGTGCCAGAACCATTCCCGGTCTGGCTTTTTTTAGCGGTATTCTGAGCATTTACCTTCTCCTTACCTCAGGGTGTTTAAATTTCCTTTTTTGTTTTTTTATTTTTCGCTTTTCGACAATTTTCTCCTTCCGAGGTTGCCAGGATTTATTCTGGGGTGTATGATGGAAGCTGTAAGGAGGTTAAGGATAAATGGACAAGTTTTCGCTGCTAGCGGTCGATATCGGAGCAGGGACCCAGGACATCCTCCTCTATGAGGAGGGGGTCCCTGTAGAAAATTGCGTCAAAATGGTGCTTCCTTCCCAGACGCGGATTTTCGCCGAGAGGGTTGCCC
>DAINRC010000115.1:2790-5706 GCA_036742135.1 Bacillota bacterium
AAAGAGGCCAAGATGTGTTTCTGTGTGGCCGCTTGATGGGAGGGGGGCCTATTGTGAGGGCCCTCAAGCGTCATCTGGCTGCTGGACTGCGGGTCTATTCCTTGCCAGAGCCTGCGAAAACCATCCGCGATGATCTCAGGGAAGTTGAGGCAATGGGAGTGCAGATCGTCGAAGAGGCTCCCCCAAAGTTTTGCATTGGGCTCTATCTCCAGGACCTCGACATGGACAACTTGCGCCAGGTCTTCTCTCTTTATGATCTTGAACTTCCTGAGATGGTTGCTGTTGCCGTCCAGGACCATGGCGAGGCCATCGGGAAGAGCAACAGAAGGTTTCGTTTTGAGCACTGGGAACATTTCCTCGAAGAGGGAGGTCGGCTTTCCGATTTGCTCTACACAGAGGTCCCGCCGTACCTAACGCGGATGAAAGCGATCCAGGAGATTGTTCCCCATGCGTTTCTTATGGACACCGGTGCCGCGGCGATTTGGGGCGCGCTTCTCGACCCTGCTGTTGCTGCTCACCGCGAAGATGGGATCGCTGTGGTCAATGTGGGCAACCAGCATGTTCTCGCTGCCCTTGTCCGAGGTGAGCGCGTCTGGGGCATCTTCGAGCACCACACCCGTCTGATGACGCCTGAGAAGCTTAAGGATTATCTCGATCGTTTCGTCAGAGGAGAGGTTTCCAATGACGAGGTTTATGAGGATGGAGGGCACGGTTGCGCGCGGGTTCCCGGTGCTCCTGGATGGGAGTGCTTCGATTTTGTGGCCATTACCGGCCCCAACCGTCATCTTGCTGAGGGCATCGGCTACTTTGCGGTGCCTTACGGAGACATGATGCTTAGCGGCTGCTTTGGTCTGGTTGCGGCAGTTAAAGAGCACTTGAAGCGGATGGAGGGATAACGAAATGAAGGAAACCACCAAACTCTGGGACCTTTTGGTTGTGGGGGCAGGTCCGGCCGGAATTGCCGCGGCGATCAATGCCCGCGTCAGGAGAAAAGAGGTGCTCGTTTTGGGTGCCGAGATCGGTTCTGAGAAGCTGCGGAAAGCACCTCATGTGGACAACTATCCGGGGCTCCCCGGGATCAGTGGGGAGGAATTGATGGAGCGGTTTCTCCAGCACGCCCGCAGTCTCGGGGCCGTGATCATGGAAGCCAAAGTGGATATGGTATATCCTGGTGAAGAGTTTACCTGTATGACGAAGGACCTCCAGATGTTCAAGGCCCGGGCTGTAATTCTGGCGACAGGCGTCCGCCAGGCCTTCCTGCTGCCTGGGGAAAAAGAACTGCTGGGGCGGGGAGTCAGCTACTGCGCCACGTGTGATGCCGCTCTCTACAAGGGAAAGGATGTGGCTGTTATTGGTGGGACTGCCGAAGCGGAAGGTGAGGTCAATTTCCTCGCCGAACTATGCAACAAAGTCTACTACTTCCCCCTTTACAAGGGAGAGGTGCGGGTCAGCCCGAATGTGGAAGTCCGCCTGGAGAAGCCCCAGGCAATCCTGGGAGAAGAAAAGGTTAAGGCGCTCTCTCTCTCTTCAGGTGAGGAACTCCATGTGTCCGGGGTTTTTGTCATTCGTGATTTCAGGCCAGTGGAGCAGCTTGTCGAAGGGCTCAAAGTGGACAATGGGGCAATTGTTGTCGGCAGGGGGATGGAAACGAACATCCCTGGTATCTTTGCAGCGGGAGACTGCACAGGCAAGCCCTACCAAATTGGGAAGGCTGTTGGTGAAGGTTTGACTGCAGCCTTGAGTGCTGTCGCTTATCTTGGCTCGCGCTGATTAAAGAGCTGATTGAAAATCGGGGTTGCTGTTTTTGCTGAGGCGCCTGGCGAAAGTGAGGAACCCGGTGTGGCCGACCATTTGGTGCTCTGGACGCACACTCGGAGACTGCACATGCCACTTCCTGACGAGGACCTCTAGTGTTTCCAGGTACTGCAATTGAGGAAAGTTCTCCATTTCCTGCTGCAGTTTTTCCACCTGGTTGGTGCTGGGGAGGTAGAAGGCCACGAGACCGGAGGGTTTGAGGGCATCGGCGAGGTTCCCCAAGGCTTTCCAGGGTTCGGGGACATCGATCACTGCTCTGTCGAGTTGGGAGTCAGGGATTCCCTCGTAGATGTCCACATTCCGCAGGATCATGTTGAGAGGGCCTTCCCCGAAGAAATTGATGATGTTCTCCCGGGCGAATTCTAGCATATCCATTCTGTTGTCGTAGCCGAGGACAAGGCCTGAGGGACCGGCGACTTCGAGCAGGGCGATCATCAGTGCTCCCGAACCTACACCTGCTGTGAGCACCTTTGCTCCAGGGAAGATGTCTGCCCACATCAGGATGATGCCGATGTCCTTCGGGTAGATGATGTTGCTCTTGCGGGGCATCGTCATGATGTAGTCCTTCAGGGTTGGGCGGTAGATGGTGAAGCTCCTCTTCCCGGAGATGGAGGAAACTTCACTGCCTGGCATTTTCCCGATGACCGCCTGGGGGTCAATTTTACAGTTGCGGTAACGCTTGATCTTGATCGTTTTTTCCCTGGTGACCCTTTTGAGCTCCTTTTTTCCGGCTGTGTCCTGGAAGATGAGCAGTTCCCCTTCCTGGATCGGGCTGTCGTGTCCGTATCTGTCCAAGACCTTCCCCTCCTGTTTTCCTTTCCATTCTACATTTAGTTTTGTCCCAGGTCAATGCTGCTCCACTTATATGGAATTCAATCCATCTGGGTGGGGCATCGACGACAACAGTGCCAAGCCTAAAGTCTACCCGAAAGTTCCCAAGACGGCAACTGAGCTAGGGAAGGCGTCCGCTTCCTGCCCTCATTTTTTCTGCTCGTTTTGTTCAGCCCTGAGACTTTTGGGTTTTCCAGGGTCGAGCTCAAGTGCATTTAACCTTTCCCTAGGTGAAGTGTGATCCGTCTGTGATATTGTCAGGGTAAAATC
>DAINRC010000116.1:0-5654 GCA_036742135.1 Bacillota bacterium
CCGTTTGGCCACCCTGCTCAAGCGGACTTCCCGTCCAGCACCTGCTTCATCTCCTCCAGCACTCTCTGGCATGTTTCTTCCGCGCTCTCACCCCACGCTGGGAAAATCAGTAGTTGTGGGTTGTGGATGACAGAAAGCAGTCTAAAAGCAGCTCTCATCCCTGCTGTGAGGCCAACCATCTCAAACATCCTTTTCTCCCACCCAGCCAGCTCATCGTAAGATTCCAGCAGGCCCGCTTTGTCCCCAAGCTCCGCTTCGATCCTGGCCCTGACTTCCTCCTTCGCTTTCTCGACAATCTTTTCTTCCCTATGGCCGAAGACGAATCGGCGGAACACCTCCTGAAGTTCGCTCTCCGCGAAATCGGCCAGTTCCAACAAACTTCTGTCTCCCTTCACGACAGGACTCCTCCCCTGCAGTTTTTTCTGATAGTATCAGGCACTCCACCTTCGGGACAAACCCCGAAAACCCTGGCCAAAGTTGCTCCTTTCTCCCTCGTTTTCCACCCTCCTTTCGCTCTGCTCCTGGCTCACAGGATTAAGGTTTCCCGTTCGCTGCGGGTAAGGCATTAGGCAGCAGCCAAAGCAGGATTTTCTCCTTTTTACGTAGAATCCTAAACCCAGGCAGTCCTCCTCGTTCCGCGTGGGATTGGCCTGGGGGTGCTCCCCCCGGGCCCTCATCCCACCTTCACCGCATACCAGCCTGCGTCCAGCTCCTTGTAGCTCACGTTCACCAAACTGCCCACTGCACCGGCCAGCTTCTTCGCCGTCCCGTTCTTCGCATACACCGCAACCTTTTCGCCGTTCCCTGCTTCGCACCATGCCCTGATTGTGCCTTCGGACTTCCCCGGCCTTACCTCCAGCACTTTCACTTCCGCCTTCTTGAGGCCGTTTCCGTTTCCGTTGCTCTCCTGCTTCGGCAGCTCACCACTGCAGGCCTTCACGAAGTTCTCCATGCACTGCTCTCTCCTGGCTTCTTCTGCTCCCTCCAGGACCTGCTTCAGGATATCCTGGCTGCCTGCCTGGACTGCTCCTGCCAGCAGGTTCAGGAGTGTTGTAGTGCTCCTGTGCTCGTATCTCGCTCTCTCCAGCCTGGCTTCGAGTTCCACCGTCTTGCTTCTCGCTTCCCTCACTGCAAGCTCCAACTTGCTCCACTCTTCGCTCTCGCTCAGTCTCCTGAAGATTTCCGCCTTCCTCGCCTGCTCGTTGGGATACTTCTTCTTCCCGTCTCCGTCGGTCTCATCAGCAACTTCCCCTGCCACCCTGGCCTCGTATTCCGCCTTGAACTGAAGCAGGTCGTGCAGGTCCTGCTTCGCTCTGGCCACCTCCACCGTCAGGCTTTCGATTTCCCTCGGCAGGGCCTGGGCCTGCTTGATGAGTTGGGTTAGCATGGAAAAACATCCTCCTTCCTTCTTTTTGTTGGCTTCTGCCTACATTATACTCCAACCGAACCACTTTGTCAACACCTTTTTGTTGGTTGTCAGCATTTTTTTGTTGCATTATAATTGCAATTAGAAGGGGGATGATGGCATGATTGAATTTCGCATTCACATTAAAATGGCTGAGAAAAAGTGGCGTATAAAGGACTTAGCAACCCACGCTGGTGTCGGCAGGGACACGGTAAGCAGGTATTATCACGGTAAAGTAAACGCCATAGACGTGGATGTCCTGAATCGCCTCTGCAGAGCCCTGGACTGCCAGCCTGGTGACCTGCTGGTCTATGTCCCCGATGAGGAGGTTGACTCCAAGTGAGGCAGAACTTCTGGCTCTGTGCGGTCTATCTTTTCTACGCTGTCTGCATTGTGGTGGGACTCTTCAGCGTGCTGAAGGGTTATTAGAGCCGCCGAAATGCTGAACCGAAGCGGAACTGATAACGACATCATTTCGCTGCTGGCAGGACCTAAGCAGGACGCAAAATAAAGGCCTTCTCGTTGAAGAAGTGAAGCGGGCAAGAATTAACTGCAGAAGCCAGGTCTTTTCAAAGTCTTGCGAGCCGGGAAGGGGGGTGGAAGAAGGTGTTTCTGCACCACCTGAGCGACGAAGAGATACTGGACACACTGATAGCGGAGCGGTGGAAGAAAGAGGCGAGAGAATACTGGGAGAAGTGGCTTCCGAAGTGGAGCGAATACCTGAAGAAGCAGAGGAAGTTCGAGGAGAGGCTGAACCAGCACGTGGTGAACGCCCTGAGGACATGGAGCGAGGTATTGTGCGACCTGAGCGAGAGGCCGGAAGTGAGAGAAGAGAAAGACTTCCTGAAGAGAGCGGGGAAACTGAAGGCGGCAGACCACATGGCGGAAGAATTGGCGAAGCAGATGTGGCTGCTGCTACCACCAGAGAAGGAAGCGCTGCTGGAAGACGAAACTACGTGACTATGATCTCAGACAAGGGGTAAAAGACGTGAAATTTTGGAGGTATCCTTATTTCGATTTGAACCTGGGAAAAGGAGGGAGGAACTTTGCGCGGGCAGATCCGCAAGCGGGTGAACAAACGGGGAGATATAAGCTGGCAGGTCATCGTCTCGCTCGGGAAGGACCCGATAACTGGGAAGTATAAAAAGAAATGGGTGACGGTCCGGGGGACGAGGAAAGACGCGGAAAAGAAACTGGTGGAGCTTCTCCAGCAGGTGGACACCGGCACATTCGTTGATCCAGGCAAACTGACCGTCGCCGAATACCTCCAGCGCTGGCTTAAAGACCACAAGAAGAACATCGCACCGTCAACATACGAACGTTACCGCATCGCCATCTTCCAACACCTCATCCCGGCAATCGGCAGCATCCCCCTGCAGAAACTCCAACCCCTGCACATTCAGGAGATGTATACGCGGGATCTCGAGGAAGGTCGGAGGGACAACAAGAAGAGCGTGGGAAAAGGACTTTCCCCCAACACGGTCCTGTATCACCACAGGGTGCTGCACAAGGCCCTCGAGCAGGCCGTCAAACTCCAACTCCTCAGCAGGAACCCTGCCGACTACGTAGATCCGCCAAAGAAGGCAAAGAAAAGCAGTTTCACAGTGCTGTCTCAGGAGGACGTGGCACTGCTCCTCGAGGCTGCAAAAGGGACATACCTCTACATGCCCATCTTCCTCGCCGTCCACACCGGAATGAGAATGGGAGAAATTTTGGGGCTGCGCTGGGGAGATGTTGACCTTGAACGCGGGGAAATCCACGTAAGACAGGCACTTTATCAGAGAAAGCAGGGAGAACCCGTTTTCAAACCGCCGAAGGCGAAAAGCTCGCTGCGCACAATCGCAATTTCGCCTACAGTGGTAAAAGAACTCAAGGCCCACAGAAAGCTCCAGCTCGAAGAACGCGTGCATTGGGGAAGCGCCTACAAGAACTTCAACCTCGTCTGCTGTCTCGAAGACGGTTCACCAATCCACCCACCGACGCTCTCCAGCGCCTTCAGGAACCTGGCGCGGAAGCTTGGAATCCCGGTCACCTTTCACGGTCTCCGCCACCTGCACGCCTCTTACCTCTTAAGCCTAGGCGTCCACCCGAAGGTGGTGTCGGAAAGGCTTGGTCACTCTCAGATAAGCATTACCCAGGACCTCTACTCCCACGTCATGCCGACCCTCCAGCGTGAGGCAGCACAGAAGCTGGAAAAGATTCTGCGCGACAGGCGTGGTTGAAAATTGGTAGAAAAATCGTCCCAGAAAATAACAGGCAAGGGTTGCCAGCCCGCAAACCCTTGCCTTTCTTGATTTCCCTGGAGCTGATGGTGGGATTCGAACCCACGACCTGCGCATTACGAGTGCGCTGCTCTACCGCTGAGCTACATCAGCAACGAAAACTACTCTTTAATTATACTCCCAACTTCGATCCAGCACAAGAGGTTGGACCATTTTCAATGCATGGGAGACACTATGACTGAACTTCGCCAGAGGTTGGTGAGAAACAGCTCTCCAAAGACATAAGAGTTCTCCAAAGATAAGTAGTGATTCATGTAACACAAGAACAAGTGCGAGAACGAAGGAGCAAAGCCAGCTCACCTGGGAAGGCGGGGGATCCTTGTCCCGATATAAGCTGGGGCACATCCCCCTGTGGTTTTCGCTTGAACAGGTCCCTCCACTTCGAACATGAGGTGGACCAGTATCGTCTACCAGCCGGTAACTTGCTAGGTGGGGGGACGGTGGGAGGTATCCTGGCCAGCAGCAGCAACACTCGCACCCTGCGCACGACGTGGTCCACCACCCACATATGCCCTCAATCCTTCAAGCAGACGCTGAAGGCTCACTCTAGGACTTCTGTTGGGCTTTTTCCAGCAGCTTGAGGCTGTAAACAACGCCAGCGCACAGGAATCCGCCGCCGAGGAGCAGTGTTGCGATCCAGATAAGGGTTGGGGGCCTCGCCAGCAAAGGCCATTACTTTATCCTAATGCCCCACCAGCCGCTTCACCCACCGGAGACTAGGGGGAAGACAAGCAGGAAGCCCGACGGCCGTCGTTCATTACTGCAGCGATCGGCACCAGGTTCTCACCAGCAGCCCCGATGCAGGCTATGGCTTCTCGTAAAGCAGCCAGATCATCTTGGCTGAATCAATCGCTGAGCCACCACCCACGGCCACGATTATCGAAGGTTGGTGAGCGTTCACCGCTTCGGCACCTTTAAGGATATTCTCCACTGGAGCCTCAGGCACGACATCATCCCAAATCTCGGCCTCAAACCCGGCCTGGGCAAGTCTCTCTTTGACTCGCTCGGCTGACGCCCGAACCCCCTTGTCGGTGATGATGGCAGCACGGTTGTTAGAAGCAGCGGCACTGTACTTGCGGCAGAACTTATCAATGAAGAACTGGGCAAGCATGATCAGGTCGTCTTTGCGCTCCCGGAGAGGCGGCAGCTTGATCACAAAGGTGCTCAGACGGTAGTAGAAGTCCTCACGAAAGGTTCCCTTCTGAACCTCAGCAAGGAGGTCGGGCACTGGCCTGGTGGATGGCCTGAGCGAACATCTCCTTGCCTGTTCCGGTCTCACCACAGAGCAAAACTGGGACTGATGTTTGCGCCACCCGAAGAGCCATTTCCTTTGCCCGGAGCAACTGGGCATTATTGCCGATGATGTCGTCAAAAGTGTAGAGCCTGCTTCCTGTACTCCCGCGGGTGACCTCCTCCCACTCTTGAAAGAGTGGGCTTCCTCTTTCACCGAGGGATAGCTCCCTCTCCGGAGGCTTGACTTCGGGCCGGTCCAGCCCTAGGGCTTTATGCCAAAGATATTATACCACAGAACCGCCTTTCATCCCACTCTTAAAGAGTGGGCTTTCCCGGCGGGAGATCGTAAACTTGTCTGTAGAATTCCAGTTCCTTCTCACGCCTGACTACTACTCTCCTGCTCCTCTACCTCAAATCTGTTGCCTCCCGCCAAAATTGGTGGTATTCTGTTAGCGGAAACCATATCAATTCAAGGGGCAAATCGATCATGCGCTACGAAAATGTGCGCAGCAAGCTGCAAGCCGTCTTTCCTCCGGAGCAGGCGGCAGTGCTGGCACAGGTAATCCACGAGGCCTACACAGACCTTGTCAAGACGAGCGACTTCAACGAACTGAAGGAGATCGTCCGCGAACTCAGCGTGAAAATGGGAGAGCTCGCCGAGGCACAGAAGCGGACAGAGCAACGGGTGGAGGAACTCGCCGAGGCTCAAAAGCGCACAGAGCAGCGAGTGGAGG
>DAINRC010000117.1:0-237 GCA_036742135.1 Bacillota bacterium
GCAGTAACCGCAGGGCAAAAGGTCGCAGTGGCCATGGAGTTACCCTCCCAGTTGACCAGCCGGGTGGTCTCTATCCGCGTGCGGGTAAAGGAGGTAACTTTATTTTCCCAACCCAGGCGGATTGTTGTAGAGATCAACGGCAAGCGCAGCGAACCAAAAGAGCTAAGCACGGGGCACCAGCAGGAAATCATAAGTCTTATTTGGCTTGGCTTTGATGAGAGCCCACCGCAACAAGTG
>DAINRC010000117.1:252-743 GCA_036742135.1 Bacillota bacterium
ACCGTTCGACTATTAGACGCCGAAAGCGGGCAAGTGCTGGAAGAAGCTACGGTGGCTGTAAGAATGGTATTATGATGCACTCTGTAATAAAATACGGCACTGATATGCGTAGAAAATAAGCAATAAGGGTAGGAGGTATTTAAGCTACCATGAATTTGCCTCTTAGCTTTGCTTGACATATGCTTGTTTCTCCAATCATTTGGAGAAAGCCTTGACGAGATACCTAAGGAACCAATACCGATATTTACTCAGAATGATCGCAAAATAATATGGGATTTAAGTGTGGACGCTGAGCAAAATCTAATAAAATCTAACATTAGATGCAATTAACTAATATGTCTCTTGAGGATTTAGCTTTACTCTGCAAACCAGAAGATTTACTGAGATCAGCCATCAAAAACGCGTTGCTAGATGAAGAATGGGCATTGGCATGGGGAAATAAAGCAGATGTTGCAAGAAACTGGCTAGGAGTCTAGGTTATTTGACCCACG
>DAINRC010000117.1:753-5647 GCA_036742135.1 Bacillota bacterium
CCTCGAGGGAAGGCCGTGAGTGGAGACGCTCATAGAGGAAAAGTAGCCAGCGGAGTGGATTATCCGACCTCACCCTTTGGACCTTTGACCACGGATTTAAGAAGCGGGCAAACGTAGAGTTCAAAGCCGGCAAACCCGCCGGTGGAGCATATCACAAAAGACGTCAAAAAGCTCCTTGTGGAAGGGGCAACACAGAGGGTAGGAGGGAAACTGGTTTCACCTCCTCAAAAACGCCGAAAAACTGCTCATGTGTTGCGCGTCCGAAGCGCCTCCTCGCTAGACGGGAAGGACTGACTGGAGGGGGAAAGCTTTGGAGGTGCTATTGCCGGTTATGGCAGGCCCTGCGGGAGGGAGAAGAGGAGCGTGAGGTTACGAGGTTACGCGAGACAGGCGAGAGGCTGCGGTGGAGCGCTCGGAGAGTCAAAGGGGTTGTGCGGACTTCACATATTGTTGTGGATCCGGTTCTTTCCCAATTTTTTGGCCATATAGCAGGCTTCATCTGCCCTTTGCAAGAGAGAGTCAATGGAGTCACCTGCTTTTGAGGTGGCGACACCTATACTCGCCGTAATACGCCGGTGGGGGAAAGGATGGTTTTTTAAGGACTTCAGTATCCTCTGGGCCACCTTTACAGCGTTTGCATTGTCTGTACCTGGAAGAATAATTACGAACTCTTCACCACCGTGGCGAGAGGCGATATCTGTAGCCCTTATGCAACTCTTTATTATTTCAGCCGCTTTTTGGAGCACAACGTCGCCTGCGAGGTGACCGTAGGTGTCGTTGTAAGACTTGAAGTCATCGAGGTCCACAAAAATGGCAGAAACCGGATAGCCATAGGTAGCTGCCCGCTGCAGCTCCTCGACGAGGGCAAACCTGAGGGCCCGCTTGTTCAGCAAACCGGTTAGAAAATCAGTGTTAGCTGCTTCTTCTAGCCGGCTGATAAGCGTGGCATTGGCCAGTGCTACGGCAGCAAAATTAGCGTAGATCTGCAGGTTTTTCTTTCCGTTTTCCCCTAGGGACATGGGTACCACTATACCCAGGAGCCCCACTACTCCCAGGGCAGTCCATAGAGGATACAGGATAATTTCGCTATGCGGGGAGACTTCCAGGTGGAGGACGCCGGTTAGTGTTCTTAGTTCATCCACTGTCAGCGTGGAGGGCTCTATTTGAGAAAATACCCGCTCGATAACTGGGTGGAGCACAGTCCATTCTTTTTCTAGCAGTAGGTGTCCGGACTCACCCTTAGCCTGGGCAATTCTCACTTTGTCTCCTGTCCTCAGGCCAACAAAGCACAGGTCCGCTTGGTAGATGATCACCAGCGAGTTAGTGATGAGGTCTAATACTTTATCCAGTTCGGTAATAGAAGTCATCAAGCGGCTGATTTCATAAATGCTGTTGAGTTCGAGACGCTGCAGACCCAGCAAATTCTTTTCCACGAGGGCACTAAGGACTTCGTTAATGGCACGGTAAGCGCTGTAAGCCTTGGCAGTTAGCGTCATTTCCTTTTCCCGGTCGAAAGTAGCCGTCTCTGTGCCAAGGGTTACGATCATGTATCCCAGGTGCTGCATGTAGTTGCCGAGACGGTATGCACACAGCCTGATGCCCCGGGGACAGGTAAAGAGTTCTCTGTCCTTTAATTCACTAAAAGCTGTTCTATAAAAACCCAGACATGTGCTGTCTGTGACCACTTTCCCTTTATTTATGTCCCGACACAGTTCGATGGGCAGGCTGAATTGGGAAAAAGGGTTACCTTGGGCATCGAAGACATAAATATTAGCCTCCATGACTTTGGATAGAGTATTTTGAAATTCCTGCCAATATCTTACGGAAAGAGTGAGCAGAAGGTTATTGGCCAATTGGACTACCACCTTACCTCATTGTGTCAGGTTTATCCAGCTTACCCAGGATATTTATGCCGCTTGGCGTGATTTCGTACTCTCTCAAATCCCTATCGTGGTTGCTGCCGCGAGCCTTTAACACGCCGATTACTTTCCTTATTTCCGCGCGGTTTTCTACATAACGGAGGAAAATAATATTGTCCGCGATGAGAGATATTTGAGATTTTGACACGATGAGAGGAGAGAACGGGTTCTCGTTGAGCCAGGTGAATATAGAAGTAACATTTTGCTTGCGCAGAAGCTGTCCGAGTGCCCAGAGATAGTCTTTGTACTTCTTTAGGTCAGGGACGCTGTTCTCGAAAGATGAAATGCTGTCTACGACAAACCTTTCTATGCTGTTTTCTTTTACTATTTCCGCTATTTCGAAGGCGTGTTTGTCCACATCTAGTTCTACCGGAGAAATAAACCTGATGTCTAGTTGCCCGCTCTGGAAGAACTTGTTTATATCCCACCCCAGTTGATTAGCAGCGATTTGTAATTGCTCCGCTGATTCTTCGAAAGACACAAATACACCTTGCTCCCCTCGGGAAGCCCCTTCTATTAAAAACTTTAGGGCCAGGAGCGTCTTGCCAGAACCGGTGGGGCCGGAAAGAAGGGTGATTGTGCCTTCGCGCAGGCCGCCCCCCAGCATTTCATCCAGCTCTGGCACACCGAACTTTTTTCTCCCCTGCCTGGTTTCGTAGTGAAGTTCCTCTCCTTCTGGTTTCATGCGGGGATAAACTTCTATCCCGTTTGAGCTGATCTGAAAGAGGTGTTCGCCGTGTTGGTAGCTGGTACCCCTCATTTTTAAGATACGCATGTAGCGCTTCTGGAAACGCTTTTCTTCCTGGCCGTACAAATGAAAAATCCCATCGGCGATCGCAAACTCGCTGAGACGCGTGAGCTCCTGCTCTTCGTACTCTCCTATAAGGAAAGAGGTGATCTCCCAGACGGATAAGGTTGCGGCCAGGTCAAACAGGAAGAGGCGGAAACTCGCTTCGTCAGGAAATAGATCCCTCACAACCTTTATGCTGTCGATGACGATGATATTTGGTAGGTGTTTTTTAACCAGGTCGACCAAGTACTGGAGGGCCTGCCCGGCACCCTGCGTGCGCAGTACCATGCCCAGATCGTCGTACACGATTTTGCTGCCCAGGAATTCGTCTTTGAAGAAGTGAAAGTTTTCCAGGTTCCGTACCATCTTAAATTGAGACTCGGAAATCGTGGTCAGGTATAGAGTCTTCATTCCCTGCCTGGCGCAGTTAAATATAATGTTTTGGATGAAGATTGTTTTACCGCTGCCGGGGGCACCGGAAACGATATTTATAGAATAGGCCGGAATTCCTCCTCCAAGGATGCGATCGAGATTCTTTATCCCGGTGACCAGTCTGACCATAAATCTTTCGTCCCTCCCTAAGTCAGCGAGCATTGCCCAACTCCGCGGTTATCTTTTTCCTGATCTCCTCTGCCCTCTCGTGGCCCAGCAACTTCGCCAGAATGGAGACGTATCTGGTAATAAACCTCATGAACATCTCCTCAAGATCACTGGCGCCGTTCTCTACGCTCGCCGATATTTGACTGCAAGATATGCCATCTGGGCCGTATTCGAGAAGTTGGACAGCTGGGTAGTCTTGAGATAGTTCCCAAACCACCCGTTCTACCAGCAGATTGGTGGAAAGTATTCCCAGGTATTTTGCCGACTCCGACCACATCTCCTTGAGCAGGGTCTCGTACCGGACAATAATGTTCATGGAAGCTTCTGCCAAAGCCAATCCCTCCGGCCCGTAAAAAGTGTCTCCTCAGAAACTGGCCTACCTAGTACGCAGTTTCATTCCTGGTTCGTGCTGGATACCAGCGTCAGCGGGCATGTCCTCAACCTCTGGAATTTCGGTGTACTGTTTTCACCATCGTGGAAAGTTTTGGAGAAGCAGTGGCTTCCAGCAGCACTGTGGCCAGCCGAGGCAACTCTCGATATCTCTTGAGCCCCCTAAACCCCTTCTTTGCCTGAAGAGCCCGGCTGTAGCCCAGCGCAAATCCTGCATCCTGCTACGTCGTCTCTTCACGTTCCACCGGTCTCGATCGGCCTCGTTCTACGAGGTTGGTAAGTAGAGACTTACACACCACAGCGTTCTGGTCAAGTCCGATTTTGCGCGTAAAATCCCTCTGGTAGCCTTTGAGGATTATTAGAGTCTTATTAAGCTGCCTCTTTCTCAGTCTCGTTGGGTTTTTCTGCTTCAGCAACTTTTTGCTCATCTCTCCGTCATATCCAAGTACCGGTGGGCATTTGGCCGGGTCTCGTCTTTTCCCAATAAGAACCGCGCCGCTTAGCCTCGGAGCTACCTCTTTTAGTCTTTATTCCTTTTGGAAAACTCGCCGCATCTTGCCCGAGGTACCTTCAGGAACGGCCGGCCAATCTGGGTTACGAGCGGCCTTTCCCTCCTCTGTGCGCTCGCAGGGTCTAGCTTTGAGCTGCTCTGTAAACTGGGCCTCAAGAATCTGGTTCAGAACCTGCTCTACCAGTTGGGCCAAGCCGTCGTCCCGGTAAAACACCTGCCTGCAGAACCTCCCATCCTTCATCGTGCTGGTGATGTTTGGGTTTTCCATTTTAGGAAGCATTAGCTGTCCTGAAAAAGGAGTGAAGCTCCACCCATGCGAGATAATTGGAATGAGCACGCTGTGGATGCCCGCCTGCTCCATGCTGGGGCTTGATGAGTGCAGCGTTGAGTGCCGGGTTTCTTGTGCTGCCCTGGCATTGCTGGAAGGAAAAGCTGCGTTTTTGTTGTATAGATACACTACTAGAAGATTTGCCGTGGCAGGATGCGACGCCTCCCGAGCGCATTCTGCCTTTCCGGAGCTTGAGGGGGAACCGTGAGGAGGGAACGCAGC
The DNA here is from genome assembly GCA_036742135.1 of Bacillota bacterium. Classification (GTDB taxonomy): domain Bacteria; phylum Bacillota; class DSM-12270; order Thermacetogeniales; family Thermacetogeniaceae; genus 50-218. The sequence goes on from DAINRC010000117.1 coordinate 5,514, forward strand.
TTCAAGGGCAACGTCTGCCTTGGTGCTGCGAAGCGGCAGTCGCTGCGGGTCGGCTCTCTCTTGGCTGCTTTTTTAGTGCTGGTGCTCGCACTGCTGGTTGTGGTTCTCTCGGCCTGCTCGTCACCGCCCGAGCG
>DAINRC010000118.1:0-5594 GCA_036742135.1 Bacillota bacterium
AAGACGCTTTCCCTGATGTATTTCCCGTGCTGGTGACCCACATGACGACTTCACCCGATGTGGAGGAGTACGCCCGCGCCAAGGGCATCGCCCTCTACTACTCCTACGAGTTCTAGCAACTACTGCTGATTCCTTTACGGATCCGCAGGCCATTAAGGACCCCTCCTCACTCTTACGAGTTCTAGCGGCAGGTATGCCCGGGAACCGTCCCGGGTTTTCCTATTAACCATACAAACAAAAATAGAAAAAACGCTGCTAACTGGACCTGTACTGGACCTGTGCCTTGAGTTTAAGATTTGCGCTTCTAATGGCACTTGATGAAGAAACGAAAAAAGCGCCGTTGTGTGTGATGGCGTTTAGCTTACGACTTGCGCTTCTGGTAGCACCTGATGAAGGCCTCGATCGAGCGGTCGTAGGTTTTTTCCACCTCTGGTGGGAAGAAGCATCCCGGCAGTTCGCCGCGCTCCCGGTGGTAGGCCACGCACTCGCAGCAGAGACCCTTCCTTTCACAGTAGGGATAGGTGCAGGTGCACTTTTCCAGGTTTTTCTCTTTCCGGCACTCCACGAAAACCACCTCCGTAGAGAACAAATTCGCCGAAAACCGGCCGCCTCCTTCTGGCTCGCTGTTTTTTCTGACCGCGTGAACTAAAGGCGACCTAAGCGGCCCTGCTCGCAATACTACCTGTGCAAGGAAATAGTGGATGGCAAAAATTGTGTTTGTGTGGTATCATGGTGATAACCTTAAGAGGTGGTTTTCATGCCCAAGACCGCAAAGGAATTGACACCTGAGGATATTAGGCGGTATCGAGAGTTTCTTAAAGAGAAAGAAGAAAAGGAAAAGCTTGCATTACAAATTAGATTTGAACGTGCTTGGGATCTAGCAAAAAAGGCCGCGAAAATACTGTCTTGCAAATACGGGGCGGCACGGGTAGCGGTTTTCGGCTCTTTGACCGACTTTGAGCGTTACACTAGATGGTCGGACATAGATCTTGCGGTTTGGGGAGTTCCCGGTAGTTTATTTTACAAAGCCGTGGCCGAGATAATATCCCTGGATCCGGATTTCAAAATTGATGTTGTCGATCCGGAGGATTGTGGCGAGTCTCTGAGAAAGGCAATCGAGGAGGAAGGTGTTGTTATTTTATGATCAACAGGTATTTGACGTTGGTGGGACGTATACGACAGGAACTTTCGGATGTAAAAAAAAGCGTTGAGCGGGCGAAAATGGCGTGGAAAAAGGCAGAGGAAGAGGCAGATTCCCTATACCTTGACAGTGCGGCCTTAAATCTTCACGACTTTTATAACGGTTTGGAGCGGATATTTAGACTGATTGCCGAGATTGTCGATGAGGTAACTCCTGCTGGAAGTAGCTGGCATCAGGAAATCTTGAAACAGATGGCAACGGAAGTGCCCAGGGTAAGACCTGCCGTGATCTCCCAGGAGTTAAGGGACAGATTGGATGAATACAGGGCCTTTCGTCATATTGTAAGAAACGTGTATGCTCATAATTTCAGAGCCGATAAGATCAAGGAGCTTATGGAGAAGGTAGAGGAAACCTTTTCCGATGTTGAAGGCGAACTAATAGCCTTCTGCAGTTTTTTGGAAGGAAAAACCCTTACAGAGTGAGGTAGCCGTCAAGTATGCCCGTGCGATCTTGAAATTCGTCAGTTCTCAAGTGGCCCGAAAACATCAGGTTTTTGCTGGAGGAGGGAAGCTGGGTGATCGACATTCACACCCACATCCTGCCCGGCCTCGACGACGGCCCGGGGACGCTCGAAGAAAGCCTGGAGATGGCCGAAGCCTTTGTGGCTGCCGGCTTCACCGCGGTTGTGGCCACACCCCACGTGATCCCCGGGGTTTTCGAGAACAGCAGCCAGGAGATCCTCGAAAGCGTTCAGGCTCTTCGCAAGGCCCTTGAGGCCGAGAAGATCCCGCTCGAGGTTTATCCTGGTGCGGAATACCACATTAGGCCTGATCTCCCGCAGGACCTTGCTGAGGGAAATCTGGTCACTCTCGGCGATACCGGCAAATACCTCCTCGTCGAGCTTCCGGTTCAGGAGCTTCCTCCCTACACCGAGCAGGTGCTCTTCCAGATCCTGCTCAGCGGAGTCACTCCGGTGCTGGCGCACCCCGAGCGCAACGAATTCTTCGCCACTCACCCTCAAGCCCTCGCTGAACTCGTCCAGAAAGGTGTCCTCGTCCAGGTGACTGCGGGGTGCCTCACCGGCCTCTTCGGGCCCCTGGCAAAAAAGGCGTCACACCGCTATCTTAAAGAAGGGATAGTTCACTTCATCGCCTCCGATGCTCATGGTCCTGGCAGGCGCCTGGAAGCTGCTGCCCGAACAGCGGAACTCCTCGGGGTGAGGGCAGACGACCTTCTGCACACTGCCCCTTCTGCCGTGATTGGAGGACAAAAGCTGACCGTAGCTACCCCTGGAAGTGAGTGTGAGGAAAAGGCGCCTCCCAGAATCTGGAATCGCTTCTTGAGGAGGATTCTTCTCTCTAGGTGAGCGAAAAGAGAGCAAAAGAGATAAGCCCACGCAAGGACGGCTAAAGGGAGACAGCGTGGGCCTTAGAAACTCTCTAGAAAATTTTTTGTAAAAAGGGTTGCACTTTCCAGTTTTTCTGTGGTAAATTGTTAATCGAGGGTAGTGTGCCCTTGTTGATCCTGCCGGGAAAGGAGGTGAAACGAGGTGATGGGCAAACTGCAAAGCAACCGCCCCCTTCTCGGCAACATCGGATTGGTGGTGTTCCTCGCGCTCCTGGTGACCCTGACCTTCGGAACCGTCCCCCAAGCTCAAGCAGCAACCCCTGAATATGACGAAGATCTCGCTGTCCAGGTCACAACAGACAAACCCCTAGCAGTCCAAGACAAAGACGGTAAGTGGCAGACTGGGGAAGCGACACTGTATACGAACAAAGATAAAAACCAGGTAGAGATTACGTTCCAGATTCTCACTGATCAGAGCTTCGAAAGTCTCTTCTTCAAGATCCTGAAAGATGGAATCACAGTCCTTGACAGCGTATATTTGAAAGAGCTTACGAACGTAGTCTATAAGACATACGATTCGGTTTATCACGTATATCAAGTTGTCTACACATGGGTCTACAGCGGAGTATTAGATTTGTACAATGACTATACACTGGTAGTTTACGCTGGTGATGGTCAACAGTTGGCGTCCATTACCCTCGACCTGGAGGCACCACCACCTGAACCCAGCGGCGGTGGCGCAGCACCGGCACCGGCCGGGACCACAGTTGACACCGGAACTGTTACAGTTAAGGACGGCCAGGGAACCCTCACCGTTGACGCCGAAAAAGTAGAAAAGCTTGTCGCTAATCCCGAAGTCAAGGCCATCGAGTTCGCCATCCCCGCTGACGTTGCTAAAGAAGGGGTAGTCGTTCTTCCTGCTGCTGTGCTCGTCTCTGTGTTCGAGGCCGGCAAGCCTGCAGTATTCAAGGTGGCTGATGTCCAGCTGACCATCGACCCTGCTGACCTCAACCTGAAAGATCTGCAGACGCTTGCAGAAGAAGGCGCCAAGATCAATGTGAGCATTGACAAGACAACGGCACCAGTGCCTGCGGCCTTGAAGGTGGCAAGCGACATCTACGAGATCAGGATCGATGTCGTCGGTGCAGACGGAGTGCGCAAGGGCAGCATCGACTCCTTCGCCAAACCGATCACGCTCACCCTGCCGTTCGATCCTGAAAAACTCCAAGGTGTCAGTGAAGACCTGCTTTCGGTCTTCCGCTACAACGAAAAGGCCGGGCAGTGGGATCTTGTGCCAGGGAGCAGAGTTGACAAGAAGAACAACACCGTCTCCGTGGAAAGCTATCACTTGAGCAAGTACGCGGTGATGGCCTACGAAGCAGCCTTCGCGGACATCATCGGCCACTGGGCTGAAGCTGACATCAAGCTGATGGCCGCCAAGGGCATCGTCAAAGGAATGACAGCGACAACCTTCGCACCTGAGGCTCAGGTAACGCGGGCCCAGTTCGCCACACTCTTGGTGAAGGCCTTGAACATCCGCGAGCAGGCGGCGACCGGCACCAGATTCACTGATGTTCCGGCAACTTCTTGGTTTGCCAGCACAGTGGAGACCGCAGCAGCAAATGGGCTGATCAAGGGCTATCCTGATGGAAGCTTCAGGCCCAACGCCAAGATCACGCGGCAAGAGCTGGCTGCAATGGTGGCCAATGCGCTGAAGTTCCGCGGCAGAGACGCCGAATCACTGACTGCAGCGGAAGTGGACAGCATCTTGAGCACCTTCGCCGACCGCAGCCAGATCAGCAGCTGGGCAAGAACAGCCGCAGCAGTGGTCGTCAAGAACGGCATCGTCAAGGGCCGCGCTGTAGACGAGTTCGCGCCACTGGCGACAGCCAAACGCTGCGAGGCCGTAGTGATGATCAAGCAGATGCTCTCCTTCCTGGGCGAGCTGTAATCCGGGGTGACTGACCGGACCCCGGTTCAGGGTGGCTGACCCTGCCGGGGTCCTTAATTTTTGTCCTTAATTTTTGAGGCGCACCCCTCAAGTTTCACTAGGAATTTCTCGATAATAAGTAAGGTATCAGCTTTTACAAGCGGCTGAACAATAAAGAGAAGTAGTTCTTGGGTTTGCTGCTGAAATTGTTTTGTGTGCCGAATATTGTCCTGCGATTTATTCAGTAAGAAAAGGTGTTGGGCAGCAGGAATTTGGAAGATCATGGCGAAATATAAGTTTTGGAAAAACAGGGGATCGCGCTGATGCCCGGAGACAGACTCAACCAGCGGCTGGTGGCGCGGTGTCGCTGAACCGGAGCGGAAGGGTAAATCTTTGCGTGCATCCTGAAAAGAATGCCCCTCAATTGAGGGAAGGACCTCACCTGCTGGTGAACGGAAGACTTCTCAGGGTTAAGGGGGAGAGAAGTGGCGGGTTTCAGGAGAACGGAAGGAAGCAGTAAGAAACGGAAAATTCTAAGAGAACAAAATCAAGAGAACAAAATCCCAAAAAATAAGGATCTTAGAAAGAAAAAGGAACAGATGCTCTTCGGGCTGAACATCGACCTCCGTCCGTTTTTCCTGTTCGGCCTTTTCCTCATTTTGTTCTTCTCTCCCTTTATGCGCGGCCTCTTCTTCCCTCCGGAGTTTCTCCCTGCCTGCATGCTGGTCGGTGTCACCTTCATCGTCTGCACCTTCGACCAGGTGCTGCGCAAGGATGTCTTCGTGCCGCGCCTTGCCCTCGACTGGGCGGTTCTCGCCTTGGTCTTGGCCTGGGCCTTATCTCTCATCGGCGCTGTGCACATGGGCAGCGCTCTCAGGGAATTGATGGAGGCGGCTGCCTGCGCCTTTCTCTACATCTGCGCCCTGCGCGCTGCCAGGGATGAGAAGTCCCTCGACCTCCTGCTGATCGTCTGCTACCTGGCAGGAATCGGTGTCGCTTTAATCGGCGTCCTGGCAGCAATGGGGGTCTTCCCGTTCCCCGGGGCATACGATGGCGGCAGACTGATGTCCACCTTCCAGTACCCCAACGCTCTCGCCGTTTACCTGGTGCTGCTCAACTGCATCGGCCTCGGCCTGAGCGTCAAGAGGGAGCGGCTGCTTTCAAAGGTGTTCTACG
>DAINRC010000119.1:0-1764 GCA_036742135.1 Bacillota bacterium
CCAGCTGCTCCAGCCGCGTGTTCGGCCCGCGCAGAGAGCTGCTGCATCGGCCAGCATGGGTTCACTGCCCACATATCGCGCAGCCAGGGCGAGGAAAAGCGTTGTACTAATGTCAGAAAGGGGCTGCATGTTTTTGTGCCTCCCTTACGCACTGGCTCTGCGTGAAGACCGCAACCCCTGCTGGGCAGCGTTGGCGGAGCAGGGGAATGTTCTGCATCTGGTAATCCGGGATTACGATCCAGCGAGGCTTGCTCGAAGGGATTGATTCGATGTGTTTGGCCAGCTCGTAGGACGATATCCAGACCTTGGCATCAATATCCTGGTAAGCGTGGCCAAGACGGATACGCAGATCCGTTCGATCCACATCAGGCCACAGCTGCACCTCCAAACCTTTCGCCACGAGCGCGCTTGCGAGCGCAACCTCAAGCAGTCCAGGTTGGAGCGTGAATTTCCATAATGGCGGTTTGAGCATCAGCCGGTCTTCGACGGGGTGTCCCAGAAGGATGCTGTTGTCTACACGGTTGATCAGTCTCGAACCATCACGAACAAAAAGACTCTTTTTGTCCTGGCACCAAGCGGAGTCGCAACTGACCTGGTGCCGCTGAGCATTCATCGGCCATTTGCATTCGGGGCATAGATACAGAAGCCCGTTATGGTGCAGGTGAGGGGGGATGGGCTCGTAGAACTCGCTTAGAGAAAGATTGAGTGGAACGAAGGATTCTTGGGCCTGGAAGGGAACGATCACGCCATGCTCAATCAGAAACAACCGGAAGTTTCGATAGTGTGTCTCACCGTCAGCCCGAAGACGGCACGCTTGCTTGACCCGGTTTACGCTGGCCTGGACTTGCTCCCACAGCCCCCTTACGTCGAGCTCAAGCAGCATCTCATTGCAGGTTTGCGTGGCGATGTTGGAATACAGTAAGGGGCCTGAGTAGTCGGCCCTGATAGCCGAAGGCAGCCAGTCCTCAAGGGGAACGCTCAGCTTGCGCTCCAATTCTATGGCTGACATTGGGTAGCCAACAGGCTCAAGACGCCAGAGCAGGGCGCAAGCCCGCTGCAGCAAGGGAAACGCCAGTGCCCTGTTCTTACTGCAGAGTGATGCGCCTTGAGCGAGGAGTTGCAGCAGATGCTCAGGTTGCTGTTTATCCATGCACTGTTCTCCACTGCGTCAACTTTGGTCTTTAAGTGGGCCGAATGTGAGCAGCTTTAGGCCATAACCTGAGTATTCAGGGGCTACCCAGCCAGTGGGTGCGATATCGCATTTGATTTTGGCCTCTAGCAGGATCAATAGGTCGAAATAGTCGCTTATCGACATATCGCAATTGCCTTCTATTACGAGGATTGCATCGGCCGCAGTAGTGAGTCTTGTATGCCCAGCCTGCGCTAGTAATGAATCTATAGCTGCATTTGGTGTTGAGCCCCAGCTAGTTGCTGCTTGACCAATGCAGTGTTCAGGCAACTGCCATGTGGGGTAACTATTCCAGTTCAACCCTGGGATGCTTTGCATCTCTCTTGCTAAGTACAGGCTTGCCCAGAAGTCACACAGAGCTTGCTCAGTGCACCATAGATAGCTGCGATAACCCGGATATGCTTGTGCCATGCATGGGGCTAAATGATGGATGTGGATGATGGCTGCTAGTCGATCTAGGTGACTCGCGGGAGGTAGCTGGTCTGGAGATGAGCAGAAAAAATGAAGCTCATCAAAATGCTGTTCAGGCCAAGGTTCGTCTAGTCCGTGAGCGGAAAAACGATGCCTGTCGAGGC
>DAINRC010000119.1:1774-3362 GCA_036742135.1 Bacillota bacterium
AGGCAGTTGATGCTTTCGGGGAAATAAGCTCTGGGCAGTTCAAGTATTTGGTCTGCTAGTCGCTGAGCTTCGGCTTGTGTTTCTGCGATCAAGGCGATATCGAAACTTACCGAGTATTGTTCCCGTAGATTGAGAGCTTTCTGGTGCGTTTCTGTCTTAGCGCTTTCGGTATCGTCACCTTGGTTTAAAAGGTGGTACAGATAGTCGCTAGGCTGCATGCGCTTGCGATGCGCGTTGTTCATCTTTAGCGCACCTGCACGGGGCCGTTTGCGCACTTGTAACCGGGGTATTGGGCTTCAGCCGTGACGCGAGCCATCTCGGAGCTGACGGCCTGTACCGTGATTGTAAAGTTAGCGCGTGGGCCCGCATTAGGTGTCACGCGTTGCAGGAAGGCAGAGTAAGTCTTCATAGCTGAGTCTCCATGGTCAGATGACAGGAGACAGAATGGGTTGGGTATGCGACAGCCTGTGTCGCATTCAACCTTGTTTGTACAGTGCCGCCATCCGATGCGCCGATAAGGCCATTTGTTGTCTTAGCTCAACCGGCTCAAGAACCTCCAAGTGTTCGCCCTGGCTCAATAGCCATAGTTCCAGCCCCTGGCTAAGAGGCAGGCTGCCCATCATCAGCCACCAGCCATCAGCGGTGGGCTGTAGCTGTTGATCGGCAGTGAGCGCGTTCTCGTCTAGGCGTTCATAGAGCGTCTGAGAAATGCGCAGCTTCAGTTGAGTTGGGTACTCAGATTTCTGGGATATCAGGCTGCGCTTGACCTCGAACGAGTTCATCTCAAAAGCGTCAGGAGTTCTTAGGTCTTCCCATGTAGCCTTGGCAGACTGAAAACGATGCAGGGGAAGGGATGCCAGTTTGCCTTCGGGCAAGCCTTTGAAAACACATACGAGGTAGATATTGGAGTCTTGGTAGGAAAGTCCCAGTGGCTTGATATGTAGGGTTCGTGGCTCACTGGCGCCGCGCTTGAGGTAGAACGCTTCGATAGATGCATCATCCAGAAGTGCTTGTTGGACAACCTCCAGTACCTCTGGCTTCACCTGGCCTGGTTCCAGGACAACGAAGCGGGTGTTGCTGATGACCTTGCCTGAGCAGTCTTGGCTAGGACGGTTTCCTTTCAACAGTGATGTTGCGTAATCCCGAAGGGGCGCCAGATTTGCTACCTGCGCCGCCATTCCGAATCTAGCAGCGTGCTCCATGATCATGACGAGGTTCATTGCATCTGTTGGCAGCATGCTCAGTCGCGATAGCGATTTTTCTGCCCACCACAGTTTTGCTTTGCCCTTGGGCCTACTGTGCACATGGGGGAATTTCTGTTCGAGTTCGCTGAGGTCACGTTGAATGGTGCGTTTATCAACCTGGATGCCCTGATTGGCTACTCGTTGGTGAATGGCGTTGCTATCGAGAGCGCTGTCCTTGCTCGGGAGAAGGCCAAGGATGAGCTCATGGCGGAGTAGCTGTTCCACACTTCCGTCCCTGCTTGTGTGCGACACAGGCTGTCGCATGGCTGTTGAAAATGGTCAGGCACAATCATCGATGAGGCAGCAGCATGAGCAAATCTGCGGAAGTCTTCAATCTCATGGAT
>DAINRC010000119.1:3372-5480 GCA_036742135.1 Bacillota bacterium
GCGGGCTGAAGACGTCGAGCTAGCTGGGCCTGACGAGTTGCAACGCCTTTACGCTGGCATTGGAATGCCATCGCTGAGAGCGATGGAGCTAAGCGGGCAGGCTGGTGTTACCTATCACGAGATCAAGGCAGCCAATCCGCTTCTTGGATTGGTTGATCCGATCAGAATTCGAAATCGCTATGTGGAGCTGCGTGAGCAGGCCCTGATTGGTGACGAGAATGCACTCAATGATCTTGGGTGGTGGTGGCTCAACGGTTTGCGGCTTAAGCCAAATCCAGCTCTCGCCAAGAGGCTGCTGAGGATTGCTGCGGTAATGGGCTCCGCAGAGGCGTTATTCAACCTCGCCGAGCTGGCCTTTTACGGCAAGGGGTTGACGGTCAATCAGGACTTAGCCGTCGACTATTACGAGCAGGCTTTCGAAGCAGGGATTCCCTGTGCTGCGCAAGCATTAGGGGGCTTGTATGAGCGTGGGGACGAGGGTGTCATCGTCGATCATGGCAAAGCCATCAGTTGGTACAAGCGTGGAGCGGCCGAGCAGGACTTGATGGCGTGCTTCTCACTCGGCAGGTTGGCTCTGGATGAGACATCACCTGAGTATGATCCAGCAATTGGCTTGTATTGGCTGCAGTCGGCGGCCATGAGGGGGCTGGTGCTGGCGACTGAGCGACTTGCTGAATTTTACTTTTCTACCTTCGAGTCTCCACCGGATCCAGATGGGCTGCTGTTTCGTTTCTGGCGGGATCTGGCGATCAGCCAGGGAAGCTTGTGGGCCAGAGAGTTGCGTGCATCGGATGTTGCTATTCAACAGGTATGCAAAAGCTCATAGCATGCTGGCTTTATGCCCCTGCAGGGATATCAATAGGTGCTGGGGTTAGGACTAAGAGGAAGGGAATGAGTCTGACTGGAAATCAAAAGGCCTTTGCACGGTACCTGGCTGATTTATGGGGCAGGCCAGAGGCACTGGGGGAGATGCGTGGTTTGTTCCCAGTGGGAGATGCTTCGGAGGCAGGGCTGCTGCATAGCTTTCGCATTAGCAAACATCAGAGCTGGAAGCCTTGGAAAGGGCGTATTGCCTCAGCGGTTCATCATTGGTGGTGTCATTCGCTTCAGGAGGCCTTTCTCCATTACTCCTGGCCTGATAGCCCTAAGCCTAATTCATTCCAATGCATTGCCGCCCGTTTACGGCAAGCACTAGCTGTGCATGATCAAGCAACTGCCCGCGATGCATGCCTGGCTATATTCCGCTGGGGGGGCGTCCGGGGACGTAAATCTCTGGCTTGGGTCGAGGATCAGTACCAACAAAAAACGCTATGCCAATCGATCATGCAGGCAGTCCAACTGCTTCAACCTGGATCTGCACAAGGCCTTGCTGCATTCGATGGCAAGAAACTCCTGATGAATTCCGCTATGACAAAGGTCTACGCGGCTGCCGACCCTGACCACATCATTATCTACGACGGTCGCGTTGGTGCTGCACTTGGATTGCTCGCCCGTCATTCACTTATGCGTGCTGGCGTCCCTAGCGTCCCTGCTGATTTATCCTTTCGGTGGGGGGCCGGACAAGGCGATACGACGAATAGAGATCCATCGCTGGGGGCGTTCAAGTTTCGCAAGCTCAATGCCGCTCAGTGCCAGCTATGGGCGGGACAGGTGTTGCTTGCAGGAGAGTTGCTGCAGCAAGTGATGGCCTACAACCCAAGCATTGGCTCCATTGCAGAGCTTGAGAAAGCCCTCTTCATGATCGGTTACAACGTAGATACAGATCTCCCCCCTCTGCCGCTTCCCCGGGTTTCCCCATAAGGAGATTTACATGGAGCTTTATCGGGCGATTCCTGCCAGCCAAGTGGGGAGGGCGGAAAAAGATCTTCGTCGTCACTCAACGATGCGAATACCCAGCAATGTTCCCTACGTGGTCGACAACCTCTGGGAGTCTCTTCGGCCGAAAAATATGCCGTCCCGCCGGCATGCAATTTACGCCAGCCCAACTCCTGAGCTCGCTTTGCAGAATGCCAGTGCTCCGCTGGCGGATGGCGATGAATACGTTGCCTGCCGGGTTGTTGTAGAACCGCAGAAAATCCGTATTGCTCAGCTTCAAGTGACCGATGCGC
>DAINRC010000120.1:0-5474 GCA_036742135.1 Bacillota bacterium
CCCTGACGGCAGCTTCCGACCCGAACAGCAGGTGACCAGAGCCGAATTCTTAACCATGCTCAAGAATGCCCTGCAGTGGACAGAGGCTAAAGACACAGCCCTTCCTTTCAAGGATGCCATCCCAGCCTGGGCGCGGCCGGCGGTGGCCACAGCCTGGAGCAAAGGGATTATCAGTGGTTACCCTGACGGTACCTTCAGGCCCCACAACCAGATCACCAGGGCGGAGATGGCCGTGATCGTGGCCCGGGCCTTGGGTCTATCTGGTGGTTCAGGTCCTACCTTTAGGGATGCTGCCGAAATCCCTGCTTGGGCAGCTGAGGCTGTGGCTCAGGCTGCGGCTGCCGGGATCATCAAGGGCCATGAGGGCCGCTTCTACCCAGCCCGCTCGCTGACCCGGGCAGAGGCGGCGGCAGTAGTCTACCAGTTGATCCTGCCCCAGTCCTAGAGAGGTTGACTTCATCATAGTTGGAGACTATTGACCGCCTTGCTGTGGCTGGCTTCCGAGAAAATAGCTGGGTGAGGTTGTTTGCGTGCTCCAGGCACCGAACATTGACAATCTGGATAATCCCAACCTTGGCAGGCACCACCCTGGAACCCTTAGCAACAACTGTTTGGTCAATGGAACATATTCCAAGCAGTGAAACCCCTCCTGGAGAAGTGCTCCAGGAGGGGTTTACTGTTTACAGCAATACTCCGTTTCCCTTATCTTAAAACACCTAAACAATATCGTCGTTGGCCGCAAAAAACGCACAAAGTCTGTGAAAAACCTACTTTTTAATTCATCAGGGAGGGGTTAGTTCATTTCTGGGGATATTCTCTTTTTCGTCCAGATAAAGCAGGAGTGCCAGTTTTAATTTGAAGGCATCTGTGAATTTTGTGGGATCTAGCCCAGTCGCTGATTGGATCTTCTTCAGTCGATGAAATAAAGTGTTTCGGTGAATAAAAAGCCGCTGTGACGTTTTTTTAATACTCAGGTCTTCTTCAAAGTAATTTTTGAGCGTATTTATAAGTTCTTCTGTGTACTTGTCGTTTGAAGCAACTAGTCTTCCTAAAACCATGTTCCAGAAAGCTGTTTTCAAAGAACGAGGCAACTTAGAAACTAGATATTCCACTTGCAGGTCTTCAAAGAAATGGATCTTGGCTTCCGGGCGAAAGATTTTTCCCAAGCTAAGGGCTTCGAGTCCTTCCATGTAAGACTTTTTAATTCCTTCAACCCCTGGATGATACCTACCTACCTACGCCGATAACAACTTGAAGACGGCGCTTTTTGCCGTGCTCCAGTGCTCGCAGGCTAAGTTGTTCTAGTCTTCGGCGTTGCTCTTCCGGAGGACTGTTCAAGTCAATAGGAGTGAGGATGATAATCCTACTGCTTCCCATAAGGCCTACAAGACTTCTTTTATCAGGAGAGCGAAAAATCTCGTTGCCTAATTCGCGGAGAAACTCTATCTGGTTTAAACCTTCCGCTTGACTAAAGCTGAGAACTATAGCCACTTGCGGTATCGAGAGATCAAAGCCGATGAGAGAAGCTCTGTGCATAAGAAGTTCTTCTTCGGTTTGCCAGTTTCCGCTTAACAGATCATGAAGGAGAACTTCTTTGAGGCGTTCCTTCATATGAACCTGCTCTTTCAAGGCAGCCTGTTCTAACATAAGTTCTACCGTATAACGGACGATTTGGGCATAATTCCGGACCTCGGAAGGATCTCCAGTAATCCCTACCACACCGACAGTTCTATTTTCGAGGGTAATCGGAACATTGATACCTGGACGCACACCTTTCAGAGCTTCTACGTCTTCTTGAGAAATCTCGAGGGGTTTTCTGCTTTTAATGACATAAGCTGCTCCTTCGTGAAAGGTCCCAATCCTTGTGGGATCACCACTTGCGATAATGATTCCTCTTTCGTCCATTAAATTAATATTTTTCCCCAGGATACTGATGAGTTTGCTGACGATGGCACTCGCGAGCTCTTGGTTTAACATATCGATCACACTTTTCAAAATTTTCTAACAATAAGAATACCAAAATTGAAGCGATGTTTCACGAAGATGCCTCATTGTGCATAATGAACAATTATTGCTTTTCAAAAGCAAATTACTATTGTTCTTTTAACCAAAGGAAAATAAGTTGCTGCCGTCAAAGCTTAACTCAAAATCTCGCGGGGTATCTTTGTTAAAGAAATACAATCCTTGAGCCGGAAAGGAAGAGCGTTTTCTAAAAACATGAAGAAGATAATTATTGCTCCGGACTCTTTCAAAGAATGTCTGGGTGCCGCTGAAGTTGCCGATGCAATCGCTGCAGGTTTCGGAAAAGTTTTCCCCAACACAGAACTCGTCAAGGTGCCTTTGTCTGATGGTGGTGAGGGTCTCGTAAGCACCCTAGTCGTGGCGACAAATGGTAAGGTTCTCCATTGTGAGGTAACTGGACCAACTGGAAAAAAGGTTAAAGCTTTTTTTGGTGTTCTTGGTGATGGAAAAACTGCTGTGATCGAAATGGCTGCGGCTTCTGGGCTTCACCTCGTCCCACCTGCAGAACGCAATCCCCTCATCACCACAACGTATGGCACGGGAGAATTAATTAAACATGCTTTAGACTTAGGGTGCACCAGGATTATAGTAGGTGTTGGTGGCAGTGCTACCAATGACGGTGGTGCCGGGATGGCGCAAGCGCTTGGCGTCCGCCTGCTCACATCTGATGGAAAAGAAATCTGTGCTGGTGCCGAAGGTCTGCGGAACCTTGAAAGGATAGATATGAGCAGCCTCGATCCCCGCCTCAAAGAAGTGTCCGTTATTGTTGCTGTAGATGTAGATAATCCTTTATGTGGCCCTAATGGCGCTTCTTATGTTTACGGTCCTCAGAAGGGAGCCACTCCAGAAATGCTTCCAGTCCTTGATGAGGCGCTGCAGAGATTTGCCTTTATTTTGCAGAGGGACCTTGGTGTCAACATCCTAAATGTTCCTGGGGCCGGAGCTGCAGGAGGTCTGGGAGGTGGATTAATAGCCTTTCTGGGTGCTCAGTTGAGATTGGGTATTGAAGTCGTATTAGAGGTTGTCAAGTTTGAAGCGCTCCTGCAAAAAGGGGCAGACCTTGTTATTACTGGAGAGGGGCGGCTTGACAAGCAGACTTCTTTCGGAAAAGTGCCAATAGGAGTGGCGAAAGTAGCAAAAAAATTTGGAATTCCTGTGCTGGCTATCGTAGGAGCAATCGGAGAAGGTGCTGAGGTTGTTTTCGAGCAGGGAATAGACTCCTACTTCAGTGTGATTCCTCGCCCGATGACACTTGATGAATCAATTGCGGAGGTGAGAACTCTTCTAAAAAGTGTTGCTGAGCGTTGCGCAAGAATGATCAAGGTCTTTCTGTAGCCTGTTTTTTCATGTGTTTTTTTAGCTTTGAGTGGGGGTGTAACTGTGTCTGGCCCTTTGCTTTTGGTGATTGTCGTTGCGGTAATCATATTTTTGATTCTTCTCGTTTCCAAGTTTAGACTAAACGCTTTCCTTGCTTTGATCGTTGCTTCATTGGTTCTTGGTCTTCTTAGCGGCATTAAACCTGTGAAATGCGTAGAACTGATTACTGAGGGTTTTGGGGGATTGATGGCCTATATTGGTATTGTTATTGCTTTGGGCGTAATCATTGGCGAATTCCTCGAGGCCACTGGTGGTGCTGAGAAGATTGCTGAGTCTGTGTTAAAACTAGTTGGCCGGGACCGCAGTGTGCTTGCCATGGGAATTACCGGAGCAATTGTTTCCATTCCAGTTTTCTGTGACTCAGGTTTTGTTATTCTAAATCCCATTGTCAAAGCACTTTCTCGTGTAGGAAAAGTTCCCCTGTTCTGTTTGTCTACCGCCCTCATGGCAGGACTGTTGATTACTCACGTTCTTGTACCTCCAACACCGGGTCCGATAGCTACTGCTGGTATCCTTGGAGCTGACCTGGGGAAAGTAGTTTTTTACGGAATTCTCTGCGCAATTCCACCGGTAATTGTTTGCTCACTTTGGGCCAACTCTAAGTTTCTCCGAAATAAATTTCCCAGAATTGCTGATGGGGAGAAGCAGTTAGCAGGAAGCCAGGAAACGCCGCAAAAAGCCAAATCTCCCTCTACTTTCCAGGCCTATTTGCCAATTATTGTGCCAATTTTGCTGATTGTGATGCAGTCTTTCGGAAAACAAATGCTACCAGAAGGAAGCTCCTTGCAAAATTTTCTCGCCTTTATTGGCCATCCTGTAATTGCTCTTTTAATTGGAACAGCCCTGGCTTTTACTCTTGCTCCTGTCCTTAATGAAGAAATTCTCGATACCTGGGTCGGTAGGGCACTCGAAAAAGCCACGATTATCTTACTTGTGACTGCTGCTGCTGGCTCCTTTGGGAAAGTTCTTAGTGCCACAGGAATTGGGGAATACCTTGGCAAACTCATAGCAGGAAGTGGAGTGCCGGGGATTTTGCTTCCCTTCCTAATTGCTGCGTTTATCGTTACTGCCCAGGGCTCGGCTACAGTAGCCATGCTAACAACTGCAGCAATAGTTAAACCCATGCTTCCTGCGCTGGGAATTTCTCCTGAACTTGCTGTTCTGGCTATTGGAATTGGTGCAGTAACTGTTGTTCATGCTAATGGGAGTTACTTCTGGGTAGTTGTAAAATTTTCTGATATGACTATTTCAGAGGGCTACTGGAGCGTGACGCTGACTACTCTGATTATGGGAGTAGTGGGCTTCTTGAGTGTTGCCGTTCTTTCCTTGTTTGTTTAAAACATCACTATTTAAGACTGACGAACTTTTAAGGAGGAAATGGGTTATTATGTGTGCTATGACTCCTAAAGAACGGTTTCTGCGAGCACTATATCGGGAAAGGGTTGACCGCATCCCGGTAGGTAATCCAACTTCAGTCGCTACTGTTGAATCAATGGAAGCCTGTGGTGCCTACTTCCCAGATGTTCATCTAGATCCAGAAAAAATGGCTAGACTAGCAGCGACAGGATACGAAATTCTGGGGTTTGATACTATTGCTCCTTATTTCAGCGTGCAGCAAGAAGCAGCTGCTTTTGGGCTCAAAGTTGACTGGGGAACAATTGACACTATGCCGGATGTGCTGGAGAACCCTTATGAAGACCCTGACGAGATTGTTATTCCTGATGACTTTTTGGACCGCCCACCAGTGCGCACTGTGATCGAGGCTTTGAGAATACTTAAGAAGGAATATGGTGACCATGTGTGCCTGGTAGGCAAAGTTATGGGGCCCTGGACACTTTCCTATCATCTTCACGGAGTTCAGAATTTTTTGGTAAAGACGATCCTTGAACCTGATAAGGTGCGTCGTTTTCTTGATAAACTGAAAAGCGTTTCTGTAATGTTCGCTAACGCTCAAATTGACGCCGGTGCTGATGTTATTACATTCGCTGACCACGCCACAGGAGATCTCGTTAGCGCGGCGTGTTATCGCGATTTTTTGCTTCCCATTCACCAGGAAATCACCCGTGAAATTAAGG
>DAINRC010000121.1:0-5462 GCA_036742135.1 Bacillota bacterium
CGCTCAATCAGCACGCCCGAACACCTCTAGCATGCAGGCAAATCCAGCTCCCCGTGATGAAAGATGCACTTATATCAAACCCATGGCCTCCAGAATGACCTGATTCACCTTGTGAACATTGTATTTTTGCACCGCGATTTCCCTGCTCTTTCTGCCCATTTCTAAAATCATCTCTGGATTTAAAATAAACTTCTCCATAGCATCTGCCAGGGCAACACTATCTTTTGCAGGCACCAGGAAACCGTTTACTCCTTCTTCTACCGTCTCCCGGCAACCCGGCACATTAGTGGTAATTACCGGTCTTCCCACAGCCATCGCCTCCAGCACCGAGCGGGGGGTGCCTTCCCTGTAAGATGGCAATACATAAACGCTGCAGGCAGCCAGGTAGGGGCGCACGTCATCAGTTTCCCCCAGGTACTCTATTGTACCCTCATTCACCCAGGCTTCCACCTCTTTCTTCTCGATGGCCGAAGGATTAGTATCCAAAGGGCCAAGTAACTTAAAGGACACTTCCGGGTAGCGAGACTTAAGGAAACGTGCTGCTTCCACGTATTCACGAATCCCTTTGTGCCAGATAAGCCGGGCAATAAGCAGAAAAGAGAGAGGTTTCACCCGTGGCTCAACATATGAAAACCGCTCCACATCTACACCCGAACCGTTGATCAACACCGCCCGGCACTTTGCAGGCAAAAGACCTGCTTCTCTAAAAAGCGATAGGTCATCGGGATTTTGGAAAAAAACCACGTGATTAGACCTCAAGGCTGCCTTGTAAAGCAGTTTAACCAGCCGCGCCAGCAAATTATATAGGCCACTCTCTTCCAAAAAAACAGAGCCCACTCCCGTAATCATGGAGTAGACCCCGGGAATCCCTGCCGCCCGGGCCGCCAGAGAGCCGTAAATCACGGGCTTAACCGCATAGGAAAAGACAATATCTGGTTCGCGCTTTCTCATTTCCACCAGCAACCTGAAAAAGGTACGAAAATCCTGAAACGGGTTAAGTCCTGTCCTTGCCAGCGGGATCTGGACATAACAGGCTCCAAGAGCTTTGAGCTCTTCTTCAAAGCCTGGCTCTGGCCCTAAAGCTATTACTTCATGCCCGAGCTTCGCAAGAGTTTGGATAAGTTCGCTGCGAAAATTGAGCAATGACCTGGCGTAATGCGAAACAATCAGTATTCTGGCCAATTCTCCTCTCTCCTCAAAGAGCAAAAACCAATTAATCAACATGGCTTACATAATAGGTGTTCTTGAAACCATTTTACTGTTTCCTCAAGGCCCTTTCGCAAGCCATACCTTGGTACATACCCCAGGAGACGCTGCGCCTTTGTGATATCAGCACGCGAATGCCTCACATCGCCGGGCCGTGGCTCCTGGTATACAGCAGCCACATCAGCACCTGTTATTTCGATGAGCAACTCCAGCAGGTTGTTTATCGTTATGCTTCCCCCACGCGCCACATTAAAAATCTCGCCGTCTACCCCTTCTGCCTCCGCTGCCAAAATATTCGCTTCCACAACATCGGCTACAAAAGTAAAATCACGAGATTGGTTCCCGTCTCCGTAGATCACAGGGCGCTGATCAAAAAGCAGAGCAGTGATGAACCTCGGTATTACAGCAGCATACTGCGACTGGGGATCCTGGCGAGGACCAAACACATTGAAGTAACGCAGGCAAACAGTGCTGAGCCCGTAAAGCTTCCAGAAGTTCACAGCATAGAGTTCTTGCGCCAGTTTGCTCACCGCATAAGGAGAGGCCGGGCAGGGCTTAAGCTCCTCAGTCTTAGGAAGGACGGGGTTATTGCCATAAACGGACGAAGAAGAAGCAATAACAACCCGGCGCACCCCCAGATCGCGGGCAGCAAGCAACAAATTCAGGGTACCTGTAACATTTACTTCATTCGTTGACATGGGATCCTTCACCGAACGCGGCACTGAGGGAAGAGCTGCTTGGTGAAAGACGAAATCGACTCCTTTTACAGCGCGGTCAACGTCCTGCCGATTTCGGACATCACCCTGGATAAAGTCAATCTGATCTAGAACAGGATCGAGGTTCTGCAACCTCCCTGTGGAGAGGTTGTCCAACACTCTTACACTCCACCCTCGACGCAACAATTCGAGCACTAAATTAGAACCGATAAATCCTGCTCCACCTGTTACAAGACAAGTTCTCCCCATGATCAATCACAACCTCTTTCCGGCAGGGACCTCAATTTCTTTGGGCAAAGGTGCTCCAATTCTGAAAATGTTTGAACTCTTAACGTTTTTAAATCCATTGCGTGTATCAAAAATCATTTGCGCGTGATCTGCAAGCCACTGGTAATCGAAGCAAGAGTGATTTGTGGTCAACACAAGAAGATCGTAGCTTCGGACACTTTCTTGATTGAGTTCTACAGACTTAACACTTGTTTCCAGATATTTAAAAGATTCTACATAAGGATCATGATAGTCAACAAGTGCACCGCGCTCGCGCAGCAAGTGGTATATCTCCAGCGCTGGGGACTCTCTCACATCACCTACGTCCGGCTTATAAGCGACACCAAGGAGAAGAATTCTGCTCCCGCGGATCGCCTTTGCTTTAAGGTTGAGGATCTCAGAAATCTTCCCCACAACGTAATTGGGCATTTCGCTGTTAATATCCGTAGCAAGCTCGATAAACCTGTGGTGATACCCCATGCTCTTTGCCTTCCAGGAAAGGTAAATCGGATCAATAGGAATACAATGGCCTCCAATCCCAGGTCCGGGATAAAAGGGCATAAACCCAAAGGGCTTCGACGCAGCGGCTTCAATCACCTCCCAGACGTCGATTCCCATCCGGTCACACATAACAGCAGTTTCGTTGATCAGGGCGATGTTCACAGCCCGGAAAACGTTTTCCAGCAACTTCACCATTTCCGCAACCCGAGCAGAGGAAACCGGAACAACTTCATCTACAAAAGCTCTATAAAACTCAACTGCTCTTTTTGTGCATTCAGGGGTAACGCCTCCAACCACCTTAGGCGTGTTTTTAATACCGTAAACCCGGTTGGCAGGATCAACGCGTTCGGGAGAAAAAGCAAGGAAAAAGTCGCGCCCGACCTTAAGACCGCCTTTCTCCAGTTCAGGTCTGATCAGTTCTTCGGTAGCTCCAGGATAGACTGTGCTCTCCACAACAACAACGTGATCTCTTTGCAGGTAAGGTTTAAAAGACCGGATTGCAGACAAAACATAGGACATATCTGGGTCTTTGGATTTACGCAGAGGAGTTGGAACACAAATGACAACCGTATCTGCTTCCTGTAGGCAAGAAAAATCTGTTCTTGGGAAGAACAAATCGGAAGCAACTAATTCCGAGACAACATGAGAAGGCACGTCAAGAACAGCCGACTTCCCCTGCTTTAGTTGCTTCACTTTTTCCTCGTTCACATCCACCCCGTAAACCAGATACCCCGCCTGTGCCGCCTGTACCGCCAGCGGCAGGCCAACGTAGCCCAACCCGACTACCCCGCAAATGTTGTGTTTCTTCATATACCTCCCCATTTACTTGGTAAACTTTTTACTTACAAACTTCAAGAAACATCAACCCGCACTTCTAACTTTAGCCCAGAGTAGCTTCTCAAAAAAGACCGACCCTATATGTTGCAGGCTTTCCTCAAAGCTATAAGAACCTGATTGGCAATACGTTCCCAGCTCCACTCCTGCATCGCTTTCTCGTAGCCTGCCTGCCCCAATTTAGCAGCCTCATTTGGATCAGTCAAGAGTTGCACACAGGCTCCTGCTAACTGAACAACATCACCAGGAGGGACCAGTAATCCAGTCTTCCCATGTTCTACTTGTTCGGGTAACCCACCAACCCGCGTAGCAACTACAGGAACTCTGAATGCATAAGCAATAGGAATTACTCCGGATTGAGACGCATCAGTATATGGGGCCACTAACAAATCAGCCTGGCGAAAGTAGGTAGCAACCTCCTCGTCCTTTACCCAGCGATTGATAACGAAAACGTCCTCAAGATCTTCCAGTTGTGCCTTATAGGGACCCAAATCGCCACTTCCCACAATGAAAAGCCTTGCTTGGGGAACTTGTTTCTTGATAATCGGGAAGGCCGTAAGAAGGGTCTCAATTCCCTTATATTTGGAGATACGTCCGAAGAAAAGCAGCGTTGGAGAATGGTGACCCTTTTGGGGAGAACTCAGTCCCGAATAGTAAGAAAATTCGCCATGCGGGATGACATCAATACATTCCTGAGGCACACCTCGATGTTGCATTGTATCCACAAAAGCATGACTCAAGATAATTACTCGTGCGGCCTGACGTATTGCCCTTCGCTGGATTAACGCAACAACTGGGTTACGTTCACCCTGATGCAATACAGGGTCATGTATAGTAACAACCTTAGGCACAGAAGGAAAAAAATCGTTGATCAGCGGAGTCCAAAGGTGAAGCATAGGATAGTAGAGAACATCTGGATCAAAACTACGAATCCAACGGCAAAGAGCAAAATGTTTCTTGAGATTTAGTGTTGAAAGAATAAATTCCCACTTATTGCTGTAAGTAGAAACCTGTATCAGGCGGAGTCCAGTCTCATGCCATGCGTCTAAATTCCAAGCTTGACGGGAGATCACCGCTAAAATCTCTGCTTTTTTTGCCAATGCCTTGGCAATCTCCAAACTATATGTGGCCCCACCACCTCGCCGACCCAAATAAATCAGGCAAACACGCATCATCAACCACTCCTCTGTTTGGTTCTCATTAGTTTGACCAATTTTCTCAGTTCTTTTAACAGGTGCTGGAACTTATACCAACACTTGAAGGCCCACTTTCTGACCGCCTAAGATACCTTTCTCGCTCCCATGATGCCGAGTTTGGCGTCTGGATTGTGCTTTCCTTTAGGTCCGGGTCGTAGCGGATGTCCACCTCTTTCCAATCAGCGCTAAGCCCACCTCGTAGAGCTTGCCCATCAGCTTGATGCATCCGGCCTTGTTCACTCGGCGGCTCTCCTCCCACAGGAAGGCCTGCCAGCACTCCTCGGGGCTGGCAAAGCGGATATGTCACTCATCCTGCTGGAACCTCTCAGCCGGCGTCTGGCCCTCAAGGGAACTGTGGGAGCGGTGGTTGTGGCCATCCTCCACCCAGATGGAGAGAAGCCGGTAGAGTTCATCGATGGCCTGCAGTTTCTGCAGGGCAATCTCCGCCAGAAAAGATTCTACATTGAGGTTCCAGGGCCTCAATTTTGTCCTTTGATTCCGGGGCGTATGGTCTGGTGTGGAGATTAAATGTGGGAGGAAACAGCCTAGTTTTAAAAAATCATCGCCACACCCTATTGACATAGAGGGTCTTCCTTTCAGAATTATATCATGAGAACCTATTTACTTTTGCCTTGTTCCATCCCACCAACGAAAATAGCAAATAGAAGAACTATTAACATATCATACCTATTGCGTACGAATGAGTCTAAATCAGCATACGGAACTATGACAAACATAATCG
>DAINRC010000122.1:0-5001 GCA_036742135.1 Bacillota bacterium
GTACCGAAGCAGCCGGGCGTCAGGAAAAGCCACGGGGCTGCCTACATGGGGGAGGCGCCTGTGGGAGGAGACGAATACGAATTCTCCGGAGCCTTCCTGGCGCACTACACCCAGGACGCGGATGTTGACGCGGTACTTGAGGTACTGCTCCCGCAGGTCCTCGGGCAGAGGCTGACCGCGGGTGACGAGCTACTAACCAAGGGCAGTCGGCATCTGCCGCAAGTCACCTCTACGAGAGTTCGCCTGCAGAAGTAAATGAGACGATCTAAGAGTAGAGAAAGGTGAACCTACTTCATTATTCGTCAAAGATTGCTATTTCCTGCAAAATAATCAAAATCAGGCAAAGTTTACCTCTTTTCTAAAACCCTTCCGGCTTGATCATAAACCAGGTAGAAGGTGGGGCGCATACACAAAAAGAACACCGGATTTCTCCGGTGTCCCAAAATGCAGAGATATGCCAATCTCAGGGGTAGGTTTGCCTTAAATCAACCGGACGTTGAAGGCGTACCTAGGTGTTATTAGGT
The DNA here is from genome assembly GCA_036742135.1 of Bacillota bacterium. Taxonomy (GTDB): domain Bacteria; phylum Bacillota; class DSM-12270; order Thermacetogeniales; family Thermacetogeniaceae; genus 50-218. Next base: position 525 of record DAINRC010000122.1, read on the forward strand.
AACAAGGCGAGACCTTAATACAGTCGTTCTAGGATGTGGCCGCGGCAGTTTCTGCAGGCTCTTCAGCTTTAGTTGCTCCTGTCCCCTGCTGCTCAGAACCCTGGGCCTCTTCTTCCTGCTCACCCTTTTCTTGAGCCTGCCCCGGCACAGCCTTGATGAAAACTGCTGTTCCTTCGTGCGTGATTACTTTCACCCTGTCCCCGACCTCGAGGCCGTCAAGGGTGATTCTTCTGCCGCCGGCAAAGATGTAGGTATCCTCGGTGACCTTAACGGTGACAGTCGTCCCGTCCTTTTCGGCGACAGTGATTTCACCATCACCGATGGCCTCGACAGTTCCCACAACATAGTAGCTGTCGAGGACCTCTTTGATGTCCTCCCGCAACCCCTGCAGGACCTCCTGTAATTTAAGGAGCAGGGCCGCCATTTCTGCCCGGGTCACCGGTTTTTGAGGCAGGAAGAAGCCCTCAGGAGTCCCCACCATCAAACCCTTTTGGAAGAGGTAATCAATGATCCCGGCAACTGTCGGTGGAATGTCTTTGGCGTCGCGGAAGCGCAGCCGCAGTCTTTCTTCAGTCCGCACTTGCTCCTGCAGACCCAGCGCTTTCCCTAAGTAATTAGCGATCTCCCAGCGCTTGCAGGGCTGGTTGAGTGGCAAACGAGAAAGCTCTTCCTCGGTGATCAGCCCTTGAGCAACAGCAGCCACCAGGGGCTGGAGGGCCCATTCCTGCCCCCTCTGCCGCAGCCAGAGGCGGAGGCGCTGGTGAAGTTCAGTCCTCGCCTGAACCTCCTCCCTCACCTGCTGGGAGCACTGAAGAGCATTGGCCAGCATCACCAAGGCCTCGAGGTGGGTCACCGGTTTGTTGGGCTGGAAGGTGGCGTCAGGATAGCCGTAAACAAGTCCCTGCACACTGGCCTCAGTGACTGCTTCCTCAAACCACCCACCATCGATGTCGGCAAACCTCGCCACTTTAGAGCCGAGAGCAAGGCCTTTGCCTTTGCCCTTACCGGGAACAGAGGAAAACGGCGGAACAGCTAAGGCAGCACTCCCCCCGATGCAGAGGATGACCACAGCAGCCACGAGGATCAAGAACCACTTCTTCCGGAAAACCAAATTTACCACTCCTCCTCTCAGTAAGTTTTTCTCAATAGCTTAATACGAGCGGAGGAAGAATTTTCAGGGGGATAGCAGGCGAAAAAAAAATTATCTGCCGCCCTTTCCGGAGGCAGCAGCGCCCAGATTCTTGCTTTAGCACCCAGGTTCTTAATTCTTTAGCAGTACATATTGTAGGCGTTAATAGGCCTTAAAAGCGGAGGAAGGCCCCGATTCCTCCAGCCTCCAGCAGCCGGGGATGGTCACGCTTGACCACTTCGACCTTGGCGCCTTGGTTCACCGCTTCCTTGACGATGTGGTCGATCAGATTGGGAATCTCCTCTAACTGATAGCCGCAGTAGAAGCAGGTTTCCCGCCGCTGGGCAAAGAGAGTGCCGCAGTTGGGACATCTGTATCCGGGACGCTCAAATTCAGCAGCTACTATAAGTCTATGCACCTGCCCCTGCTCGACCTTGGCCACAACGTCATCAATACCAATGGCCGCCCGGTCACCTTTAGCCACCCTGCTGAGGAGTTCTTCCACAAGCTGGTCTTCCTGCTCTCGTTCCACCTCTTCCAAAACCCTCAAGGCCTCGTCCACAAGGTCTTTTTCTCCTGCGGTCATCTCTATGCTTAAGTAAGCAGTGACCTTCTCCTGAACCCATGGTGAAAGCAGTTCCTGGAACTGGGAAACAGCCTCGACAGGGCCGCCCACAGCCACCCGGTTGATCTCTTGGTCCTTGAGGAAGTCCTCCAGCATTTCTGCCACTTCTTCCAAGTGGAAGGTGACCATTTTTTCAATCTGACGGCTGAATTTCGCCTGCTCCCAGGCGCGCCAGCCGCCTTTCTTGTGCTTTCCGGGGATCTCCGGATGGCTTTCTTCGACATAAACGAGGACCTCACCTAACTGGACGAGAAAGAGGCGGGCCCTGCGCCTGTCCACAAGGACGATGAGAAAAGGTTCGTAGTCATCAAAAAGCCTCACCAGCGGCTTGAGATAAGGCCTTCTGTCGATGACGAAGCGGGGAGGCACAGCAACCGCGAGGTGGTATTCCTTCCAGAAATCCCGCTGGGGGTCACTGAAGATAACCAGGCCCTTGCGAAAACTGCCCTGATTGAGGACGAGATACTGGAGCAGGTCTTCGCACCCCTCACTGAGCTTGCGGAGTTCGCCCTTGGAAATTTCCCCTGATTCCTCCCACCTGCTGATCTCCTGCTTGATGAGGTTTTTCGCCACACGCAGATACTCCTGATTGGGGTTAGTCCCCGGATCCACCGTCAGGTAAAGGCTTAAGTAAAATTTTTTCCCTTCAGGCAACTCCGCCAACTTCTCCAGCTCCCCACGAGTGAGCACTTGCGCTCCCCCTTCCCTGGTTGTCTTTCAGACCGCCAAAACGTCTTTCTAAGAGGTCGCCTCCGCAATCAGCCAGCCAGCAACCCAGCCTTTCCTCCCATCCGGTAGCTGCACGTAAAGCCACTCCCCACTTTGAGCGATCAAGACCATAGGCTCGGAAGCAGGGTCTCCAGGGACTACTTTTCCGATGGCCTCGTATTGAGTTCCCGGCCCACTTCGCAAAAACACATAAGTGCTCACTTGGGTCCTGTCCACGTAGAGCAGCTTTTGCCCCGCTGAAGCAGTTTCAGTGGTTCCAGCCTGGGCGTAAGCCCCACCGGGGTTAGGCCCCTGGACTGCCGAACTAGTAGTTGTCCCCGAAGAAGACTCACCAGAGCGGGCTGCAGAAGTGGAAGGAGTGGCTGTGGTGGAGACCCCGACCTGCTTCTGGAGTTTGGCCACTTCCTGCTCAAGCTGCTGGGCCCGGTTGCTGAGTTCCTTGATCTTGGCCTCGAGCTCAGCAATGTAGGCAGCCATCTTCTCATCAACGTAACTGCGGGAAACCAGGGGATCGCCCTCAGAACCAGGTCTGCTGATGTTCGCCTGCACCGCAGGTCCCAGGAAGAAACCAGCAACACCACCGAGGAAAAAGCAGATTCCCGCAACCGCCACCACAAACAACAAAAGGGTTCTAGGCTTCACCCCCAGGAAAAAATTCGGGATGCCCAGACCCAGCCTGCTGCGCTTCTTTTCCGGCTCCAATGCTTGATTTCCCACCCTTCCCGATACTCCTTTCTAAAAAACATGAGAGGTGATGTGTTAGAATATTCGCCACCCAGGAAAAGCAATCCTCCTTTTGCTCTGCAGTATTCTTGTTTCGAGAAACAATATTTGGTATGATTGACTCACGAAAAAGAGTCAGTATTGAGTTCTTCCCTCAGGAGATGACCGAAAATGAAACATAAAATGTCAGATTATATTGAGGGATGGAAAAGAAGGGCAGCCCAATCACGAAAACACGCAGAAGAACAGGCACGGGCAGCATTTGCCACCGCCAGGCAACTGGCCAGGATTCTCTCTGAAGAGTACCAAGTCAGTGAGGTCTGGCTCGCCGGTTCTCTAGCAGGCTACCTTCAGGGCTACCGCAGTTTTGATGAACACTCCGACATCGATCTGGCAGTTCGAGGCTTGGCCCCAGAAAAATATTATTCTGCGCTCGCCCACTTGAACGAGGTCTCCCCTCGAGAGGTGGATTTGATCGATCTTGACACCTGCCCAGATTCACTAAGGCGAGCTGTTTGCGAAAGGGGGGTCCTTCTCTATGAGAGAAAGAAACCAGCTGCTGACCTTAGCAAGTGAAGTCAAAGAGCATCTCCAAGAAATAACGTTCATCTCCCAGCAGGGAGAAAGATGGCTGGGAACTAAAGGAGATCATCCTGATCCCTATGACCTAAGAGCAGCAGGAAGCATTCTCCACGATTTCTACACTGCGCTTGAAGATGTCTTCAAAAGAATTGCTCAGGAAATAAACGGCGGTCTTCCCCAGGATAGGGAATGGCATAAACGCCTCTTGGAAAGTATGGCACGTGACATCCCGGGAGTGCGCCCTCCCGTAATTTCAAAAGAACTCAAGAAAGAACTGAACGAATACCTGCGCTTTAGACATGTTTTCCGCAACGTTTACGGTCACTACCTGGAGTGGGAGAGAATGAAACACCTCATGCAGAACCTGAGCAGGATAACAAAAGACGTCTGCAGAAACCTTGAGAGATTTTGCCAGCACCTGATTGAAATCGCCGAGAACCTATAAGCCTCTCGAAGCTGCAGACTTGCTCGCACCCTTGGCCCTCGAGGGACGGGAAATCACCAGAAGGCCAAATCTGCTGGCAGCAAAAAGGGCGACACTGCACAGCAGCAGCAGCACAACCAGGCCCTGGGCTGTGGTCAGTCGCGTCAGCAGCACAGCACTGCCGCCGAGCACCAGGCTGACTCCGTAGTTGATGAGGACAGTCTGCCTGTGGCTGAGGCCGAGGTCGAGAAGGCGGTGGTGGAGG
>DAINRC010000122.1:5204-5410 GCA_036742135.1 Bacillota bacterium
ACCCCAAAAAAAGGGAACCCGTGTCCCCCATGAAGATCCTCGCTGGGTGAAAATTATAGGGAAGGAACCCGAGGATGGAAGCCGCTAGCAGCAGGGCACAGAAGGCGACCACCCCGGCACCCTGGCTGTAAGCCACCACAGCCACAGTTCCCGAAGCGATGGCCGCAATGCCTGCAGCCAGCCCGTCAAGCCCGTCGACCAGGTTG
>DAINRC010000123.1:0-5400 GCA_036742135.1 Bacillota bacterium
GTATTCAATTCCCAGCAAGTCACATAAAACAGTCCTGATCAAAGACAACCCCCCTTAATCAAAGCTACCAGCAAATCGCGCAAGCAGCCCAAGTAAACCCTGCACCAAAAGCAGTCAGTACAACTTTAGAGCCTTCTTTAACACATCCTTTTTCAACGGCCTCGGCTAAGGCCAAGGGAACAGACGCTGCCGATGTGTTGCCGTACTTCTCCAGGTTGACGAAGACCTGCTCCGGTAATATCCCTATTCTCTTGCGGACACTCTCAATAATCCGGTAATTAGCCTGATGAGGGATCAGCAGGTCGAGCTCATCAACACAAAGCCCGGCCCGAGTCAAACTCTCTAAAGCTGCCTCTGCCATCGCTTTGACCGCAAACCGAAAAACCTCATTCCCTTTCATTTTAATGGTGTGCAGCTTAGCAGCAATAGTCTCCTGAGTAGGAGGAAGCAAAGAGCCACCAGCAGGTATTTTCAAGAAATCGCCCCCACTACCATCAGCCCCGAGGACAAACGAAAGAAAACCCTGGTCATATGGAGCAGGTTCGAGAACTGCAGCTGCAGCAGCATCCCCGAATAAGACGCAGGTTGAGCGGTCTTCCCAATCGACGAACTTGCTCAGGGTATCAACTCCCACAACCAAGACGTATTCACACATCCCTGTAGCCACAAACTGAGCACCTACAGCACTGGCGTAAATAAAACCAGAACAGGCAGCTTCCAGATCGAAGGCAGCAGCTCTTTGGGCACCCAAACCTGCCTGAACCAAACAGGCAGTCGATGGGAAGAGCATGTCCGGAGTAGCGGTGGCCACCACAATCAAGTCAAGTTCTTCTGGCTTGATGCCCGCCTTTTGGAGAGCCTCCCTAGCTGCTTTAAGTGCCAGTGTTGATGATGATTCATCATCAGCAGCAATCCTTCTCTCCTTGATCCCGGTTCTGGTGGTGATCCACTGGTCACTGGTATTGACCATCTTTTCTAGGTCTTTATTTGTAAGAACTTTTTGGGGAAGGCTTTTACCTAAACTGGAAATACGAACCCCACGAAGTCTCTTGGGGATCACCTAGCCATCACCTGCAACCTTTTCCCAACAACTTCCAGAAAACCCTTTTCCACAGCATCCCTGGCATAACGGAGAGCATTATAAATAGATTTTGCCCGCGAACTCCCGTGACAAATGATGCTAATGCCCTGAACTCCCAAAAGGGGGGCTCCCCCATACTCAGTGTGGTCGAGCTTTCGAAAGATCTCCTTGAATCCTGATTTTACCAAGGCTCCACCCAACTTTCTCCAAGGATTCTTCTCAATTTCCTCTCTGAGCAAGGAGAAAAGAGTAGTCACAATACCCTCGGTGAGCTTCAGAACTACATTACCAACAAAACCATCGCAAACAATAACATCGACCTCGGCAGTAAAAAAATCGCGCCCTTCCACATTGCCCCAGAAGTTGATGTGCTCATCCTTTTCCAGAATTTTAAAAGCCTCAATAACAGCTTCGTTCCCTTTTGTGGGCTCTGTTCCAATATTGAGCAAAGCTACACGGGGATCAGAAATCCCCAGCACCTGAGAGGCATAAGCACTGCCCAGATAAGCAAACTGCACCAGGTTAGAAGCACTACAATCAACATTAGCTCCAGAATCAATCAACACCTTGCTACCAGTGGGAGTGGGAAAAATTGTGGCAATCCCCGGTCTTTCAATTCCTGGAAGACGTCCCAACTCCAACAAAGCAGCAGCCATCTGGGCTCCAGTATTCCCTGCAGAAACAATGGCAGAGGCCTTACCTTCTTTCACCAGTCTCGTGGCCACCACAAGGGAGGAGTTCCTTTTCTTCCGCACAGCTTTTGCTGGATGCTCCCCCATTTCAATTACCTCAGGGGCATGGACAACCTCTACATATGTGGAAGGATAATCATATTTTTTCAACTCTGCCCAAACAACCTCTTCCCTCCCCACCAAGATAACCTTGAGCTTCTCCGCAACTGCTGCAGCAACCGCCCCTTTGACAATTTCTTGAGGGGCATAATCACCCCCCATAACATCGACAGCAATGCTCACAGTTCACTCAACTCCTTTGCCACGATGATGAACTGTCCCCGGAACACCTCATCGCTTCCCACCCTTGACCTTACGACCACGAGGTAGCTGTTTCCTTTCTTGGTTACCACCTCAGCAAAGGCAACAACTCTGTGCCCCAGATATACCGGTTTTAAAAAACGGATACGGGCACTCCCTGTTAAAGCCACCTCAGAGCTTACCAAAGCAACAGCAAGAGAATTGGCCTGGGCAAAGAGGTAGTGACCACGCAAGATCTTAGTTTTGGCAAAAACCATGCTCTGATCAACTTCCAGAAGAGAAATTCCTCTTTTGCCGATCTCAATCTCCACAAGCTCCCCTATAAGCTCACCTGCACCAAGGGAACGGATTTTGCTGTAGTACTTTTCAGCTACTTCTTTGGTGCGGACACGCAGTTCCGGAATTCCCATTTCCAAGCGGTCAAGCCTAATCGTGGGCACACTCACCCCCAGCATTTCCGCAAGCTCCTCATCTGTTAAAAACGGGTTTTCCTGGAGGTAAGCAGCCAACTGCTGATGCCTTTTCATCTTAGCCTTAGTCCGTTTTCCTGCCATTGTATTTAACACCTGCTATTAATAACAGCTTATAAATATTTTTGATACCAGTATATTACACGAAAATAAAAAAGACAAGATGGTTTTCCAAAGAAAACCTCTTGCCTCTTAGCTTAGAAACAGCTCTCCAAGAGCCTTTTTACCTATTCGGCCTCACTAATAACTTCCCGGTCGCGGTAATAGCCACACTCCGGACAGACGCGGTGCGGCATCTTGGGGGAATGACAACGGGGGCAAGAATTAATTGTTGGTGCAGCTATCTTCAGCCACATTGACCTCCTCTTGTTCTTGCGCGACTTGGAAACCCTGCGCTTGGGAACTCCCATCTTTTAACCTCCTCCAAATCATTCATCTGAGTCTGAGTCATTAAGAAGCAACTTTTGGAGAACAGCCCACCTTGGGTCAATAAGCTGCTGTGAACAACCACAATCAGCTACATTAAGATCCTGCCCACACACAGGGCAAAGCCCACGGCACTCGGGATTGCAAACCGGTTTCATGGGAAGGGAAAGGATTAACTCTTCGCGAATTACCTCACCCAAATCAATCTCATCACCATGATAAACCCTTAGTTCAAGCTCTTCCTGCTCTTCACTGGAAACAATATCCTGACTGTGCCGGTAGGTTTCTTCAAAGGGCAGAACCACCGTTGAGGTGAACGGTCTTAGGCACAAACTGCACTGCAAATCAATACTAGCACTAATTTTCCCCTGAACAAGAATCGACTTTCCCGTATTCAGGGCATGACCAGATACCATAATGTGGTGAAAAGAAACCGGAATACCTCGCTGTTCCAGCAGGAAGTCGGGTTCAGAACCGGCAAAATCTTCACTCCGACCTTTGGCTTTCCTGACTTCGCTAACATCAATTTTCATCAGCACCACTCCCGCAACTACCCCAAATTATAGCGATGGTCACCAGCACTGTCAATCAATCAAAAAACAAAAAGACCGGAATTAGAGCGAGTATCCTCTACTCTAATTCCGGCCATTAAGTCAAAAACCGGAAAGCCACATCAGCTTAACTTCCTCATCTGAATACCCAAAATTTTTTCCTTCTTGCTTTTGGTAGCCCCAAATGAACGAATTGTTCCTACTGCCTCAACCTGATCACCAGGCTTAATATCCTCGCGCGGTGCTGCGAACATCACCACCCCGATCTCGCCACTCCCATCATTTACTACAAAGTGTGGGCGGTTTAACCATTTAAACGAGGTTTTTTCTACAGTGCCTCGGATGCGCACCGTGGTCCCGGTTTCCAGCTTCGATAAGTCCTTAATTTTGTAGAGCCTAGCACCACGAGTATCAACACTGCCAAGAAGGCGTCTGCTCATCTCGGTCAAAAGTAGGGGTAACACTGCCAGGAGAATCAGCATTGGGAGAGCAGTAATCAGGTACTGCCTACTTGGATTAACAACATATCCGAAAAGCACTAGGACAGTAAACATAGCAACGGTGATGTACGCAGGCACAGACATCCGCATCGAGGTTTCAATCCTTTCTTAAATTAAGACTTGGAAACACTCGCACTTTGTGACTGGCTCGGAGTAGCTTCCTGGGGCAACTCGTTGCGGAAAGCAAAGTAATAAACAAATCCGATGAAGACCATTCCCCCAATGATGTTACCTATTGTAGCTGGGATGATATTCCAGAGCCAGACATCTCCCCAGGTCAATCCTCCGTACTGGTGCAACAGCGGGCTCCAGAAGGTACCATCAACCATTTTGTCTACAACACCAGGGAAGTACTTAACCAACCAGTAACCGGCAGGGAGGAAGTACATGTTAGCCACACAGTGCTCAAATCCAGTGGCAACGAATGCCATGATCGGGAACCAGATTCCGAAGAACTTACCAATAACATCCTGAGCAGTAATAGCTAGGAGAATAGCGACATTAACCAAGAAGTTACATCCAATACCCGCTACCAGTGCTGACCACCAGCCAGCAGCACCTGCTGCCTTATATGTCAGTGTTTTCGCTACAGCGATGGATATTGCCGTAAGTCCAAAAGCATTGGGCTCTGCAGCAGCAAAATTACCCTGGGTAAAGGGTCCCAAAACCATCACCCAAGCATAAGCCAAAGAACCAATCAGGTTACCGATGTATACCCAGAACCAGTTCCGCAGAACCTGACCCCAAGTGGCCTTACCTTGAAGGACAGCCAGCGGCACAAGCATCGCGTCCCCTGTGAATAACTCCATACCAGTAAGGACGATTGCAATTAATCCTACCGGGAAGACGGCACCCGCAACCAGTTTGCCCATACCTGCTCCAAGATACGTAGCCACTTGAGTGCTACAGACTGTACAAAGAGCAGCACCAACAGCGATATAAACACCAGCCATAAAACCTCTTAATAAGAACTGCTCTACAGAAAGATTTGCCTTGTATTTTCCTGTGTTGCCCGCTAACAAGACCATCTGCTGAGGAGTATTAAAACCCACTCTGCCACTACCCCCTTCACAATCTACAGGATAAGGATGCAACCAAAATCAGATTTAAGAGAAGAAAAATAAAGACTAAAAACTCTTCTCCTGGCCACCAAACCAAAAAACAAAACAACTAGTCCGCGGTACCCCGAAACCTAAAAACTTTATCCTTCTGTGTAAATTATCACCCCCCTTATGCCAAACACACGCTAGGAACGACCCTTCCCAAAAGTGCTGGAAGACGAGAACTTACAAAAAAGGACAAAAGTATGATCCCCAGCGTGATTTACTTGCTCTAAATGTTTTTCGACATAGACAAAAAAATTCCTTCTTCAAGAAGAAA
>DAINRC010000124.1:0-2545 GCA_036742135.1 Bacillota bacterium
AGATATCATTTTTAATCACCCTTAATCTTCTGGCAACTTTGGAAAGCAGAGCAAAGCAGGAAAAGTTTCCCTTCATCTGTAACCCCCCAATGGTACATTTTCGCTTTGTGCCGAGCGCAAAATATCCGCGGTCTTTTCAATTGTCAAAGATCGCACTAAGAACTCGCTACAATATCGAATAGACTATTTGTCTCAAACAAGAATTTATTATTCTCCAATTTTTGAAAATCTCCTGCCAGATCACCTGCTTTTATAAAAAATGAAAAAATGCACTTTACGTCGGCATTTAACTGCTATACTCCCAGAAGACATCATCATCGATAGTTCTTTTCTTGTCTTGCAGGAAAAATGGCAAAATATTGAGAGGAGGCCAAGAACAAAACGTGAAATGCCGGTGTGTCGGCAGTGGGGAAAAGAATTTTCCACCCCTTTCTGGTGCGGACCCTGAAAAATCCGGAATTGTGCCCGGAGTGCAGGAGAGAAAAAAGGGCAAAGGTTCAGGCCTACATTGAAAAGATAAGGGAGTTCGGCAGGGACAGCTACCTCGACGGGCGGGAAGAAAGAGAACTTCAGGAACTCAGGAGCAGGCTGGGCTTGAGTGAAGAAGATCTCAGGGAAGCGAACAGGATCCTGGAGAACTTGCGGCGGCTGACGAAGCAAGCGGACACCGCCAGGTATGAAGCGAGGCTTAAGGAGGCAGGGGAAGACAGTTACCTTGATCCCGAGGAAGAAAGAGAACTGGAAGAATTGCGGAAGAGCCTTTCTCTCACTGAGGAAGACATTTCCCACACGGTAGGGGAACTGGTTCGCTTGAAGAGGCTGACGGCGATCAAGAACGGCAAACTTCCGGTTTTAGAGCCAGGCATCATCCTCAGGAAGAAGGAAGTTTGTCATTACGAAGTCCCGGCAGAGTTGGTAGAAGAAAGAACGAGGACGCGCTATGTCGGTGGTTCGCGGGGTGTCAGCTTCAGGATTGCCAAGGGGGTATATTACCGGGTTGGGGGATTTCGGGGAGAGCGTGTAGTAGATACGTTCAAAGAAGTGACAGATGAAGGGACCTTATATGTCACCAACAAGAGGGTGCTGTTTGTCGGTTCCAAAAAGAATGTGAGCTACCCGATCAACAAGATTGTGGCCATCAGTAGGTATGCTGATGCCATCCAGTTTCAGAAAGAGAACGAAGCGCGCCCTAAGTATTTCCTGATCAGGGACCCTTATGCTATTGATGAAATAGGCCTGATTGTGAACAAGATCATCACAGGTATTTAGTGATCCGGTTCCTGCCGGTGAGCATCCGCTCTACCTTTGAGACCACGAGAAAGATTTTACTGCGGAGTCTAAAAGGTGAGCAACTTTTTCTCATTGCTACTCCAGTGAGTCTCTGCTTCATTGCTTTATCTTCCCTCCTCTCGCTTCTATTCTCAACTTTGAGTTTACTCTTTTCGGGCTCTCTTCTTTGAGAATTCCCAGTATAGCATCACGGAGAACAGGGAGGTCTTTCTGAACTGTGGCCCAGACCAGTGTGAGGTCCACACCGAAGTATTCGTGAATCAAAACGTTCCTCATACCTATCACGTGGGCCCACGTAATTTTGCGGTGCCTGGCCGCCTCGCCTATTTCAAAATAGCAAGAGAAGAGAGATGCACCTCTTCCTCGAGCTTGTAGAAGTCCTGGCGAAGAATTCCTGCCACACAAGAGGGCGAATATCTAAATCTGGAAGTTGAGTAACTTTTAGGAGGTGCGGACTACCCCTCCGCCGCAGGAGAGACTTCTCAGCGCAAGAAGCTATCTTAAATTAATCTCTTTCAACCCTGATGCAGACTCTGCTCCAAAGCTCAAGCCTTTTCAAATCTACTTCAACCCTTCTGCCCTCGGCACGCGCCTGGATGACAAGAGGCTCTCTTGAATTGTTGCGAAACCTGAAGTCCCAACCACGCTCTACTGCACCATCCGGCCTGATGCGGCAGCTCACAGCGGCATCGTCTCCGTCAACCCAGGCAAGAGGTACTCCGTGGGGGTGTCTCTCCACAACCTCAAGGCCCGCGTCAAGGACGGCTCGGTAGAGAGCAGTCGAAGTAACGCAGACTCCTCCGGCAAGCGCGGGGACAATCTTCCCTCTGCAGAACATCATCCTCAGGCGCCTGGCTGATGATTCTAGCCTCCCAGATCCAAGAACTTCCCCAGTTGGGCAACAAGATGCTGATTTTTGCCCCGGGCAAAGTCTTTCACATCCTGGACCATGGCCGCTCACATACTGCCTCAAGTAACCTAAGCGCCAAGTCCTCAATGTAATTTCTGTTCTCCAGCTTTTCCACCCACTCTCCAGGAACAGCTTCTATACCAAGCCTCGCCCCGGAGATTGCGCCGGTCATGCTGGCAATGGTGTCGGTATCCCCACCCAGGCTTACCGCCTCTACGACTGCGTCCTCAAAGGAATCGGGGTGCCGCAGGAAGCAGTATATAGCCGCGGGCACCGAGTTGAACGCTTCTATGCCGTTCCCCAGCCGGCGAACAACTTCACCTCTATCCCCGGTACGCAGGAGGT
>DAINRC010000124.1:2555-5388 GCA_036742135.1 Bacillota bacterium
CTTCTTCCAATTTGTCCCAGTAGACCTCGTGGGTAGCAAAAGCTTTTAGCTTGTTCAGGAAGTTGTCGGGGGATCCTGTGGGTCCACAGACTACAGCCAACGCCACAGCGTAGGCCTGAAGGGCAGCACCCTCCTTTCCCAGAGGATGAGCGTGGGTAATCTGGCTGGAGAGATAGGCCACCTCACGTAGCTTCTCGCGGTCGCGGAAATAAAAAAGCCCTACCGGCGCAGCCCGCATGGCAGCACCGTTGCCAAAGGAACCGCCAGGATAGATGTCTTCGGCGGCTCTATCCCAGCGCGCCCCAAGCCTTATCCTGCGGAAGACCCGCGGCGGACCAGGACCGTAGCCCCGCCAGGGCTCTCGCTCGAAATTCCGGACGAAGGTCTCGGCCATATCCTGGCCATCAAAGCTGCGGCAGGCTGCCAAAGATTCGGCAACGCCGAGTGCCATGTGCTCCAGCTCTTCCCCCAAACGGCACCGGTATTCTCGCGAGCTCTTCCTCCACGCTCACGATCCCCCACCAGCCGAAGGGGAACCCAAAGGGAAAGCCAAAGGAAAATCCGAAGCCAAAGGGGCCTGAAAACCCAAACCAGAAACGCTTCAAGAATCATCCTGGCCGAGATCGGGGATATCAAGCGTTTCCCCTCAGCAAAGAAGCTGGCAAGCTACGCTGGGCTGGTGCCGCGTGTTCACTCCTCCGGGAACCGCCGCTACACCGGGCACATTACCAAGGCCGGGCGAAGCACGCTCCGCTGAATCTTAATCCAGGCTGCACACCGTTGCGTTCGGGCAGCTGAACCTCTTCAGCATTTCTTTAATCGCATCAAGGCGCGCAAGGGCACCAAGGTAGCCATTGTAGCCACAGCTAGGAAACTCCTTGTGCTAATCTGGACGCTGAAGGTCAAGCGGTGAGCATTACCGAGCCGCCGAACCGCAGCGGACAAAGGCGAAGCAGTTACGTTTAGAGCGCCGTGCAATGCCCTATCCGGTTGCAAAAAATTATGAGATGGTGAGCAGAGTCAGGCATTTGCTTACGGAAGAAGATTCTTTGCCTCAGGATGCCCTAAATGGCGCTTGCGCTTTTTCATAGGCGTCCCTATAGCCGAGCTTCCTTATGGTTGTGATCACTCTGACAGGTTTTAACGGCCATCCCAACGCTCACGATGTCACCAAGTCTGCGTTGCAGGGGATGTAGAGGTGGTGTCTTTGGGGGCTGGCAGAGCAGATGAGAGTGATGGTTCGGTCGGCGAAGGTGACAAGCGGCACACCGCGTTTTGTGGCAGGATCCAATTTTACCCGGCACAGGATGTGCCAAGACCTACACCAATTCCGAACTCAACAGCAGCGTGGAGGTAGGCCAGCGTTGGCTCCTTAGAGAAAGGAAGCGCGAACTTGCGACCAGTTCAGTTGACAGCGGGGCACATCTCGAAATAAGAGAATGTCGACCTTAAAATCCCGCGGCATACTCTACCCCGGCGAAAAGGTCTTCGAGCCTGGTACAGTCTCCGCTCGACTTCCAATTCAGGAACTCCGAAAACTACGTGCTCAGGAATGTAGACGGTTTGGCTTCCGGTATTACTTCGAGTTCCACGGCACCCAAAGCCTCCCACAAGCGATCATCAAAACAGGCAGCTACCACCCGGTCTTTTACGCGTGTCCTCAAAGTCACCGCAGCGGCAAGATGAATGGAGTCAAAGCCTCTAAGGCGGTATTTCTCGGCTAACTCTCCAGCAAGCCATACGAGAGAATCGGAGACTTCTAGGGTGAGGTAACTCGGCCAATCGTTTTGTAAGGCAGCGACAACTCTGTGATAATCCTTTTCTTCCAGCAACCCTTCCCGAAAACCCCGCGCGAAGGCAGCACGTGCTTCCGGATAGGCAACTTTACTGGTGCCCACCACTGAAGCTTCGTCCACCAGCTTCCGCACCATTTCCGAACCTGGTTCCTGTACATATAGCTTCACCAGTGCACTCGTATCCAGGTAACAGATCATCTACGATCCTCCACCACCAAAGCTGCTATTGAGGCCGGGCCGCGGATCACCGGAGCCGAGGTCGTTCCTTGCGGTTTCCCGCCGCGCCAAGAAGCTATCCCTTGTTCTACCAATGCCAGGACCGATAACTGCTCCTGATCCTGGACAGGAACCAGCTTGGCCACGGGAACATTGCGTTCGGTAATAAGGATGGCTTCCCCCTTCTTCACGCGCCTCAGATACTGGCTGAAACGATTTTTAACCTCCCGGATACCTGCCTTCATGAAATCACCTCCTGTAGCCACATTATAACACCGATGAGGTCACGTCGTAAAGGAAACTCCAGTCCTTTCCCGAAAGCCAACTACCTCCCAGGTGTTCTTGTCTCTTGTCTCCATGAGCCGGGTATCTATCTCTTCGAGCACCCAGGCAAAAACCTGGGCACATACTCTCGGATAGGAAGCTTCTGGACTTCCTCCTCGAGCTCCGCAAAGTCCTGACAGTCGTTGATTAGCTCGCTTAACCCTTGAACAAAAAGAAGGACTCCTCCCACTAGAGGGCGAATATCAATATTATCCAAGAGAGAGTTTTTCATGAGACCTCGCTACCTCCTTTTGGTAGTGATGATGATATCTCGGCCAGCGAGGTCTCCTTTTTCTTCAAGGACCTCTGAGTCTCCTGCTAACACCTACGAAAATTTTACACTGCCGATTACAGGACATTCCACATCAATGTAACCATCCTCGCCCTGTCAACCTGACCAGGTACGTGCCCGAAAGCCGCGTGGTTGAAAATCACTTACATTCACCCCGAGATGCCGTATCTGCGGCCAGAGCGCCGTCCAAATGGCATGCATCCCC
>DAINRC010000125.1:0-1899 GCA_036742135.1 Bacillota bacterium
GGGCATCCGCGTTACGCGCATCATGACCGACAACGGTGTCTGCTACCGCTCCAGACGCTTCCGTCGCCTGGTTCGCCGGCTGGGCTTGCGCCATCTCTGGACCAGGCCCTATACCCCACGTACCAACGGCAAAGCCGAACGCTTCATCCAGACCAGCCTGCGCGAGTGGGCATACGCCCGCAGCTATGAGAGTTCCGAGCAACGCGCCGCTCACCTGCTGCCGTGGCTGCACCACTACAACTGGCACAGACCACACGCCAGCCTTGGCTACAACCCACCCATCAGCCGCGTACCACTTCCACTGAACAACGTACTGGGTTTACACAGCTAGATGATGGTCGGGTTTTCAGGAGCCAGCCTGACACCATCACAAAGGCTTTTCTGGACGCTATGAGTGATGCTCGCAAAGCTTATGCGGCCGGACTTGAGCTACACCTAGAATACGAAGGATTCGAGCTAAAAAAGGCCGCGGAGGAGATTGCCAAGGACCCCTTTCTAGTCGACCTAAGGTTCCACGACCTACGCCATGAGGCCACGTCACGCCTGGCCGAGATTTTCCCACTGCATGAACTGACCAAAATCACCGGCCACCAAGACACTCGGATGCTCATGCGCTACTACCATCCGAGAGCCGAAGATCTAGCCAAGAAACTTGGCTAGAAGCCCGCCGGGGGGGGCAACCTGGTCCGCCCCATTCACGCCGATGGGATGCGGACGGAGCAGCGGTATCAGCATTAACAATTCGACGTTGAGTATGATTATCAGCAAATGATAATATATAAGCCATTACCCTAATGGACTTCACTATGAAGCGCTGCATCGTTGGGATTCGGAAGCCGGATGGCTCGCCTTCCAGTGAAGGTGATGCTCCTAGTATTTGGTTCCCATCTCTAGCATCTCTTGCGGCTGTACTCTCGGATGAGAACCGCAGCCTGTTACGACTAATCGACGAAAAGCAACCCAAGTCATTGACAGAGCTAGCTGAACTCAGTGGCCGTAAGGTGCCGAACTTATCGCGTACCTTGCACCTGATGGCGGATTATGGGTTGGTCTCACTGCAACGCAATGTAAGAGATGTCCAGCCCACTGCGCTGGCAACTGAGTTTCTGGTCGTATTGGATTGACGCCCGAGAGCATACGAGGGAACACAATGGCAAGGATGTGGATGGTGCGTAGCGAGGGAGGCCTTTATTCTCAGGAGCTTCTCAGCCCTGGCGCTTCGCCAACGACATCCAGGATGGCCATTGGATTGCCACTTATTTCACCAGCCAGTAACCAAACGATTCGTGCTGTTGAAACGGCTGTATTGGCCAGCGTGAGTTAAAAAAATGAATGACATAGGTCGAACAGCCGTACAAGAGGCACTCAATATACGCACGACAGTGCCACCTCAATTCTTCATCAAGGTGAACACACATGGCGCAAGCTGATACCTTGGTCGCCCTGGTGAAAGCAGCCAGCAGCGGCGACCAGCCTTCCTTCCGGAAGTCGACCGAAGCCTTGATTCAGGAGGAACGCAGCAAGGGGCATCGCATCCTGGCAGATCGTTTGGAAAAGGCATTGCGAGCAGCCTCTCACCAAGCAACCTTGTTCCAATCTTCTACTCCATCAACACGCCGGGCTCAAACTGGAAGCGTTGCGCAAAAGGATCTTGTTTCTGAATTGACACCAGAGTGTTCGCTGGACAGTCTCGTACTCGCCGACAGTATTCTCGGGCAATTACGGGAACTCGTGGAGGAGCAGCATCGAGCTGAATTGCTGCACGCTCATAGTTTGAGCCCGAGGCACCGCGTTCTGTTGGCGGGGCCACCAGGGAATGGCAAAACATCGATTGCCGAAGCCTTAGCGTTTGAGCTGATGGTTCCGCTGATCGTCGTGCGTTACGAGTCGCTAATAGGC
>DAINRC010000125.1:1909-2952 GCA_036742135.1 Bacillota bacterium
GGCAGTTACCTCGGAGAGACATCTGTCCGCTTGAAGGAATTGCTTGATTACGCCCGAACGCGGCGCTGCGTGTTGTTCTTCGACGAATTTGAAACATTAGGCAAAGAGCGAGGCGACACTCACGAGACAGGGGAGATCAAACGCGTAGTCAGCTCTTTGCTGCTTCAGCTCGATGACCTTCCCGACTATGTCGTCGTGGTCGCAGCCAGCAACCACCCAGAGCTTTTAGACAGAGCCGTCTGGCGCCGCTTCCAGGTTCGATTGGATATTCCCGTTCCTACGCGTGCGCAGTTAACCAAATTCATTACGTTGATCAGCGAGCGCAGTGGAGTCCATTTTGGCTTGGCTGCTGAGACCTTAGCAAAACGACTTCTAGGTCTGAGTTTTTCAGAAGTGGAAGAGTTCTGCCTGGGGGTAGTGCGCCGAGCGGTTCTGGATCAGAAAGTAGACAACGCCAAGGCCATCGTTTTTTCTAGGCTGGAACAATGGAAGAAGCGACTGCAGCCTAACAATAAAGAAGCGTTAGACGAATAAGGCACAAGGAGTGGATATGCCTGCTGAGTACTTACCGTTACTGGTTTTTCCTGAAAAGCGAGTTTTTCAACCAGAAAAGGGGAACGGTTTTCCACCGGGCAAACAAAGCTTACCCGGTCGCGGCGCGCAAACGGTCCGTATCGGCAGGCAGATCGAACAGCTAGAGCAAGACTTTGCACGCTATCAGGCAAGCCTTACTGGCGCGCTAGCTGGGCTGGAGCCTGAAATGGTCTTGGTCATCGAGATCGTTGGACGTCTTGACGACTTCAGGCAAGCCGTCGAAGCGACCGGTTTGGAATGGTTAGGAGAGACCGAGCTCGACGACTTGGAAGCCCAAGATGATGGTTTCTATGAGCTGGACACCACTGGACAGCGCACGATTAAGCCGCTGAGCGGACGCATGTTTTTGGCCATGAGCAACATGGCCGGCATGCAGGAAATCCTCTCGCTTTGGGAGCAGTGGAAAGCAAATAGAAGCTTGCCCCATGGAAAAACCAAATGGAAAGCTG
>DAINRC010000125.1:2962-5382 GCA_036742135.1 Bacillota bacterium
GTTAAATGTGCTGCGGCGTTGGGGCATTGAGGAAACACTGATCGAAACAGGAATGATTGACCGCTGGCGGGATTTGCTGGAGCCCATCAACCCAGAGGAGAAAATCACTTTTCAGATCGAGCTTTTTTATCGCAAGAGAGATCAGAAACGACGAAATAATGAAGCCGTAATCCAATCCCTCCTTGAGGGTCTTGGAGGTCAAACGCTTTCTGGCTTCCTTGATATGCCCCAGATCGCATTCCATGCGGTCAAGGCTGAGTTACCTGCTCACGCCATTCAGTCGCTTCTCAGCCAAGTGGCGGCAGGCGGAGTAGACATCGACATCGAGTTGTTCAAGTTCGCCGGCATCATGTATTTCCGCCCTACCGGGCAGAGTCTGGCGGTTTCAGAAGAAGGCGAGGGGGAGCCTGCCACTTTCCCTCAAAGCGTCAGTGATCTTCCGCCTGTCGCGGCGCTTCTAGATGGTGCGCCGTTGCAATTGCATGAGGCTCTGAAAGACCGACTCTTGGTAGATGACGCTTTTAGCTTGGAGGCCGCTTATCAGCCTGGTGAGCGCAAACATGGCACCGCCATGGCCTCCTTAATTCTGCATGGAGACCGCAGCAACACTGAGTCCGAGCCACTGCGTCGCAAACTATATTGCATTCCAGTGATGCAGCCTGACCACCAAACGCGTGAGCATGACGAACACATGCCGGACGAAGTCTTCTTTGAAGATCGAATTCACATTGCTGTTCGGCGCATGCTCGAAGGCACTGGTGATGTTCCTCCGCAAGCACCTACGGTCAAGGTCATCAACCTCTCCATTGGCGATATAGCTCGGGAATTTATTCATACGCCGAGTCCATGGGCACGGCTGCTCGATTGGCTAGCTTACCGCTATCGGGTGTTGTTCTGCGTCAGTGCCGGTAACTATTGCGAAGAGATCGATATCGGATTCAATCAGCAGCAGTTTGCAGCCCTGTCTGATGACGAAAAGATAAAAGCCACCCTCAAAGCGGTATCTCGCAACCTCTCTTCCCGGCGTCTGCTTTCGCCGGCAGAAGCCATGAATGTCATTACTGTGGGGGCTATTCACACCGATGACTCAGGGGATGCTTACCCACAGTTTGGCCAGCGGGTTGACGTTCTGCCTTCGCAAGCACTGTTCAGCCCTGTTACTCGCCTAGGGTTCGGCTTCCGACGCTCTATCAAGCCGGACATCTTCATGCCGGGAGGACGGCAACTCTACAACGCTCCGTTACTAGCTAGGTCATCCCAGTACAGCATCAATAAATCCACCCTCGCCCCTGGTCAGAAAGTAGCGAGCGACAGCCAACAGCAAGGTGTACTAAACAATGAAGCATTCTGGCGCGGCACCAGCAATGCAACGGCCCTGGCGACAAGGGGAGCGATACGTTTGTATGACATGCTGGACAAGCTTCGTAGCGAGGAGGGAGAAGATATTCCCGAAGCGCTAATGTCGGTGTTGATGAAAGCGCTGCTAGTACATGGCGCCAAGCAAGACGACACCGGCAAGCAATATATCGAGCAAGCTCTGAAGGATGCACGCAACTCACGCCAGTTCAAGCAGGTCATTACTCGCTACCTTGGTTATGGTGCTGTAGACATCGAGCGCGTGCTGACATGCACCGCGCAGCGGGCAACAGTTCTCGGCTGTGGGGAGATCCGGGAGAATGAGGTACATGAGTACGCTTTCCCCATACCTCCTGGTTTCTCCTCCCAGAAGATTTGGCGGCGATTAGTCGTGACTCTGGCATGGCTGACGCCTATCAATCCTGATCATCGCAACCTTCGAGAAGCCAAGCTGACGCTGGAGCCAGGTGGAGGGAACTGGTCCAACCAAGTCCTCAAGCTGGACCGTCAGGATGGAGACCACAATCAGGTTGAGCGTGGCACCGTGCAGCATGAGGTGCTGGAAGGTAAAACGCAGATTCAGGCATTCGAAGATGGTGAGACCCTACGCATCCGCGTTACCTGCAAAAAGGATGCGACCGCCCACCTCGATACCGTTATTCCCTATGGCCTTGCCGTCACGCTTGAAGCTAAGGAGGACATTCCGATCTATCAGCAGGTTCGTACCCGTATCAAACAGCCGGTGCGCATTGCTCCTGGTATAGGTCGGTAATTTAGAAATAGTGGGCAGTGATTAAAAGCTCACACGTCGTCATGTTCTCAGCGTCCGAAGAGCTGAGGGCGTGTACGCAAAATCACAGATACGTGATTATCGGTACATGAAGCAGCGTCATGCGAGATTGGTTTTCTCAGCGAGAGCGGCGAGTAGGCAGGCATCCTGGAGTGTTGCCGCTGACCGAAAACTGACCCAGTAGAGACTGTTCTGCCGACTGAAAACTGACCCAGGTGCTCAACTGCTTCTGCTCAATTTTTGAGCAGGAGAACACAGGGTGATCAGTATGGAA
>DAINRC010000126.1:0-5334 GCA_036742135.1 Bacillota bacterium
ACGCCGACTCGCCCCGCGCATTTCCTGACCGCGAAGTCGAGATCGGCGAAGTCGGCTCTTTCTATCCCGAACCTCCGTAGCCTGGAAAACAGGTCGCGCTCAGCGGAAACAGCAGCGGCCCGCAATTGGGGAGGCGGCTCCATCGGGCGAACCGCCAGTACAGCTTTAAGCGCGGCGTCGCGAAGGTAGTGGAGGAATTCCCTAAAGTCCGAGACCGACCTCGATGTGGTGAGTTCAAAGAGAACAAACCTCCTCAGCCTCCGCGCCCCGCGGAAGAGCGACGCGCGGGCGGCTCTGACATGACGGAGAAATTCGTCCGTGAAACCGGCCCTCCTCCCTTGAAGGCACAGCCTGGCATAGCCGCCTTCATCTATTCCCATCTCCTCCCAGAGGAGGAGGACCTGTCCCCGACCGGAGAAGCCTAAAAGCATCTCCTCGAATGTGCCCATGCACATCTCTTTCCGTTCGAGCGGGAAAAAGCGGTAGGGGACAGAAGGCAGTCTGTAGAAAGCGTAGGTCCTTCCCTGAACGGTGAACACGATATTTTTATAAAACGCTACGATGGGAAAGCGCACCGTCTATTCTCCCCCCCCCAGTTCGGAGAAATCAAGGATCTCCCACACAGGAGACAGCTTCCGGCGCTTCGGTACAGATGCTCCCGTAAAATTCCTCTGTTTCGGCCTCAAAAAGAACGTCATCATGTCAAAGATAAAAACTAGAAAGGAGCGTCCTTGTGGATCAAAATTGAGTGACACCCCTGTAAAAGCGGCGTCCAAAACCAGCGCCAGCATTGCTTTATTTGCGCCGAATAGGTTTGCAAACGGAGCAGCAACCAAAAGGGACGGGACGAAGAGTAGCAAGAAGACTCCCAGAGCATCTAAGGGAATCGGGCGCGGCAGGTATTTGTCTCCGATCGAGTAAATTTTCCATTTAATGCGAAAGAGGCTCTTGTAGCTTGAGTAGTACCCTACTTCTCTCTTTTCTGTCATCACAGCGCCCCCACACGGGTGAGAAGCCACCTGTCTTTCTTAATAGCTTCCACCGTCACAAACTGAACAAGTCCTCCCGCACCCTCGCCGGACACTGTGGCCTTGACCACAGCCTTAGCTCTGCCTTCTCGAGCCTTGAAAGTGACAACCTCAGCAGACTCCAACTTGAAACCCCCGAGGGGAGCGACCTTCGCTCCCGGGGCAGTAAAATTGGCCATGTTGCGCCCTCCATAATAAAACTCGAGGGCCTGCGCCGCAAAAGCAGAAAAATCTGAAGGAACATCGCCTTTCAGGGAAAGGCCTTCAAACGCTTCGGCTTTTTTCAAAGGAGACGGAACAAGCACGGGCCACCCTGCCACGACAGCTTCCCCATCGACGACGCGAACCGGTACCTCAACAAACTCCACGAAATCTTTCCAGTAGTAAACTTCTTTCTCAGACCCAGACTCCACAGTCCCGACCCGCGCCTCGCGAAAACTCGCCTCCCGCGCCGGAGACACCGATACCGATTTCTCTGAAGATAGCGGGACAAGCCGCAAAACGTGGAGGGCGACCTTGACTCTGAAAGCTTCATTCGGCGCTTTCGGTGTTTCTACCGAAAGGACGGAAGAAGAAAGACACTTCTGGACGCCTTCAGGCGGAGAAGGCAGAGAAACAGTACTGTCCACAAAAGCGGAGAGCCTCCTTGCGTAGTCCTCCCCGTCTTTCGAATCAAAAGTGGCCCACTCAACGGCGAAAGCCCGCGCAGTCTCCCTGGCCAGCAATTCGGCTCTGGCGGCGTCAGGGGTCAGGGCGCGGCCTCTTATGTAAGAAGCGGCTTCCGAAGTCAAAGAAACTGCTTTCAGCGAACTGAAGAAGCACCCAGCAAGCAGAAACCACACCAGGGCAGAAGCCGTCCACCTCAAGACTAGGGACCGTTTTTCCGTCAAACTAACTAGACCCCCTCTCAATCAAATTCCTACTGTGACTTCCTTCCTACCCCTTCAGGGGTAGGGAGGAAATCACAAACCTCCTCTAAGAGCGATCCCTTTGGCGAAATTGAGCACCGAATCGAATTCCGCCCTCATGAGAGTTCTGTGCAAGGCAAAGTAGTAGTCAACAAGATTACCCTTCTCATCATACACAAGCACCCTTTCTCCAGAGAGCCAACACCGCTTCCCATCGAGGGTTTCCGCCCGCTCCGGGCGCCAGCCTTCAAGCCGCCACGTCTCGCTTTTCCGAGTGCGGGAAGCGATTCCCTGAACGAGTCCCCTAGGAGTCTCGAAGAGCGGACCGGAAGCATAGAGCTTCACAATCTGCCCGCTTCTGTCTCTCACGGCAGTGACTTTAGCAAACATCACCGCCGGACCGCCCACAACGTTCGCCGGGCCGCCCGTGCCGGCGGCGGTCATAAAAGCGTCAATATCTGGCCGAATGACAGGTACGGACTCAATATAACCGTTACCGCCCCCTATCTGCCCAATGAAAAACGCTGCCCCACCTATAGCACGACGGCACTCATTGAGAGTGTTCAAATTGCGCTCTTTTCGTAATAGCGGCGAAGGAGTATTTCTCTGACCTTCCTGTAATTGAGGGCGGAACCTATATCGGTGAGGATTTCGTCCACCGTTATCCCTCTGCCCGCGGCAAACTCCTTTAGGTAGTTCAGCTGGTTCTCCAGGTCCGGCTTTTGCCCAGCCGAAGATACCCTCGCGTACAGCACGACTTTCTTTGGCTCTTCGCGGTTCTTCAGACCCAGAGCGCGGTAAAGCATCTCTTCGGTGTACCTGCGCTTGCCGGTGGGGGTCCTTAAGGCAACCAGTTTGCCCTCCCGGTCCCATGCACGGAGCGTAGAGATGCTCACACCAAGCTTTTCGGCAAATTCCCTGATAGTGTAGAGTTTCATAATGGTGTTCCCAACTAGCCAATTCTTTTGCATCGATTTTTACAAAATGTTTTTAACAAGGGTGTCGATCTCCGCGAGTTCTTGCGGTAGCAGTTCCCGTCGGATCTGCTGGCGCAACTTGCCGATGGGTTGCTCAAAGATCTGGGGGTCGGCGTTTTCAACGAAATTGACCACTTTAGCGTGGCACCGGCGGCCCAACCCCGCTAGCCGTCGATGCTTTTCGTTGTTAGCATCGTACAGGGGAATGGGAAGCACTTCGAATGGACGGCGCATAATGTCGCGTTCGCCTCTCCCTCTCGAGGCTCCGAAGGCACCTTTCGTCTGGAAGGGTTTGATCGTTCGGTCCACTATCGGCGAATTAAGGACGGCACTCAAATAGTACGCTTCATTTTCATCTAAAGTCTCGTACCAGTACGTCGTTTTGTCAGCCACAAACCCACGTACAGATAGGCCTTCCACTTCCCAAGAAGCAATATTTGCATCTATGACGCAAGAGCAGATATGCGTGCCAGACATGTTGTATACTACCTTCCAAACCCCGATCGGATGTTGAGATGTAAGCTTTCCCATCCAGTTAAGGCATTCAAGCAAACCTCTTTGCGATTTTCGGTGCCGAAGCCACTTGGCTTCCGCTTTACGAAGCCATTCGGCGAGCCCGATTTTACCCCTGCTGACGGCTTCTTCAATATCGATCAAACTCCCCTCTCTTGCAGTCCGTTCTTGCCAAGCCACAGGTAGGACGACGATGGAAAAGCGCCGCTTTCCGAACGGAAGAAGGTCATTTGATAAAAGCGTTACGAACAAGAAGTCCGCTTCCACGCTCCCGCTTAAACGTATGTCTTTCCAAGGACGCTTAGCCGCGCGTTCTATCTTTTCTAAGTCGGTTTCCAACTGCGGTCGTTCCCGGTCGATGATCACCGCTGTCTGCGACGGACGGACGAACCAGAAGCAACGCGGGTAAATCGTCGCCCCGTTCACAACACAGTCCAAGTACGGACTCGGTCTTGCCGCCGCAGGGGGCACGTGACTTGTCTCGGATCGAGACAAGAACCTCCAAGCCTCGACTAGATTGACATTTTTCCCAGGAAGCTTGCCCTCCAAGCACAACATCGGCACTCCGTGCCGAACCTCATGTGCTGTTCCCTCTTTTTTCCAAACGACCACGCACGACGGAACGTTGAAAAGCGGAGCAACTTTCTCACAGTCGATTAGCCGTTCGGCGGAAGCGACAAAGCGGCAGCGAAACTGGTCGTGCTGCTTCGCTCCCGTCAGAACGCTACGCGGCATGACGAACGCCAGCGTGCCGCCTTCGGCAAGGTACCGGTCAGCGCAGAAGGCAAAGAACAGCGTCGCCATCTCTATCTGCGTGAAGAGGTGCCAGTCATGCTTGTCCAGCAACCTGTAGCGGAAAACCAACTCACGCACCCGCTCTTGGTAATCCGGCTTCCGAATAAATCGGTAGGATAACCACGGAGGGTTGCCGATGACAAAGGCAAACTTGCGTCGGGCAAGCATTTCGGGTTGGTAGGCGTTCTGTAACACAAACCGCCATACGGTATCCGTGGCAGGCTCACAGAGCAACCAACGCATTAACCGCAGGTTGCTATACCAAAGCCAACGATTTCTCTCATCGATGCCCAGTTCTTGCAGACGGGCGGCAAAGCCCCGGTGAGCCGTACTTTCGTGGATAGCCGGATTGGCAAATTCGAGTAGAGCATTTATCGCTTCGTGAAGCACCCCCGGCCGGTCAGCAAGGTCAGCTGGGAGCCAAAAAGCGGGAGGTAGATCGTGAGTCTTACGCTTACCGGTGCGTCGACTAATAGCTTCCGTGTCTACAGGAATAGGTATCGCATCTATCCTTTCTCGTGATACCGTCAGCGCGTCGGCCATGTATATGGGTAAGCGGAATCTACGACGGCTCTGTCGGAGGTCGTCCCCAAGAGCCAAAACCAGGTTCGTCTTGGCGATCGTCACCGCGAGGGGGTGAACATCCATCCCCGCGAGGTTGTTCGCACAAAATTCAACGAGTTCTTCGCCGTTGAGCCCCGCCTCTCTGAGGAGGCGCACGGCAATGAAGAGAAATGTCCCGGACCCGCACGCAGGATCGAGGAGCGAAGCCCCGGTGGAGGGAAACCCTGCCTTCCGCAGCGTCAACTCGGCGAGCCAGTCCGGTGTGTAGAACTCCCCGAGGTCGTGGCGGGTCTGGGGGTCGACGAGTTCTTGGTACAGTTCCTTGAGGAGGTCTTCCCGAATGGCTGTGAGGTCGTAGGCGGATGTTATCCGGACGGCCAAAGAACGTAGGAGGTCGGCGGCACCAACGGCCCATGCGAAGAAGTCATCTGCAACGAAGTTGTCGAATCCCATGTATTCGAAGGTCTCCCCCGTGACGATGCCTAAGATTTCCTCTTCATTCGGAGACCTTCTTTCCAGCACTACGAACGCCAGGACGCGGGCAAAGAG
>DAINRC010000127.1:0-5292 GCA_036742135.1 Bacillota bacterium
TCTCGGGAAAAACGGGTAACCCCTACCGCGTAGCTTTCATCAGTTATCTCGGCAGCAATCAAAGCCAAGAACCACCTGGGGAGATTTCGGGTGTAGGTTGCCAGAGAAGCACTTAGGAGGAGGTAGCGGAGGTTGACCAAAAGGACGGTAATGACAATCGCCAACAGTCCGCTTCCAGCAGCCAAGAGAGCCACCAGGATGAACTGGCCAGAACCAGAATAAATAAAGATAGACATCAGTGTTGCGGTAAGCGGACTCAAGCCTTCAACCCGGGCCAGTCCCCCAAAAGCCAAACCGAGAGGCAGATAGCCAAGCACGATCGGGACAGCATCTTTAGCCCCGGAAAGAAAATTGGAACTATTCTCCACTCTCGCAGCCACCCCTTTTCCCTGCGTTGCTACCGCACGACCTCGAAAATAACCCCCAAGGAACAAGAATTCCGGAACTTCAAACCTCTATTTAAAAAATTCTTCAACCCGAGAAGGGAAAAACCTTCTCCAGAAGAACTGTAGGAGACACCAAGCTGGTCACCGACACGTGTTCCGCTGCAACTGATGACCCCTGCGGGTAACTCGAGAACTGCCTGTGCTTTCCGAATCACCGGGCTGATCCTGAAGGGCGGCATCGACTCAATGATGTGGACAACGACCAGCCCTTCGTCCAGAAATATAACATCAAAAGGAAAAGACATAAACCAAGAGTGGACCGCAGCACAGGGCTTCAAAAGAAGGCCCTCTCCTGGAAAAAAGTTCTTCTTCCCCAAAAGGCCCTTGAGCCGCTTCCAGAAAGTGAAAGCAGGGTAGACTCTGTGAGCAAGAACCACCTGTCGTGTGAGATTTCGAACCTCCAACACCGATACTTTTTCCCTGGTGATCACAATATAAGAGCACCACCTAACCTCAAAAACTCCGCATAATCTGGAGCAAGGCAGGACCGAGAAGAACAACGAAAATTGCTGGAAAAATGAAAAAAACGAGGGGAAAAAGCATTTTTACAGGGGCCTGCATTGCCTGTTCCTGGGCACGCTGACGGCGCTTGCGCCGTATCTGTTGAGACTGTATTTGGAGGATATTGGCGATACTGACTCCAAGCTGGTCAGCCTGGGTGAGAGCACTGACAAAAGAGGTGAAGTCTTCGACTTTTATGCGGTCTGCCATGTCCTTGAGAGCATCCCTCCGGGGCTTTCCCATTTTAATTTCCTGGAGCACCCTTTTAAACTCCTCCCCAAGAACACCTTTAAACCGTTCCGTAACCTTCACCATTGCCATATCAAACCCCAAACCAGCCTGCACACTTATAGTGAGGAGGTCGAGAAGATCGGGCAGATCCTTTAGGACCTGACGCTGCCTCTTACTAATCCGGATGTTAAGATAGACCTGAGGAAAAAGGTATCCGAGAACCAGACCAGTACCAGCGAGAACCACCGCTTTTAAATACTCCAAACCCGTCAGCAAACCGTAGCCCAAGAAGGCTCCGCCTACGAACAGAGACGCAAAAAACTGAATCACAGCAAATTCCCCTGGCTCCAAACCAAAGGGAAATCCGGCGGCCGTAAGGCGGTGCTGCAAGCTGGTAGACCGCCCAATCGCCATCTTTTTGCCGACTACCTGGACGAGCTTTTTCCAAATCGGCTTCCCAAGGCGCTGCCAGAGAGGTTCCTGGAGCTCCTCCCTGATCGCTTTGCTCTCTTTCCGCCCCTGAAGCTCCCGCAAACGCACCCCAACAATAAAGCGGTCGCCCCAGATGCTCTGGCCCAAACCTACAAGGAAAAGAAAAAGACTGCAAAACACCAAAAGACACACGCCATAGAGCATAGGCGCTCACCCTGTCCCTTAGAATTGGAGTCACACTTCAATGCTGACAATGCGGCGGATGAACAAAACTCCTAGTAGTTCTCCTAAAACTGCACAGCCAAGAAGAACAAGACCAACCGGATCGGTAAACAAGACACCAATGTAACTCGGACTGATCAGAAAAAGAATAAATGCGAGAACAACTGGTAAGATGCCGACAATCAAACCAGAAATCCGACCCTGTGCGGTCAGTATCCTAATTTCTCCCTTGATACGAACTCTTTCTCTGATCGTTGCTGCTATGTTATCCAGGATTTCCGCTAAGTTGCCTCCAACCTGGCGCTGGATCAGAAAAGCGGTAACGAGCAAGTCAAGGTCTTCATTACCCACTCTCCTGCTCAGATTGCTGAGCGCTACTTCAGGCTCTGTTCCTAGGTGCATTTCCCTCAAAGCGCGACCAAACTCCTCAGAAATTGGCGGTGGCATTTCTCTTACAACCATCTCCAGAGCCTGAAGGAAGCTGTAGCCAGCTCGGAGGGAGTTAGTCATAACTGTTATAAAATCGGCCAACTGGCTGCTCAGTGCAGTAAGACGCTTGTGCTGCACCTGCTGGAGATAAACCCAAGGCAAAATCAAAAAGAAGAGGAACCCAAAGAGCACGAAGCTGATATTCTGTGTGAGAATCCAAAGAAAAAAACCAGCCCCAAAAGCCAGGGCGAGGTCGAGAAAAAGAAACTCTTCCCCGCGGAGAGGGAGATCAGCACGCGCCAGCTTTTTTTCCACTTGCTCCGCCAATTTCAAGGATGCGAAAAACCGCCCACCCCAATGGAGGAGCTTCCTCCATAGGGATTCTCGACTTCCCGAAGGTTTTTTCTCCCTGAAAAAGCGGTCGGTATAGTAATGCACCCTCTCTTCGATGATCAGCCGATCTGTGGACAGTAATCCCCAAAGAGCGACGACAAAGGTAAAAACCGCTAGGAAGACCAATACTAGGATAAAGATCAGGAGCAATTTATTCACCTGCCCTCTTCATGAAAACCTCATCAGGAAAAGCAATGCCCGCAGCCTGAATCTTTGGTAAAAACTTCGGTCTGACTCCTGTTGCCCGGAAAAAACCCTTGACCTTCCCATTGGCATCGACCCCTACCTGCTCAAAAACAAAGAGATCTTGAAGGACAATGGTGTCTCCCTCCATACCCTGAACCTCGGTAATCTTAGTAATCTTCCTGCTACCATCCCGCAGCCTGTTCTGGTGAACAATCAGGTCGATGGCTGAAGCAATCTGTTCTCTAATCGCCCGCACCGGCAGGTCAATTCCAGCCATTAGAACCATCGTCTCCAAGCGGGAGAGCATGTCACGCGGGGAATTGGCATGCCCTGTTGTTAAAGAACCATCATGCCCTGTATTCATCGCCTGCAGCATGTCAAGAGCTTCTCCACTGCGAACCTCCCCAACAATGATGCGGTCGGGACGCATGCGCAAGGCGTTTCTGACGAGGTCCCGAATTGTTACTTCTCCTTTCCCTTCGATATTCGGGGGACGGGTCTCCAAGCGGACCCAGTGCTCCTGGTGCAACTGAAGTTCTGCAGCATCTTCGATGGTGATGATTCGCTCCCCTTCAGGGATAAAAGATGAAAGAACATTAAGAGTGGTCGTTTTTCCGGAACCAGTTCCACCAGAAACAATAATGTTCAGGCGTGCTTTCACACATGCCTCCAGAAACTTCGCCATCTCCGGAGTCAGGGTCCCCAGCTGGATTAGGTTATCAATTCGCAGAGGATCTCTGCTGAACTTGCGAATGGTAAGAGTGGGGCCGTTGAGCGCCAACGGGGGAATAATGGCATTAACCCGTGAACCGTCTGGAAGTCGGGCATCCACCATTGGAGAGGCTTCATCGATGCGCCTTCCGAGAGGTGCCACGATTCTCTCGATTACTGAAAGCAGATGAGCATTGTTCCGAAACCTGATCCCTGTCTTTTCCAGTTTTCCGTTTCTTTCAACATAAACCTGATAAGGCCCATTGACCATGATCTCAGTAACTGTCTCATCCCTGAGGAGAGGACTGATCGGTCCAAAGGCAAAAACCTCATCAAGAAGGTCCTGAAGCAAGCGCTGGCGGTCAGAACGGCTCAAAGGTATTTCCTTCTCCTTGAGAAAAGAATTAATAACTTCTTCGATTAGCTCTGAGGCAGCATCCTGATCATCATCTCCAGAGCGTAACTGCTCTTCAAGTTCCTCGACAACCCTTTGATGCAGTTCATACTTCAAATCTAGCAGAGGATCTTCTTTGACTTCCAGTGCCTGAGCATATTGATCTTTAGAGCTTTCATGAGTTACATTTTCTTTACCTTGGAGCCGCTGAAGAAGGGACATAAGCCACAACACCACCATCAAGGTAAAATTTTCCTTACTCTCTAGCGAGTGAACGAAAACTTACTAAACAACCGCAACCCCCTCTTCCCTTTCCCCAGCTCCTGATCCCCATCTCCAACACCCACCAGATGAAAAGCAACCTGGCGAATGCTTTCCGCAACCCGACTCTGAGGATCACTGAGGCAGAACGGAATTCCCTTATTTACAGACTTCACAACTAATCGCCCATCACTAGGTATCTGGGCAGTAATGGGAATCCCCAGAGTCTTCTCGACCTCCGCTGGAGTGATCCCTATTTCCGGTATTGCTCTGTTGAGGACAATCTTAACCTTATCCTTATGGTGGAGAGAATCAAGAACCTCAAGCCCAAGTTTAACGTTCTTCAAAGTAGGAAGGTCAAGGGAAAGGACAAAAAGAATTGTGTGAGCGTGATCAAGTGCCACCAGCCCAGGATCCGTAAATAGTCCTGGGGTATCTATGAGCACATAATCGTAATTGTTTTTCAAGATACTGATCACCTTTTCGACAAGCTCAGGAGAAACGATTTCAGCGTACTCGGGCCTCGCCGGGGCGGCGAGAACACGAACCCCGGAAGTATGATAGAGGAGGTAAGAATTGAGAAGTTCATCATCAAGCCGACTGTATTCTGTCACTAAATCAGACAGCGTTTGCCTGGGTTTCAGGTTGAGCAGGACAGCAATATCACCGAACTGGAGGTCGAGATCAACTAAGGCAACCGAATACTGGAAATCCTTGGCCAGGGATACCGCCAAATTAACAGCAATGGTCGTTTTGCCTACTCCCCCTTTGGTACTGAAAACAGTAACAACCTTCCCTTTATGGGAGCGCGGGGCTGGGTCTAACAATCTATGGTAATGAGCCCTCTTCTTCTGTTCCAACTCATAGACACGGTAAATCGTAGACACCAACTCATCGCTGGTAAAAGGTTTGATGATATACTCCCGCGCCCCGGCAGCCATCGCCCGCCTCAGGTATTCCTGCTCTCCCTGAACAGACATGATGATCACGGCACACTCTGGGAAGTGAAGAGATATGGTTTCTGTGGCGGCGACTCCATCGAGAACAGGCATGTTGATGTCCATGAGGATGATGTCCGGATGCAGC
>DAINRC010000128.1:0-5155 GCA_036742135.1 Bacillota bacterium
TGCTCAAAAACCAGGCGAGCACTCAATGCCAGAGGAGACTCCCGGCGGTACTTCTCTGAAAGGTAGCCACCGAGAATTAGCACACCTTTCGTGTGGATCCTTCCTCCCAGCTTTGCCTCCCGCTCGATGTCGATGATCCCTCCCCTCCCGGCAGCCACTGTCGCCGTGATTCGCGTCGGTTTCCCGAATTCAAGGTCACCAACACTGATCACGCTCAGGCCGTTGACCTGACCCACCTTTTCCCCCTCAATGTCCAGGAGGATGATGTTTTTCTTGATCATCTCCTGGATCACCTGCTGCACCAGGTTGGAGCGGTAAACCTTTTCTTGAGCAGCTTTGTTCACATGATCAGCGGTAACATAGGTGGCTCCTTCCTGCTGAGCGTAGTAGGAAGCCTCTCTGGCCAGGTCAGCGATCTCCGCAAACCGCGTCGAGAGCTTATCCTGGAAGCCAGCGAGGCGAGAGCCATGTTCCACCAGCTTGGCAATAGCAGAGGCATCGAAGTGCACCAGGTTTTCCTTCTGGCAAAGGGTGGCGAAAAAGGCGGCATACTTCTGAATGTTCTCCTTCGTCCGGTCCATCCAGACCCCAAATTCTGCCTTGACTTTGAAGAGCTCGCGAAAATCGGGGTCATAGTAGTAGAGCAGGGTGTAGAGAAAGGCATCCCCGAGGAGGATCACCTTGAGGTCTAGGGGAATCGGCTCTGGGCGCAACCCTTTAGTAGTCAAAACTCCCAGCCTATCGAGGGGATCCTCGATCACCGCAAGCCGGTCGCGCAAGGCCCTCTTCAAGCCATCCCAGGAAAAGGGGTTGCGGAGAAGTTCTTCAACAGATACCACCAGGTAGCCACCGTTCGCCCGGTGCAGAGAACCGGCCCTGATCAAGGTGAAATCAGTGATCAAGGCCCCAAAGTAAGCTTCTTTCTCGATCGTCCCGAAAAGGTTGGTGTAAGTGGGGTTCAACTCAACGACTACCGGAGCGCCCCTGGTCTCGCTGTTGTCGACGATGACATTAACTTCGTACTTGCGGAAGGGGTTTTCTTGCTGGGAAGAGACCCCTTTCTGCTGTTCTTCGAACCCCTCTTTTCGGAAAACGGCAATGTTGTCCAGAATGTCCTGGTAAACGGAATCGAGATAAGCAAGAACCTCTTCCAGGGCACTGTACTTCTCTTTCAACTCTGTCAGCAGCCGGTCAAGGGCAATCGCCACAACCTGGCGGTCGAGTTCCCTAACAGCCTCATGGGCTTTTCTTTCCACCTTCTGGACCTCACGGAGGGTGGTTGTAACCAGATCCTCCAGTTGTTCCCTGCGCTCCATAATCTCCTTCTTCGTTTCCTCAGGAAGCTTCTCGAACTCCTCGGCACTGAGGGGCTTCCCCTCCACAGTTGGGATGATGAAAATTCCTGTTGGTCCGATCTGGATCACAAACCCTTCCTGCTCGGCCTTTTCGTTAAGGGCTGAAAGCAAAGAGTTCTTTTCCTTGGTGAACCTTTCAATGGTTTCGTCTCTCTTCTGAGCATATTCATCACTCTTGAACAGTCTGGGGATCTCCTGCCGTGCCTGCTTCACAAAGTTCTGCATGTCCTCGGCAAACTGTTTCCCCTGACCCGGAGGGAGCTTCAACGCCCGCGGGCAGTAAGGTTCGCGGAAATTGTAAACATAGCACCAGTCCGGAGGGACGGGTTTGGTTATCGCGATAGTTTCCAGGAAAGACTGAACTGCGGTATTTTTCCCTGTCCCCGGAAGACCGGCAACAAAAATGTTAAACCCCTGAGCATCGATCCCCAGGCCAAACTCCAAAGCCCGCACAGCGCGCTCCTGGCCGATGATCGCTTCGAGGGGCTTGATGGCATCAGTTGCGGCCGAACTTATCTCCTCGGGCCTGCAAACAGCCCGCACCTCCTCAGGTGCTGCTTTCCTTGCCATTAATTGAGCCTCCTTACGAAAATCGGATTTTAAACTTAAGATTCGCCTAACTGACCCGCTGATCCTGCCGAAAACCTTCTCTTTTGTTGAAAATTTTCCGCTTCACCGGATATCTCCGAACTCTCTAATGTCTGTCGAGGTAGATCACGAGTTATAATTTAAGAGGATGATGAAATCATCAACACAGGAGGTAAAACACATGCCGGTCTACGAGTTCCGTTGCCAGGATTGCGGGAATAAATTCACCGTCTTGTGTGGGATCTCAGAAAAAGACAAGCTCACCTGCCCAGAGTGCAACAGCAGCAACATCAGGCAGGTGATTTCAGCATGCGGGTTCCAGATAAAAGGTGGAAGCTGTGGGACAGGGAACACTGCAGGGGGCTGAAAAATCTGACAAGGGGGCAGTTCGCTCCCCCTTCATTTTCAGAGCTCACCCAAGACAGCCTGGGCGATATTGTGGGCATGGTCACCAATGCGCTCAAGATTGCTGATAATGTCCAGGAAGACAACACCTGAAGTGGGGTAGCAAATTCCTTTGTTCAAGCGCTCCAGGTGGCTCTTCCGCAGCTCTCGCTCCATTTGGTCAACAAGGGGCTCTTTCTTAATGACAGACATCGCCTTTTCCCTGTCTTCCTGTTCCAGTGCTTGAACTGCTGTAACAAAAACATCATGAACGAGTTCGAATATCTTCTCCAGTTCGCTAATTGCGTATTCGCTGAAAGGCAGTTCCTCTTCGATCCGCATCAGCGCCAATTCAGCAATGTTCTCCGAATGGTCCCCAACCCTCTCGACATCGTTCAAGACGTGGAGGAGGGCGGTGTGCTTCCTGGAAAGTGCAGGTGTCAAGCCCTTTTGCGAGAGCTTGACCAGGTAAAAAGTGATTGCTTTCTCTAGTTCATCAACGATTTTTTCAAACTCGAAGGCCTTCTCCAGGAGCTTGGTGTCTCGTTCGAAAAATCCCTGCATCGCATTACGAAGCGTCAGCTCCGCAAGATCAGCCATCCTGATGGTTTCTTTAGTTGCCAGGGAAAGGGCAACCGCTGGAGAATCCAGCATCCGTTCGTCGAGGTAGACGGGACCCCGCTGAACTTCTTCTTCCTCCCCTGGGACCAATCTTTTTACGAAAGCAGCCAAGACATTGATCAGCGGCAGCAAGAGCATAGTTGTGAGGACATTGAAGGAAGTATGGGCATTAGCAATCAGGCGTGCAGGCACATCCGGGGTGATCGCCAGAACGAACGACTTAAAAAATGGGAGAAATGCCAGGAAAATGGTGGTTCCCACAATATTAAAGGTGAGGTGGGCGAGAGCCGCTCTCCGGGCATTGCAATTCGTTCCGATGCTGGCTAGAAGTGCAGTGACACACGTTCCGATGTTGTCCCCGAAAAGCACGGGAATAGCGGCATCAAAAGGCACCAGGCCCTGGTTAGCGAGGGCGATCAGCATTCCGACCGTAGCGCTGCTGCTCTGGACGATCACCGTTGTTCCAATCCCCACGAGAACGCCGAGCAGGGGATGGTCGGAAAAGCTCATGATGAAGTCACTGAAAGCCTGACTCCCCTTAAGAGGTCCCACCGTATCCTGCATCACCTTGAGCCCCAAAAAGAGGATCCCAAACCCTAAAAAGACTTGTCCCACGTAACGGTAGAGCCGCTTTTTGGAAAAATAGTAGAGAATGAAGCCAAAGGCGATGATGTGGAAAATGTAATCAGTCAGCTTAAAAGAAATTAACTGTGCAGTAACGGTTGTCCCAATATTGGCACCCATGATCACCCCAATCGCCTGTTTCAGAGACATGAGACCAGAATTCACGAACCCGACCACCATCACCGTCGTGGCACTACTGCTCTGGATGATCGCAGTTGTGAAAGCACCTACGAGGACTGCAACCACTGGATACTTAGTCAGCTTCTCCAAAATCCTCCGGAGCTTCTCACCAGCAGCGCTCTGAAGGCCGTCCCCCATCACCTTCATTCCGAACAAAAACAGCCCAAGACCACCAAGAACACCAAAAATCATCGCTAACAAGGTCTTCCCCTGGCTCACTGCTCAACCGCACTGGTTGCGGCTGAGCGGCCTCCTCCTGACCAGGTTGCCACCTCCTTTCCTGGCACAGCGATTCTCCCAAAAAGCTGATTTCGGGAGATCATCCCGGGAAGCCCCAAATCAAAAATGGAGATGGGAAAAAGCGAGGGTTAAGAAAATGGCAACAAAAATAGCGGGCAAGAGATTGCCCACCCTGATCTGCACCTCACTGCTGAGCATATTGATACCGATGCTGCAGATCAGCAGACCACCAGTGGCAGTCATTTCCCTGATCACCTCAGGAGTAAGAAAGGCCTTGACCGAGGCTGCAGCAAGAGTAATAGCTCCTTGATACAGGAATACCGGCAGAGCAGCAAAGGCCACTCCAATCCCCATGCTGGAGGCGAAGACCACTGAAGCCACCCCGTCGAGCAGAGACTTCACAAAGAGGGTTGTATGATTACCGGTGAGGCCGCTCTCCAGTGACCCCATGATCGCCATTGCCCCCACGCAGTAAACAAGGCTCGCAGTTACAAACGCCTTCGTAAAGCCTCCCTCTTCACCGCCAAACCGCTTTTCGAGGCTCTGCCCAAGGCGGTTGAGCCAATCTTCAATCCGCAGAATTTCCCCGAGAACCGCCCCCATAACGATGCTCAGGGTAACAACCAGGAAGTTCTGGGATTTCAGGGCCATCGACAGCCCGATGAGGATCACAGTAATACTGACTCCCTGCATGACTGTAACTTTGATGTTTTCCGGAAAACCGCTCTTCAAAAAGTTCCCAATGAGAGCGCCGACGATGATGGCAATTGAGTTGACAATGGTCCCCAGCAACTTCGTTCTCTCCAATCGCAGTCTGGATTCTAACGCAACATTAATAATTATACACGCAAGAAGATGTTTGGGGAATGGTAAGATTTCCTAAAGCAGGTGTTCCAGGAGAATCTTTAGCCCAATCCCGACCAAGATCAGTCCTCCCAATACCTCAACCTTGTTGCCAAATAAGTGTCCCCACCTCTTTCCCAGAAAAACCCCGAGCAGAGATGTCAAAAAGGTGACTGCAGCAATCACCAAGACGGGGACGACGACAGAAACCTGCAGGAAAGCGAAACTGATTCCGATGGCGAGAGCATCGATGCTGGTAGCGACAGCCAGCATCAGCAAAACCCAGAAATCGAGGGGATCGAAACAGCCTTCTCCTTCTC
>DAINRC010000129.1:0-1160 GCA_036742135.1 Bacillota bacterium
CTTCAGGCCCAGTCTGTCGAGTTCGGCAATTACCTGACTTTCTTTTAGGCACGATTGGATGTCTTGCCAGACTGTGCCGGTCAGATTCAGGCCAATACCATCGATGCGTGCAAATGGTTCGGTTTCTTTACGCAGTCGGTACAGAGCGATTGCACGGACAAAGTCGGCAAACGAAATCTCATCTTTTGCAGCAGTGATTATTGATAGCTGCACAGCTCGTTCGCTTATCGCAAAAGGCATCTTGGGGGAGGACTTTGGGTGGCTACGAATACAGGCTATAAGATCGGCAGTTTCTCCCCAGATCGCACGCCATAGGTCACATGGGCCATTCTGATAATAGCTATGGGCGTCTGTGAAGATTCGGCCTAATGCATCGAGCTGATTTTTTGACAGGGGGCGAGCACCTGCGAAGTTTGCACGCCATTTTCCAGAGTCCTGAGTATGGCTATACGTTAACTGATCAAACCAACCGGCAAACTGATGTGGATTTGTGCAGCCTGTCCGGCACATTAGCTCGTGCATTAGAGCAACTGAGCGAATCTGATCTTGATGAAGCTCTTTTGCGTTGTGTGCTGGCATAGGGCGGTAATTAATGGTTGATTAAATTACCTTGTAGTTTATTCAGTGTGCGGCTGTAGGCAATAGATTTATCTGCTGGCTATGCCTGGCAGAGGCAAGTTTGATTTATTCCGGCTGCATAATTGGTGCAGAGAAGTGGCAGGATAAAATCGTCTAGTCCTAGTTGATATCGTATGTGTGGTAAAGTTTTCAGGGCAGGATGTGTGAGGTAGGCCTACCGGCCACCTCACCACCTGCTTTATTCGCCTATGGCTCAACAGGGTTTCATGATGCAACACGATGATGAAATGCAGCTTGGCCAGGGGCTGCAATCGTTCGACGCAGCCGCCCACCTTAAGGACGAGGAGACCATTCGAGCCTACCTGCATGCTGCGCTTGATGATCCAACGCCGGGGGCGCTATGGGTTGCCTTAGATAACGTGACCAAGGCTCGTAAGAGTGGTGTGGAAAGGAATGAGGCGCGTGATTAGACATTGTCTTGGGCGCCGAATGAAAAATTTACTTTAGTTTCAAAGTCATTTATTGGTGGGTTATGTCTCGCATTCGTGATTTGAACAAAATAAAACGGCACTACACAGATG
>DAINRC010000129.1:1170-3129 GCA_036742135.1 Bacillota bacterium
AGGCTATTGATTTAAATGTGGCGGGGGCATCGGTTCATTTTAGAAATATTGAAAACGCTATAGTTGCAAGAATTGACCAGGCGGATGTGGTCGTTGGTTGCGTTGCCTGGATGACATCTGAACCAATTCTTAGCGCGCTATCTAGGAAGATTGGTGCCTCTATAATACTGCAGAAAGAAGACTTTTTAAGGCCAGACACAAATCAAGATTTTGCAAATAAGACAGTGCTTCGGGGTTTATATGACTCCGTTGTTCCCGTATCTTTAATGGAATTTGAGCGAGAAATTCAGGTAAGAGGAAAGTCAGCGTTGATTGATGCTGACGGAAGGATGAGTCTTTTTAGTTTTCGATGTATAGGGCATGTTAAGCAGCCGCGTGAGTATGCAATGCCTAGAATGCATCATAAATTTCTAGTTTTCTGTAAATATGTCGATGATTTCGAGTGTGCTGATCCAAATTTCTCTCCGTATGTACCATACGCTATTTGGACTGGCTCATACAATATGACAAACAATGCGGCGTGTTCTCTAGAAAATGGGATTTACATCCCGTCCTCTGATATTGCACGCCTTTATTATCATGAGTGGGAGCAGTTGATAATGGTTTCAGAACCTCTAGATTGGTCATCTGATTATGCTGAGCCAGAGTTAGAAATTAACACCTTGGCATGTATTAGCTAACCAGAGATCATCTCTAGGTTTTATGGAGTAGACTTTTGGGAGCTCCTCAGCAGCAGAGCTATTTTTTGAACCACCGACTTGGATTGATCGTAGTGGGAAATGATCCGAGTCGGTGATGCCCTCAAAAGAGTGTGGTGCTAATCTTCAATATAGATGGGTGGTATTTTATCATCTGGCGTGACTATAAGTACTTCTTTTTTGTCGTAGTCGATTTTTAGAAAATCAATGTGTCTCTGGATGAAGAAGTCTTTGCTTACTTCCGAGAAAAACCTACTCCTGATTTTGGCCTTCTTCCAGGTCTCAACTTTTCTCCCTGCCCAAGTGGATGAAATTACTGTTGCTAGTGTAGCCAGGGCTATGATTAAAATCTTTAACCACATGGAGTTTGGTGAAAAGGCAAGGTAAGTTGCAGCCCCTACTAGGGGTATACAAATGATTAGTGCGAGGCGTGCCCAAGTTGCAAGGGATTTATGGCTTTCCTCATCTGCTTCCCTCAACATTGTTTGGATTGAGCTTTTTGCGATCTCAAGGTCTCTTTGGTTTGAGTCTATGGTCTCTTTCTGTATTTTTTCCAGATTTTTTCTTAGTTCAAGTATTTCTAGTTCGTTGTTTTTTATTTTGGCTGCGGATTCTGATTGATGCTCTTCAAGAGCTTTGGTTATGTCATTTTTTTCTTGGGTGACTTTGGCGGCGTTTTCTTGTTCTGATTTTATAGTCTCCTCGTACTCATGCTTTATACGTTCTATTTCTTCTTGGCTTTCGGCTCTTAATGTTTCTTTCCACTGGTTTTCAAGGTATTCAAGAACTTGCTCGGCGTCTTCAACCTTGTCTAGGGTCATGTTCTGCTCAAGCATGAATCGGGTCATGTACTGAGCTGAGCGCTGAGTTGTCATTATCGCTCTAAAGTGCTCAGCCCGATTCTCGTCCAGGCCAGTTAAAAAGGTCGTGATGCTTGAAAGTAATTCTTGGCTTGGCTCTAGCGCTGACGCGCAGTTCGCTATTAGCTTTTGGTGGGCTAGCTCTGTTGAGGCCTGCCCGCCAAATAGAACTAGCATGAGGCCGGCAAGATGTCGATCGGTTACTGCCGCTGGAACGTCTCGGTCTCCATAGATTTTCTCTTCTCGAAGGAATATCGCTGCGCGCCTAGCTACGCTTGCGTTATCAGTTACAAATATGTGCTGGGATTGATGAAATTCGCCTCTTGCTGAGACCTTACCCTGTCGAAGGCGAACTACCGCTGCAATTGCTGCTGCATCTCTTTCTCTAGCATGAATCGAGT
>DAINRC010000129.1:3139-4720 GCA_036742135.1 Bacillota bacterium
TTTATGACAGCGATTTTCTTTCTTCTGAGGGTTACCTCGAGATTGGCAAGTACTGACTCCACATAAGCCCTAAAGTTAGCTTGTCTCAATCTGCGATAAGTAGCACGGTGTCCGTTGCCTTGTTCTGAGGTAATAAGTGCGGCTCTAAGATTGTCGGCAATCTCTTCAACATGGTGCTTGAATATGCAGAGAATGGCTCCTTTTGCAATAAGCCTATCTAATAAAAGCGATATGTAGGTGTGCGCCTGAGGCTCGCTAAGGTCGAGATAAGACATAACCAGTGGGCCATCTAGGTAGAGTTTCATTCCCGTCAGGGAGGTTGTGGAGTTTGGCTCTCTTAGATTTAAAATGTACTCTGCTACGATGGCGCCGCTTGCGATTTTTACTAGACAGTTTAAAAGAAGGCTTCCCTCATCCTTGAGCTTTACGATAAAGGCGGCGCAGATCAGCTTGAGTCGATCTGTCCGTTGTGTTTCTCGCGCAAGGGCTGTTGGCTTTTCCTCGCTGATATTTCTCTTTAGGGAAAGAATGTTCTTGCTTTCTGAGTGCTCCCTTGCAGGTATTCCAGGCTTGAGCAGTGCGCTGTGGAAGTCTAGTGATATCAGTTGGTTAAGAAAGAAGCTCTCT
Organism: Bacillota bacterium; assembly: GCA_036742135.1. Lineage (GTDB taxonomy): Bacteria > Bacillota > DSM-12270 > Thermacetogeniales > Thermacetogeniaceae > 50-218. Next base: position 3,767 of record DAINRC010000129.1, read on the forward strand.
AGTTCTGCGTCTTCTACTTTCTCTTCTTCTGGTATCAGAGGTGTACAGTACTCGATGAATTCGGCTACTAAAGTACGGATTTCAGTTTCGACAGAATTTATGCTTTCAAATTTATCTACTGAGGCATAGAAGTGTCTTACTACTCCGTTGGTTACATCGGATGGGATCAGTATGCCAGCCTTTACTAAATTTGGGACTAGCTCTTCAGTGACCCAAGGGTGAATCTCGATCCCATAAAGTTTTGTGAGCTTTTCGCATAATTCTATCGCGTTAAATTGCTTGCCAGCGTTCTCTTGGGCGATAGGGGAGACAATCGGTACTAGCCCGCTCAGTATATCGTTCTGATCCCCGGTTTGAGCCAGGTAGGCGTAAGCGAGTAGCGGTCGGTCATGAGCAACTTTCATTTGAAGCCCCTCCTTGAAAAAAGCGATCCCCATCTAAGCTTCCTTGTGAACTCTATACAGTGTCTATGCGTGACGTGGCGTATTGGCATCATGTGGCGCCATTCGCCGAATCTTAATCGACGCCGCTGTCTCCGAATAGCGCCCCCACATCTTGAGGGCTCATAGGGGGCGGCAGGGTTAAGCCAGTTTCTGAGCAAGGTCTTCCGTGCGTGGGTGGTAGTACCGCATCAGCATTCGTGTGTTTTGGTGGCCGGTGACTTTCGTCAGTTCATGCAGCGGGAAAATTTCAGCCAATCGGGAGGTTGCTTCATGGCGCAAGTCGTGAAATCGAAGGTCGGTCAGGAAGGGATCTTTAGTGACCAAGCGATCAATTGCTTTTGGGGCCAAATTTTCGCGTCGCAGGTGAAGGCTGACCCCTTCAATATAGGCTCGACGAGCTCCAGCGACGGCGTCGTTGAATGCCTTCGTGACAGTGTCTGGTTGGCTCTTAAATACGCGGCCATCGTCGTGTTTGGGCTGGTTCTTCACAATTTCAGCCGCAAGACTGGAT
>DAINRC010000129.1:4730-5007 GCA_036742135.1 Bacillota bacterium
GAGCCGTTCTTAGTTAGCGGCAGTAGCGCGGTACGCTTCTTCACATCGACATTGGCTCGTATCAGGCCTGTAATCTCGCTTCGCCGCATGCCGGTTTCGACGGCAAATCGAACTATCTGCGGAAGCTCGGCTGAGCGAGTGTAACGGCAGATCATTTCTATCTCGTCCAGATGCTCGTAGGTCAGCTCACCGTCCTGGAGCGTCCACACATCGGCCCTCAATATTCTCCTATCCCGGGCGTCATCAACGCTGGGTTGCCTAATCAGCTCCACGGGGT
>DAINRC010000130.1:0-4860 GCA_036742135.1 Bacillota bacterium
GTCCATCGTTGGGGCCTTTCTATGTGTAGCTTGCTTGGGAATTTCCGTTATTTAGATATTGTCCCGAGAGTGATGTGGTTTTTCTTCCGTCTCATTTACAGTACACTGTCCTACTTGAGCCAAGAAATCCTCCGCTACGCTTCTAAGTCTCTTAACGTCAATTTCTATCTCTAGGAGCTTATTTTCCGTGTAATCGATTAAGCTAAGTGGGCTGACAAATAAGGCATGAAAAATATCGTTCCGGATGGGGTTTACATTCTCGAGTTTCGCTACCAAGTTCTTGTGGAGTTCTTTAAGCATATAAGATCCGGTGTTTCTTATCATATCTTTTATCTTGCCTTTTAGCTGCTTCAGCAGCCAACGAAGGTCACCAAAATCCAAGCAGTCAAGTAAACTTATTGGGCCACCGTGTCGCCTTTCTTTGTCCCTTTTTCGTTCCTCCCAAAGCTTGAGTCTCTCCGGTTCTTGGCTACTTGCCAGTCGCACTAGATTCTCTTCGTCGCTTCCTAATAAGAGAAAGCATGCTTCTCTGACAAGACCCTCAGCCTGTTGAAGCATCAAGCTAATTTCGCTAATCTTTTTCTCTTTCTCTTTTTTCTTGAGTTCCCTTTGGGCCTTTTCCCAGATCTCCCTGCAAGTTTGATCCGTTTCACAGAACTTTTGATTCGTGGTAAACTCATAAATTATACGATTGTAATCTTTTTCCGTAGCTAATATTTGGAGAAGTATTCTTAGTGCTGTCGTCATTTCATTCTTGAATTCTTGCTCTCCTTTTGGATTCTCCAAAATCCTCGCTATGATCTTTCTGGCTTCCTTCTTTGCGTCAGCATATTCTTTGTTATTGAAAAGGCGGCACATTACCTTAACACGCTTTGGCAAGTCCCTGGCAACCTTTTCTTCCACTTGACGTAGTTTACTTTCGATTTCCTTCTTCTTGCCTTTATCGCCATACTTTTCAGCTATTCTCCGTGCTTCTCGCAACAACTGGGCAACTATTTCTTTATCTGTTTCCACGTCTTCGAGATAGCTTACTACTTTAAAGTATTCTTGTGGAGTTCTGTTTTCGCCTTCCTGGATGAGGTTATATTCTATGTTTTTCCACGTTCTTAAGAGTTTTGATAAGTCATCGCGCCTATCCTCTGACTTAAGCAGATTATAGTACTTCTGCGCCCACTCCCGCATTTCCCGAAATTGTTTGAGAAATTTGTATATGTTTAGCACTTGAATTATCACGGCGACATTGTTACCAGTTTTCTCCAAGGCGTCCATTGCTAAGTTGATCGCGTACTTATATCTTCGTCGATCTTCTTCCATATTAATCCATTGACGCCATATGTTCACATTGAGGGGGTCCAACTCTGATGCTCGCCTGAAATTATCTGCAGCTTTGTTGAATTTATGAAGAAACCTCTGGACTCGGGCAAGTTCGAAAAGTAGTTGTGCGTTATTCGGATTTGCATCAACAGCCTTCAATAGCCGATCCTCTGCTTCCTCGTACTTTCCTTGCTCGAACAAATCTTGTGCTTCGCTTAAAAGCAGACTCTTTTTCGGAATTCGGCCGTCCTTCCGGACTTCTATGATGCGGCCAGCCACTTCGTCTTCCCATTTTTCAAACTCTGAATCCCGAAGATACTTGTCAACAAAGTTCAGGCCAAGCGGAGGAAGAGAATACCAACTTCCCCCGGGCTCTTCTACCAACAACTTACTCTCAAGCAAGTTTTCAATAGCCACTTCAAGTCTCTCTTTTCCTAAACCGGTTAGCCCAATAAGTAGTTCCCAGAAATACTCCTGAAGTTGGCTTAATTGTTTTCGGGAAAGCCTTTCCAGTACTGCTATACACTTAAACACGTGTTGTTCCTCGGTTTGAAGTGCTTCGTAAGTATCTTTAAAGCAGAAGACTACAAGATCGGTCTGCCTTTCTCTTTCCGGCAATTTAGAATCCTCCGAGGTCGCGTAATCCTCCAAAGAACGAAATACCTCGCCTCTAGACTTTCCCTGCCTCATTTGATGAATAACAAACTCAATAGCAAGAGGAATCCTTCCCACACGGTGCAGAAGGCGGATGTTCTCGTAATCAGAGGCCTTTAATATATCTTTAATTTCGTACTCTTCCGCAAGATATTTAAGCATTTTGAGAGCGTCTTCGACTTCCAGGCTTCCAACCTCTATCGGAAAGTCAATTATCTTTTTTCTCCGCCTGCTGGTGGTTAGTACCTTAAGTTGCCTATTGTTCCTTGCTGCCCTATTGAAAGCATCTACTACATAGTCGAAGAAACTCTCATCTTCAATGGTTTCCAGGTTGTCAAGAACGAAAAACACTGGGTCACGGTGGATTATATCCTCAAAAAGTTCGCGCCTTTCTTCCAGAGAGCACTCACCAAAGGTATCTCCGCCGCACACCAACAGGGTTGTGTCTATCAAGGTTCTTATACCACGAAAAGACTGGGAAGTCGGGACTGTGATTCCTCTGGAAGGATCGAAAACCTCTTTTTTAGCAGTAATCCATACCAAATACTGGTATTCACTGCTCGGGATAACAAACTTCTGACAAAAGTAGTGTGCCAATGCTGTTTTGCCGATACCACCGGGACCATCAAGGGAAACTATGAAGGTTCCTCCTTCTAGGAGCTGTTTTTTTATTTCTTTAAGAACTTCTTCCCGTCCAAAAAACCTCTTGTACGGAGCTTCAGGTAAGTTCGTTAGGCATTGCACAGTCAAGATCACTCCTTTCTCGATGTGCTTTCCCTCTCCAAAAAGCTTTTAAGTCCCTTCTTCAACCTATTGAATGTACACGCACCTACCTAAATAATGCCTCCACGTCCCTCCTCCTGTAGTGCTTCTGCCCCGTGAGCAGGCGGATGAGGGTCAGGATACCTTTGCGCTCCCAGTTCCAGAGGATGCGCTTGGTGACCCGCAAGATAGCCGCCACTTCGGTGGTTAAAAGGAGTTTATCTTGACTAGTGGTCGCGCCAAATTCCCCCTTTGGTTTGCTTTTATTCTACACGTTTCCACCCTTTTCCTCGTTAGGTTTCGGACAAGGAAAACAAAAAGCGTCCCTGCGAAGCAAACCACCTGACCCCGCAACCCCCACCGATAAGGTTTTGTTTTTCAGCTTGGGCTTGCTCCAATATCCCGCGGGGGAAAGGGTACTGAACTGCCGAAACTGCGCGCTAAATAACCAGCTTTTCGCCGCGAAAGTGAAGTACCGACCCTCGCAGCGGTTGTTGCCATTTATAACCGTGGTTATGCTCACAAAATCCTGCTTATCGGAACAAAAACCGGCCTTGCGACCGCAAAACAACGGCCATCACCTCTTGCTAATGCCGGTTTTCCAGTTCGCAAAAGCAGGAACGGGTTTTGGAAAGGGTCTGTTGCCAAACTCATGCCAAATCGGGCCAGGAGATTGAATCCTTTATGGAGAATTAATCACTAGAGAAATGGCAAAAATCAATCCTGTGCGGTGATTTCAGATGATGGGTCGAAAATCTGCAGGGCGCAAGATCTTTTACATGTTTGACCTCGACAAGCGTGTGCCCGAAGACCATCTTTTAAGACAGGTAAGCAGAGCAGTTGACTTCAGCTTTATCTATGACATAGTCAGGCCCTACTACAGCCACACCGGCGCTCCTTCCGTCGTTCCGGTTGTTGTCTTTAAAATGGCCCTGTTGGGCTACCTTTACGGGATTACCAGCGAGCGCAAACTGGCGGAGGAGTGTCGCTTGAACATGGCATTCATGTGGTTCCTGGGCTATGACATAGATGAGACTCCACCAGACCACAGCATCCTCTCCAAGGCAAGGAGACGTTTCGGGCGGGATGTCTACGAGCAGTTTTTCAGGCATGTGGTCATGCTCTGCGAAAAGGCAGGCCTGATAGAGGGCAACAAGGTCTTCCTCGACGCCACTCTCCTGAAAGCAAACGCATCCCTGGACTCCCTCACAGAACGCCGGTCTTACCGGGAACTGCAGACGCCGGAACAGTACCTTGACCGGGTCTGGGCAGAGAACGAGACGCCTGAAGATCCTGAAGATGGGGAAGACAGTCCTCTCCCTCCTTCAGGGCAGAAGGAGAGCAAAAAGAGGAAGGGCAAGATGAAAACCAATGAGCGGCTGGTCAGCAGAACAGATCCGGATGCCGCCCTTGTTACGCACAACAATTCCAAAGGCACCTTGCTTGCCCGCAAAGCGCGCACATTGCCGTAGCTGAAGGTCCCGGAAGAATTGTAACAGCGGTGGAAACCACATCTGGATGTGTTCCGGAGGCCGGGGTGGCTGCAGACCTCATCGGCAGGCACATCTGGAATACACATCTTAAGCCTCAGGAAGCAGTTGCAGACAAAGGCTACGGGAGACGGTACCTTTATGCTTTTCTCAAGCAGGCAGGGATCCTGCCCAGCATTCCTTATCCTAAGCCCCGCAAGACAATGCGCAGGAAGAAGCTCGAAGTCGGCTTTGTTTACGATGAAAAAGAGGATGTTTACTACTGTCCGCAGGGAAAGAAAATGTACTCCATGGCAAATTTTCCGATGGCACTGCTCTTTACCGGGTCAGCCGCCATGCCTGCCGGGGATGTTCTTATCATGGGACACTCTGTAAAGCAAAACGGCCTTCAATAAAGACCAGTTACAATGATGAACTCATGAAATGGGTCAATGGACACCTGGCAACCAGTCATGCGAAACAGAGCTTGAAGGAGCGCCCCTACCGGGTTGAGACTGCTTTTGCTGAACTGAAAGGGCCCTTAGGATTAGCCAGAGCGACACTGCGTGGGAGAGATAAAGTGCAGATCCAGGCACTGCTGGCCTTTGCAGCGTACAATATCAAGCGGTTGGTGAAGGCAATGCGGAAAGACAGGGTGCCT
>DAINRC010000131.1:0-4618 GCA_036742135.1 Bacillota bacterium
CTCCTAAAGCTTCACACAACGCCCTGACAGGAACAAGGACTCTCCCTTTTTCAATAAAGGGGGAAACATCAAAAGTCAGTAATTTATTGTCTACCTCAACTTTTATGGCCGGATCGCCTGCTGCAGCTGCAGCGGGTGGTGCTCCAGAAACACTGAGCAAGCCTGCCACAAGCATTGCAGCAAGCAACACCAGAACCACTAACCTGCCTTTGAGTAAACTCATTGTTCATGACTCCTCCTTGCACTTTGTCTTAGGCTGATTTGCCAATTATTAAGCCTGCCGCCAATTTTGATGCTCTAACCTCCCACCTCCCATTCGCTACCCACAGGGCCCAGTTCTTAAGACCACCACTGGTGCTTTCGCTTGAGGAGCAGATAGATAAAGAACGGAGCACCGAGCAGTGAGGTAATAATCCCTACCGGGATCTCCATAGGCGCGAGCACAATTCGGGCTAAAGTATCCGCGAGTAGGAGCAGTACCCCACCTGTAAGGCAGGAGCAGAGGATCAAGAACCTATGATCACCTCCAATGAGAGTGCGGCAGATGTGGGGGGCAATCAAACCGATAAATCCAATGATTCCAGTAAAGGCAATAGTAGCCGATGACATCAGAGTCGCCAGGGCAAGGGTTATTAATCTCAGCCGCCCTACATTAACGCCCAGGCTGATGGCGACGTCTTCCCCAGCACCGAGCACATTGAGATCCCAAGCATGGCGGACAAGCAGCCCCACGCAGACCAGCACAACAGGGAAAAGAATTGAAACCGTCTCCCAACTGGCGCCCCACAACCCCCCCATCAGCCAAACGACCAACTCCTTCAAGGCTTCGTTCTCGGAAACGTACTTAAGGGCAGAAACACCGGCCTGAAAGAGGTAGCCGAAGGCCACCCCTGCAAGCAGCAACGTCTCCGGAACCGCGCCTTTAATTCGCGCCACCCCGTACACCAGGAGCATGGTCAGAGATCCAAAAATAAAGGCATTGGTGACGATGAGGTACCTTCCCGTCACATCGAAGCCGGCCTTCCCCAGGATCCCTGTCCCGAGGATGATGGCCAGAGCCGCCCCGAAAGCCGCTCCGCTGGAAAGGCCAAGCGTGTACGGGCAGACGAGAGGATTGCGCAGGATGCCCTGCATCACCACCCCCGCCCCGGCAAGGCTGATCCCCGTAAGAGCAGCGAGAAAGATCCTGGGAAGCCTGAGATCCATTACCACTGTTTCGGCAATATCGCTCACAGGAGCCAGGTGAAGGCCGGGAACCATCTTCCCCACAACGACGCGGCAGACATCTGCAACACTGATCCTGGCAGCCCCGGTCGCCGTAGCAAACAGCCCGATGCCAACGAGGAGCAAAAGCAGGCTTCCCAAGAGGGCAACCTTCCGGGCAGCATAGCGGGTATACACTTCCCTGATCTGCGCGATGTCAACGCTCCTTCCGGCCGCACTGGATTCTCCAGCAGTAACGGAGACGCCCAAATTTCTCCACTCCTTTTGTTGCAAGGGCAGCCGGTTACTGCTAACTCCCCCTGATCTGCCCCCGGGCGGTTTTTAGTCTCTGGGAAAAAGAAAACCACGAAGGAATAACCCTCCTCATCAGTAGGGGCAACCTTCGTGGTTGCATTGTCCTCCCCTATTTTTCGCCGTTTTAACCGCAAAAGCCTTGTAATCAAAAAAGCTTTCTTGTCCCTGCCTTCGGGCAGGTCTTACTTCCACTGCTATCCTGTTTTTTGTTATTTCGACGCAGGATCAAAAATTCCTGCTCTGTTGCCTGAAAAAACTGCCTCCTCCCTGACCTTGTGAAAGCAGATTTTCCAGACAAGGTAGGTTGAGAAAACGGACTGATGGAGAGGTTCAAGGCTCACCATGTCTCTGGAATATAATGGGAGACGGAGCCTGCTTCTGCCTGCCTCCAAAAGGAGCAGTACTGAAGTCATCAATGAGATTTATGGTATTCATCGATTATTCTCTCAACATCGCCCATCCTAAAACCATATTTATTTTGCAACCACCCCAGTTGCTGCTCATCAGGAGTGTCTTGAGGAATGCCAAGACTTTCCTTCAGATATTCAACTGGAACACCGTATTCCTCGGCTACTTCAAGGAGCGTCATATAACCTCTGACTTCAGCGGAAGTTCCAGAATAACCATTTGTCTCAATCTCCTCTACATAACCACGTCTTGCTTCATTACGCCCTTCCCCACGCCCAATTTCACGCACTTCGGGGTTCACGACAAAGGGAAAGATTACCAAAAAGGCACAAGTGATCGCAAACAAGGCAGCAGCCAATACTCTCTTTTTGCGACTCCCTATTAACCTGCGATACAGGACCAATATCGCTCTCCAGTGAAGGACTATGTGGAAGGCCAATAATCCGAGAAAAATCAATCCTATAGCGAAGTGAACAGTTCCCCATCCATGCCTATCCATCCCCAGCAGGTAAAGATGGACATTTCCGCCGTTTGCTGCCCACCTTTCTTTGCCAGTTACCAAAACGTATCTGAGGAGAAGTCCTATGCCAACTATTGCCATCATCGACAGAAACATCAAAGCATCAATTATGAACGTGAGTTTTGACCTGCCCACCACAGTTCTTCCTCCCTGCACTGATTGTCTCAAACAGGCATTCCTCTTTCCTACGCATACGAATCTGATTCGGCACCAATCACCGAATTCCTTCCTGGACAAGAGAGTGGCTCTAAAAACAAAAGCGCAGGCTTTCTCCAACGCCTGCACTTCCAATCCCGCCTCTGCAAAAGACGCGCAACCGGCTGCAAACATCTGCAAATAGACGGTCACAGCGCACCAAAGCACACCGGACAAAGGACTCTGTCGCCAACGCGGTGAGCGTTTGCGCTCAAAAATTCTTCACCACAGTTGTCACAGCAGGTGAAGCGGAAGGTGAACCCTGGAGGTATCGGATTCAGCTTGACTTTCTGAATGCTGAATAACTCTTCAGCAGGAGCATTGAGAATGTACTGCATAAGACTCTCCTGCTGAACATAAAACTGCTCTCTTTCTTCAGCAGAAGCCTCGCCATTGGCTACCTTCTCCATCAGATCCAGGAAGGCCTCTCCAAAACGCGATAATATTCCGGGTTTAAGGACCACACGGACAGCCCTACCTGTAGAGGGCGAACCCAAAGTAAAGGCATACTTACCGGTTTCTTTCACTTTTAAACACCGCTTTCCGAAAGTGCAACCGGTAACCACCTGAACCGCATCTGTGCTGCAATCTACAGTTTCCACCAATGCTACCGGCTGCTCTCCCTGTTCCAAAACTTCTTGCATCAAGGACAGAGCCAATTTGGCAGCCCGGTAACCTACCGCTAAAATGCAGCAGGCATGACCGTGGAATTCGATCACCTTTCGCCAATCATCCAATTCTCCCACCTCCTGTCTCAATGGTTTACCTCCCACTGCTGCCTTTTTCTCACGCCAAAGATGCTTACCGTAGCGCTGTAGACCCGTTTGTCGTACTTGCCCTCTTTCCTCAAAGAATCATCAGCATGACAGGTGTAAAAAAGCCAGTGTCCAGGGTTGGTCAGGACGAATTTCGCCTCTCCTGAATCGTTTGTCTTCAAACTCAAGGGCCAGTCTTCGTCTTCCCACAAGCTCCAGATCGCCTTTACTTCAGTCCCCGGTAAAGGCTGACCCTGGTAGAGAACCTTCAGGGCAACTTCGTCACCTATCCGATAAGCACCCGGAGCAACTATCAGTTCTAATTCATGGCCGAGGCAAATGATCTCCGGGGGATGCTCCACTTCCCTGCAGGACGCACAGAAATGACCCACCTGAACAAAGGTTTTGGCATACTGGTAGTAATATTCAACGTGGAGGGCATCAGGATAATCCTCGCGCGTCCCCCGCCTGTGAAAACCATCCTTAGCCGTCACTATCGGTCCCACATCAAACTCCACTGCTACCGCCCAAAAACCCTCCTGGTCCGGTGTGAATTCAACCAAATGGTGATTACCTTCACCCGGTTTCACCTCTAAAGAAATCCTGTTCCCATCAGGAGCCACCGCCCAGGCTGACAGCCGCTCCGGATCTGCCAGACCATCAGGATGCATGGCGTGCCCGAAGAAAATCCGGCAGCGGGCTTCACTCCCCTGGTGAGCGTGACTGGCGTCAGCCAGAACCCAAATTTCGTGCCCCCTAACCACACTCAGCATTTTCGCCATCTCCTCCCTTAAATTTCTGAAATGTGAAACCACCATCCACCAAAGGGCTTTCTTCCAACAACCCCTTTTTTAAAAGGACCCTTAAAAAAGGCCACAAAAACCCATCTTAAGAACGAAAAATCAACTCGTTCTCTCCTCTAACCAAGCCTCTAATTCAAGGGCGACCTCTCTAAATTTTTCGAGTTCTTCTTCAGTGAGTTCATAGTAACCCCTCTGGAGAGCTTCACCAAGCTTCTTCGCTATTTCCACAGCCGCGTAAGGATTATTTTCTGAGAGCCTCCGGCGCACATCATCATTGAAGAGGAAGCGGTTCACTGCCTCACGAAAAATCCAGTCATTGACCCGGTGAGTAGTCGCCCTAAGCCCGATCAGGTACTCTATCCTGTGAGCTATCTTTTGAGCACCATGGTGCTTGTGTTTGAGCATTTCATCGATCCATT
>DAINRC010000132.1:0-2559 GCA_036742135.1 Bacillota bacterium
GCCTACCACAACGCTGGCTCACTGCAGTTGCGCAGTGCCGTGGTGCGTGCCCAGCTTTTCGCCGCGTTCGACTGCTTCGATTGGTGCCGAGCTTTGTCGAGTAGCCGCTATGGTGAAGGCTCGTTACTGGCGGTCGACCCTTTCAATTATTGCCAGGGTGGTGCTGCGGCGGAAATGGATGCAGTTCATCAGCGCGTCGACGACCTTTCGCTGGACACCGGCTTCACCATCGAAGAGCTGCAGGCTCGCGCGGAACGCATTGCGCCAGCCGAACAAGGTGCGATTGATGTACCGGAAATACGCCTCCAGCAACTGCAGGAAACCTTCGGGCCTTGCAAAAGCAGCAACGTCTCCTTTCAGATGGAGGAGCACGGCTGGCTGGTAACTTCCACGCTGGAGGATGGCAAGCATGAGTATATCTACGCCGCACGGGACCTGACGCCTGAGGAGCTGGGTGGCAAGGAGCAGCTGAAGTTCTTCCTCGATGTAACGCCGGGATTGAACCTGCAATTAGTGATGCTCTTCCTCGATGCACAGAAGCAGCGTATTAGCCACGTAATCAAGCACGCCAATCGCAACAAGGTAGTCGATGTGCCACCTGAGACTGCATACATCCGTATGGGGTGGAGGGTTTATCAGGGTGGCTGTGCAGAAATTAAAGGTCTACTACTAGGTCACAAGGATCTCCAGCCCGCCGAAATGCTAGGCCGTGCAGAACACCTATTGGTCACTAACCATTATCCTAGTTACGAAGATCTTTACCGTAATGGATTCGTTCATAGCCGAGTTTCAGCGTACCGTGAGCGTGACGTACATGTCGATGTGTTCAGGTTGCGCAAAGATGATGCCGCGACCTATCACGAATTTGAAAATATTGACGTCATTACCGGTTCTCAAACGACCCTGAGAAAGCTGCTGGACACCGGCCACTATCGTAAAGTACTTGTCCACTTCCTTGACTCGGCTATGTGGGAAGTCTTGAAGGAATACGTTCATAACATCGAGGTTGTCGTTTGGGTTCATGGTGCAGAAGTCCAGCCGTGGTGGAGACGGGAGTATAACTACGCATCGGAAGATCAACTTCAAGTTGCTAAGCTGGAAAGCGACAAGCGTATGTCATTCTGGCGCGCGCTCCTTTCTCCGATGCCAGAAAATCTTAAGCTGGTTTTTGTGTCGCGTTATTTTGCGGATGAAGTGATGGAAGATGTGGGGGTGCAGTTGTCCTCCAGTCAATATGAAATTATTCATAACCCCATAAACACTGACATTTTTTCTTATCAACAAAAGCCCGTCGAGCAGCGAAAGAAAATTCTATCTATACGGCCTTATGCTTCGCCAAAATACGCTAATGATCTAAGTGTTAAAGCAATACGACAGCTTGCTAACAAATGTTATTTCAATGAGATTGAGTTTAGAATGATTGGTGATGGGCCTTTGTTTGAAGAGATATTAGGGCCGCTGAGGATTTATCCTAACGTAAGGATTGAAAGACGGTTTCTTTCACAGCATGAAATTGCGGCGCTACATAAAGAATATGGCGTTTTTTTATGTCCTACTCGCATGGATGCGCAAGGCGTGTCTAGAGATGAGGCAATGGCATCAGGTTTGGTGCCCATCACTAATGCCGTCGCAGCCATACCGGAGTTTGTCGATGAGTCGTGCGGATTTTTGGCAATGGCAGAAGATGCAGAAGGGCTAGTGAACGCTGTGGAAAGGCTATTTGAGGATAGTGCTCTGTTTAAAAGCATGTCATGCGCCGCGTCGGGTCGCGTGAGGTCGCAATCTTCCGGCGAATTGGTTATAGATAAAGAATTAAAACTCATTTTGCGAGTTGAGTAGAATAATGAAGCTTGTTGTATTTGGAAGTTGCGTTACCCGTGATGCCATTGAGTTGGTGGCGGATGAAGTTAAATTGCAGGGCTATTTTGCCAGGAGTTCGCTGGGAAGTGCCTACGCAGAAACGGCCTGCTCAAATTTTAATTTAAATGCAATCAAATCTTCATTTCAGCGAAAGATGGTTGAAGCTGATTTGATTAAAAGTTTTCCGAATTTTCTAAGTTCGGCGGATTTTGACTATATCATTTACGACCCGATTGACGAGCGGTTCGATCTCGTGGAGTCGTTCGATGGAGTACTATGTACTTTATCTAATGAGCTGAACTTGGCTGGCCTTGATCAATTTAATATTAAAAAGAAGGTTTTTTCTGGTAGTGATGAGTTTTATGAAATGTGGCAAGCCGGCTGGTGCCGCCTAATAAGGCAACTGGAGTTTTTGGGGAAGAAGTCGCGGGTTATAATAAACAAAGTATATTGGGCGAACATTACCGCTCAAGGGAATGATTTTGCTCCTGTCTATAATCTGGTTCGTGTAAATGATGCAAACGCCTTTTTAGATAGGCTATATGCAAGGATGGAACAAGATCTTCCGGCTAGTCAATTTTTAAGTTACGACTCTAAACTAATCGTTGCTGATGAGTTGCATAAGTGGGGGAAAAGCCCGTTTCATTATGTGGAAGGTTTTTACGAAGCTGCCAAAAATTTTATATGTCAATTAGATTG
>DAINRC010000132.1:2612-4607 GCA_036742135.1 Bacillota bacterium
CAAGAAGCATGACCCATGGTTTCTTCCCGTCGCTTTAGATTCTGTATCTGAGCGGTCTATAAAAACGTTTCACGTACGTGGCGTCAGCGAGAGTCGGTTTGTCAATGAGGCCAACGGGCCTGACACTAATGTAAAGTGGCGTGCAAATGGGCAAAAACGGCTTTTAGAAAATGAACTTTGCGCTTCATTTGTTGGGCAACAGGGTACTTATGAACTAGCTATTAACGCGGGCTCCATAATAAAGGAGGCTACGGGTGTAAGCGTCAGTTATCGTTTACATGGGTGGGATAATATTAGGTACTTGGCTATAGGCTATACGCAGTCCGGCGTTTTTAGCCATATAAAAATCACTGGTGCTAGGCAAGATAACTGGGACATTTTGTCCTTTTCTCAGGGAGATATAATCGCGGGGGTACAACGACGTTGGGCTGAGTATCTTCCACCTGAGGAGATAGGCGATGTCCGTATTTATGTTAAAGGGACCCCTTCTGCGAGTGGTGCTAAAATTAGCTGCCAATGGTTCTCTATCTGGCAAGAAGTCGACGAAGTCCCGGGGTGGCTGCGACCAGCGGCACGATTTAACAAAGAAGTTAGTCGCCCTATTAATTGTAAAGTAATAGATGCCATAAGTGACTACGTATTTAAGTGCAATCCCGCGGTTGATGCGCATGTTGCAGAGTTGCTGGTGTATGGAAGGCTGCCACTTACTGGTGGTAAGGTTCTTGATTGGGAATTCGACGAAGCCGTACCGGAGTCACTTGGTGAGGTGGGTACATATAGCTACTTATGGCATGCGATGCATCCTGTTCTAACATTGTTAGCGTATCATCATAGAACTGGTGAGATAGGTGCGGTTTTTGCTGCGCGCGACTATGTATCTAACTGGCTTTCCAGAAGTTTCTTTGAGAACGATCCTGATATAAAGTTTACCTGGTACGATCATGGTGCAGCTGAAAGACTCTTGGCTTTAATTTTTTTACATGCTTTGGGTATACATTACGACTTTGATGTTCGTTTCATGTTGCGCTTGCGCTATGCAATCTTAAAGCATGGCCAGTTACTTGAGTCTGATGCCTTTTACGCTTCTCACCAATCTACGCGTTATCACAACCACGCGTGGTTTCAGGACATGGCATTGATTGCAGCTGCTCAATTAATGAGTAATTTCCCGTGTGCTAAACGCTGGTTTGATAAAGGAGTTGATCGCTTAACTGATCAGTTCGATCACTTAATTGTGAGAGATCAGGGTTTCGCAATTTTTGTAGAAAACTCGATTGGCTATCACCAAGGCGTCCAGCGCTTAGCCCATTTCGCGGGAGCCTTGGTTCTGGCTTCGAATTCACAATCGATCTTACCTACCGTAGCAAAAGAGCTTTTGGTGTGGTCGGAGTTTTTGAAATATCCAGATAATCGCAGCCCGTCGCAAGGTGATACGTTTCGGCGGCCAAATCCAAAAATGGAGAATAAGAGATCGGGCAAGGTCTATGATAAACCCACCGCCAAGATACTGGAGAAGGCGGGGTATGCCGTTGTTAAAGGTAATCACGAAGATGTCCCATTCATGCTGTGTCTGTTTGCTACATCTCTATGTGAAACCCACAAGCATGAAGATAACTCATCAATTACGTTGTTCTATGATGGTGTTGAGTGGCTCATTGATCCTAGTTTTTACTCTCATGAGTACAAAAAAGAGCGGCCTGCTTTTTTGCGTAGTGCAGCTGCTCATAGTTGTTTGGTTTTTGAAAAAAGAAAATACAGTATCAGTCCTGAGCTAGCGAGGATAGAAGGAGTTGTGACTGAAAACAGAGCCGAAATAATAAGCGAGCACAATTCCTATGAGGGAGTTAAGGTGCGACGCGCGTTGGATGTTGAGCTTAATTCTCTAATTTTGAATTGCGTCGATAGTTTCGCTGTTACGGATGGCGATGTAGGTAACATGTATCTTAATTTCAGCCTGGGCGAAAGTGTAAGCTGTGAGTTGGGTGATGATTTTAT
>DAINRC010000133.1:0-2344 GCA_036742135.1 Bacillota bacterium
CGTATGTTGAAAAGAGTTTACATATATTGTGGAAGCCAAATAAAAAAGCCGGCCGTCAGCCTTAAAATGCTGTTTGGCCGGTATTTTATCTAATATAGGTGACATGCTACAAAGTGGTTCTTTTCCACTTCTTTGAGTTCCGGTTGCTGTTCGGTGCAGATGGGTTTGGCGTACCTGCATCTTTTGGCAAACCTGCAACCTTTCGGCGGATTGATGGGACTCGGTACGTCTCCTTCCAGCAGGATCCTCTCCTTTTTCCTCTCGGTCTCCGGATCGGGAACCGGTATGGCCGAAAGAAGCGCCTGCGTGTACGGATGCAAGGGCCTGTTGTGAAGGTCTTCAGACGTAGTCAGCTCCACAACATGCCCCAGATACATAACTGCAATCCTGTCGGAAACGTACTTTACCATGCTCAGGTCGTGAGCGATGAAGATATAGGTTAGTTTTAGCTTTTGCTGGAGTTCCATAAGCAGGTTTATAACCTGTGCCTGTATGGAGACGTCCAAGGCGGAAATGGGCTCGTCGGCGACTATGAATTTCGGTTCTACTGCCAAGGCACGTGCGATACCTATCCTCTGCCTCTGTCCACCGGAAAACTCGTGGGGGAATCGGTTAGCGTGCTCCTTGTTCAGGCCGACAAGGCTTAAAAGTTCGTATATTCTATCGGTACGTTCTTTGTTCTTATATAAGCCGTGGATATCAATACCTTCTCCTATTATATCCCCCACAGTCATCCTGGGATTCAGCGAAGCATAGGGGTCCTGGAATATCATCTGAACCTTCCGATTGAATTCCTTCAACTGCTGGCCGGTTAGCTTGTGCACATTTTTGCCTTCAAAAAGCACCTGTCCTGCAGTGGGTTCGTAAAGTCTTACTATCGTCCTTCCCAGAGTGGTCTTGCCGCACCCAGATTCACCAACGAGGCCCAGGGTTTCGCCTTCTATTATCTGTAGATTCACGTTGTCGACGGCCTTTAAAACCGCACCCCTACCCACATTAAAGTATTTTTTCAGATTCTTTATTTCGACAAGAGGAATTCTTTCAACCGTCATGTAAAGTCACCCCTTTTCCTACAGGCGGTTTCACTTTTGGAGCCATGGGATGCATCAGCCAGCAGGCCACACTGTGGCCGTCGCCCACCGTGAATTCTTCCGGATACCTCTCGTAGCATATCTTCATAGCGTATTCGCACCTGGCAGCGAAAGGACAGCCCACCGGAGGAGCAAAGAGGTCTGGCGGCGTGCCGTCTATGGAAGCCAGCCTCTTGCTTTTATCCAAGTCGGGAGTGGGTACCGACATCAGCAATCCCCAGGTATAGGGATGACGCGAGTTGTAAAATATATCGTCAAGGCTGCCACGCTCGATTATTTTGCCCGCATACATGACCAGGACCCGCTCGGCCAAATTGGCCACGACGCCCAGGTTATGGGTGATTATTATAATGGCTGTGTTTAACTTTTTCTGCAAATCCCTCATCAGGTCCAGGATCTGTGCCTGTATAGTTACGTCCAGAGCCGTCGTCGGCTCATCGGCTATAAGAAGTTTGGGGTTGCAGGCCAGTGCGATGGCTATCATCGCTCTTTGCCTCATGCCGCCGCTAAACTCGTGAGGGTACTGGTTGACACGTTTTTCCGCATTGGGTATGCCTACTAACTTCAGTATTTCTATGGCCTTTTCCCTGGCTTGTTTAGGTTTCATTTTCTGGTGTTTTATAAGGCTCTCGGCGATCTGAGCGCCGACCTTCATAGTGGGGTTCAAGGATGTCATGGGGTCCTGAAACACCATACTTATCTCGGAACCGCGGACGTACTCCATCTCTCTTTCTGACAGTTTGGTTATATCCCTGCCCTCAAATATAATCGAGCCTTTTTTAATAATTCCTGGAGGCATGGGAATCAGCCGCATTATGGACTGCGCAGTTACACTTTTACCACAACCGGATTCGCCCACTATAGCCACAGTTTCACCTTTGTTTACATCAAAACTAACACCTCTTACCGCTTTGATTTCCCCCGCATAGGTTTTGAACGAAACTTCGAGATCTTTAACTTCCAAAAGTTTTTCCATCTTTTTACCTCCTTAACTGCGAAGTCTTGGATCCAGTGCATCCCTTAATCCATCGCCGAGGAGGTTAAGGGAAAGCATTGTTGTACTTATAAAGAATGCCGGTATGAAAAGCTGGTAGGGATATACTCTAAAAGATTGGGCACCGTAAGATGCCAGCTGACCCCAGCTTGAATGCGGAGGAACTACACCAAGACCTATAAAGCTTAAAAAGGCTTCAGTGAATATAGCACTCGGAACAGACATAGTAAGGTTTACCAAAATTACGCCCATCGCATTT
>DAINRC010000133.1:2354-4605 GCA_036742135.1 Bacillota bacterium
TGACTTGCTCCGAGTACTTTTGCTGCCAGTACAAATTCTTGTTCTTTTAACTGAAGAATCTGCCCGCGGACAAGCCTTGCCATACCAACCCATCCGCCAATAACCAGTGCCAGAATCAACGGCATAATACCCTGCCCGAGGACAACCATCATCAATATAACAATTATCATATATGGAATAGCATACATAATATCAACAAACCTCATTATGATCATATCAACTTTACCACCAAAATAACCCGAGATTCCCCCCACTAGAACACCTATTACCGCGTTCAAAAGCGCTGCCACAAAACCAATCATTAAGGATACCCTTGCGCCCATCCATGTGCGTGCCCACAAATCTCTTCCTAAGGAATCTGTTCCAAACCAGTGCCTGGCTGAAGGCGGCTGGTTAATCTCAGAGGGGTTTGTAGTTCTATAGTCGTATGGAGTCATATAAGGTCCAACTATTGCCAGAAAAGTATAAAGTATAATTATTATTAATCCCAGCATTGCTGCTTTATTTTGCTTTAACCTTCTCCATGCATCCTGCCAGTAGGTAATGCTTGGCCTATTTCCCTGCAATCCTGATTCTCGGGTCTATAAAACCGTATATAATGTCAACTATAAAGTTTGCTGCAATTAAGAATAGACCATAAAATACTGTCATTCCAAGTACCATCGAATAGTCTAAGTTTTGAATGCCTAAAATGTAGAATTTCCCAAGTCCAGGGATTGCAAAAATTTGCTCTATAACAAATGTACCGGTGAGAAGTGTAGCTGTTACAGGTCCAAGGACTGTAATTACCGGCAAAATAGCATTTCTTATTTGATGTCTCCATACTATTTGTGATGGTGAAAGGCCTTTTGATTTCGCAGTCTTAATATAGTCCTGATTGACTACATCGAGCATACTTGCCCTCATAAGCCTTGCCATTAGTGCAATGGAACCCAGGCTTAAAGCAAAAGTCGGCATTATTGTGTATGCAAAACCCTTCCATTGAGCTACAGGTAAGAGTTTCAATTTGATAGAAAAAATATATTGTAGAAGAGGCCCTATCACAAAGCCGGGAACAGAGACACCCACGATAGCAATAAACATACTGAGATAATCCAGGGGTTTATTGCGATTTAAAGCTGCAATTATTCCCAAAGAAATACCTACAATTGTAGCGAAAATTACAGCTCTTATCCCGAGATCGGCAGAATAAGGAAATGCCTGTGCTATGACTTCATTTACCGTTCTATTTCTATACCTTAAGGAATATCCCAGATCGCCTTTTAAAAGGTTTGAAATGTAGGTTATATACTGGACGTGAAGCGGTTTATCAAAACCATAGTATTCCATCATGTTTTGCTTAATCTCCGGAGTAACTTTTTCACTCAAAAATGGATCTCCTGGAAGGAGCCTTACGAGGAAAAATACTATAGTTACAAGGAACCATGCAGTAATTAAAGAAACCACTAATCTATTTAGTATATAGCATTGTTGTGCCCGCCGCCAGTGACCCAGAGGTCTAAATAGGTCATCGGGTCGTCATAGTCTGGACCCCAGCCAGCAAATACGACATCGTAGTCCATCTTGTTCATAAGTTCGAGCCGCTGTTTGAAAGGAACCTGTTTTATGGTCATCTCAATACCCAGGTTCTTTCTGAGCATATCCTGAATAATTTCTGCACTCATCTTAGCCCTGGAGCTATCATCGGTTAATAATTCAAATTTGATCTTTGATGGATCACTGATGTTGAGCTCTTTTAAAGCTTTGTCAAGGTATTCCTTTGCTTTTGCAGGGTCGGCCTTCCTAGAATAGAATTCATACGGGTATTCTTCCACGAATTTCTTTTCTACACCGGAAAGAAGCGGCAGTACATATCTTGTCGCAGGATCGGATACGCCTCCCAGCACACTTTTTATATAGTCTTCTCTATCGATCGCAAATCCGACAGCTTTCCTGAAGTTTTCGTTGGCAAGCCAGGGTTTGTCGGACCTTTTTACGTTGAACTGTAGGTAGAATTCTGCACCATCATAGTAGAAGAGGGCTTTGCCTTCGTTCTTTACCTGTTCTACAAAGTCTGGCGGAATTGCTACAAAATCAAGTTCTCCGTTTTCGTACATTTGCCATGCTGTATTGGCTTCACTTACAATGGGTATTCTTACCCTATCAAGCTTTATGGCATCTTTGTTCCAGTAGTCGGGGTTCTTTTCTAAAATGAGTTCCTGTTCGTGCTTCCACTCTTTCAAGATAAACGGACCATTGTAAAGGAGTTTGT
>DAINRC010000134.1:0-4550 GCA_036742135.1 Bacillota bacterium
AGCCACAAGTGACCACGCCACCGCCGGGTTCTCCGCGGCGCGAAAACAGAAGATCGCCAATCCGCACGCCGTTAAACCCAGCGCAGCCAAGCTTGCTCCGGCTCGCCCCAAGAGAGGGGCGAAGAACCACCGCAGTAGCATGTGGGTGAGCGTAACGAGAAAGAACAAGAAAGGCGCCCCTTGAAGAAACGTAAGGACAGACGAAGCCGCTCTCTCCAGTAGCTGGCTGTAGTCCGCGAGACCAGAAAACGTCTGGAACAGCACGTCTTCCACGAGCACCGCGCCCCTTCCTCAAGGCCCGAACGGGTTCTGCTGTGCCAGAGAGATCAGCATCGGGCCGAGGGTGCAGATGACCGTCGGGAGGGCCATGACGAGAACGGCGAGGTGCATCTTCTGTTCGGCTGTCTTTGCCTGGCCGATAATCTCGGCCTTCCTCCGCTCCCTGGCGTCCTGCACGGCTTCCGCAAGCTTCCCAGCGATGGAAGTCCCGTAGCGCTGTGCCTGGATTACAACGGTCGCCAGTCGGCGGGCATCGAGCAAACCTGTGCTTGCCGCAAAATCCACCAAGACGCTGTCCAAAGGCTCGGCGAGTTTGACTCTTTCGATAGCACGCCGGAGTTCTTCCCGTAGAGCAGAACGCGGTCCTGCTACTCCGCCTGCTGCCCACTCAAGCGCGGCGTTCACTTCCACACCTGCCCCTAAAGCGGTAGCCAAACGTGAAGCCACTATGATGAATTCCCTTTTCATTTTCTTGCGCCGCTCGGTAATCAAGTAGCCCAGCCAAAAGTCAGGCACCTTAATCAAGAACACGGGTAAAAAAGCGAAAACATTGGAAGTGAATACGCCCGCCAATGCGAACACTACTGCCAAACCGAAACACGTCGCCCGGATCAGATCAAACTGCTCCGGGGTAAGTCCCCACGGCCGACCCGCTTGGTCGAGGAGATCGCTTACATCGGGCGGCCCGAGCAGTTTTTCGAGCCATGGGTGCTGGGAAATTGCGAGGTTGAAGAAACGGGTTAATTGAACGCGCAGAGGTGGAGACTCTTCGGCGAGGTCAAATGCTGTTACAGCGGCGCGCAAATACAGAGCCACGGCCAGACAAAAAGCCGCGCCGGCTGCCAAAACAGGTATTGCAACAGGCACGTTCACTAAAAATCCCCCCTTATTGTTTTCCGGAGAGCGGAAAAATCCTTCAAAACTCTTCAATGCTTCTCAAAATAGTAAACACCAGCCATACGCCGAACCCAAAAATGAGTAGAGCGACAAACGCTACAGTGCGGCCCGCTTCCGTGTTCACAAGGGGGCCGAAGAGGTCGGGGGCAAGGAACAGCATCGAAGTTAAGTAGCCGACGGGGATCAGCGTCACCATGACTGCCGAAAGCTTTGCCCCTTTGGTGTGTTGATGCACCTGGTAGCGCATCGTGATGCTGTCGCGCAAGTTTGAGAGCACAGTCCTGAGCAGTTCCAAGGATTTCGGGCCACCGACACGGGTGTACAGTTCTATGGCGTCACACAGCTCTTCGGCCTCGGGGCAGGGGACGCGCTGAGCGAGGCGCCTGAAAGCTTCGGTTTCCGATATTCCCTTAGCAATCTCCTCGGCCAATCTTGAAAACTCCGTCCGGATGGGCTCCGGAGCGTCCCGCGCCGCTTCTCTCAAAGCCTTTTCCAGCGACATCCCGCCAATGGAGAGGGCCGCTAACATAGTGTCGAGGCCGAACTCAACCGCATCCCGGAAGCGCTTGATCCTGCGACGAGTAAGATAGAGGTTCAGCGCCCGCGGTCCCAGAAAAAACACCCCCAGGCCCACCGGGAGTGCAAAAAAGGGATCGAATAAAAGCATTGTAAGGCCTCCCGCGGCGGCACCGATTACAAGCCCCCAGAATACCCCGCTTTCCAGGGTAAGAGGTGAATCTCCCCGAATTTCCCAGAGCCGCGCGAAAAAACTCCTCTTTTGTTTTTCCTCCTTTTTTCCGTCCCCTTCCACGCCTTCCTCGAGGGCGAGAAGCGGGTTTCTGGTAGTCAGCCCCACTAACCCGCAGAACGCCGCTAAGACAGCCAAAAAAACTAAGATTCCCACAGTTAAGACTAGCAACTGAAATACCCCCTCAGTTCACTCAGTTCTTCAGGAGAGAGGAACAAAGAAACTTTCCTCTTCGAGAGGAAACGCGGGATTTCCCCGGTGGAGATCAGGTCTCCGATAGGTTCTCCGCCTTCTCCGAAACCTTTGATCTGAAACGTAAATAAAGGCACTATTTCGGGCAGGGTATCAGGAGAAGTCCGGCGCACTTCAACTACGTCCAGGAGCCGTCGGTATCCGTTTATCTGCCCGAGAAAGAAGATCAGTTCGGCGGCCGCCACTTTGCCCACACGGGAAGCAAGAGTGCTGTACGCCCCGCCCCGGTAAGCCGCCAGCATGTCGGCGAGGCGAAGGGGTACTTCTTCCGGTCCTTCCGCGTGGACTGTGGACATCGACCCTGGATGACCGATGTTCATAGCTTGAAGCGTCCAGTAAGTAGTCACCTCATTCCGGCATTCGGAACAAATGACCCGTGCGGGCTTTGTCCGGAGCACCTTTTCGAAGAGGAGGTCGAGTGAAACTTCTCCCGTCCCCTCGACCCCTGCTCGGCGCGGCTCGAGCACAACCGTCCACGGTACGGGTAGGTTCGGACGACACGGATCCGGTAGCCCTACCCGCGTTTCCGCCGGATCCTCAATAAACACCAGCCGCTCATCCGGCCCTACATTGAGCAGGAGAGCGTTGAGAAAGGTGTTTTTTCCGCTACCCATACCTCCCGCCGCGAAAATATTAAGCCTGGCTTTGACAAAGAGCTGGAATAGGCGCACCATCTCCGGCGGAAAGAGCTTCCGCTCAGCCAGTTCTTCCAAGGTGAAAAGACGAGAGAACCGCCGAATGACCAAACAGGTGCCGCGCACCGAAGGTCCGTCTAAAAAGACCACAGCACGCTCCCCGCTCGGCATGCGGAAATCCTCTACAGGTCGGGCCTCATCAATCTTCCTCCCGACGAGGGCGGCCATGCGGACAATAAACCGCCTTAAGTGGTCTTCAGACGCGAATTTCTTAGGCCAGATGTGAATCCGACCGTCTTTCTCGTAGCGAATGTGATCGTAGCGGTCGATCCAGATATCAGTCACATCAGGATCAGCCATGAGTTCAGTAATTGGACCGTAACCGTAGATGTCGTTCATTAAGGCGTCGATCACACTAACAGGGAGCCCCTCGCGCGCGGCAATCTCGCGCAGAAGACGCCGCACACCCTCCTTATCGCGGAGCGCCTCGGGGTCGGAACTCCACGCCTCCTGGAAAAGCTTGATTCGAAGGCTGTCGAGAGCCTCTTCACTGTGGGTTTTTGAAGCAGAATTCGGCTCGTCTTTGCCTTGGAAAATCTGGGTATAAACCGAGTCGGCCATTTACTACTTTCCCCTCCTGAAGAGAGAAAAGAGCCTCGAAAAACCCCTTCCTCCTGTGTTCTTTACCTCCGTGAGGGAGACATCCACGCCGAGGATGTTGCGAACAAGGGTATACACAGCGCGGCTGAAAGGAGCATCAGGGACCATGCAGACAAAGGGAATTTTTCCCGTCTCCCCTTCTTTCCGCTCCAAACCGGGCTCTTCAGGAAGCTCCCCTTTGAGAGGGATAGCAGTACCCGCTTCCTTCGCAAACGCGGCAATGAAGTCCTGCGTGGAAAACCAAGTCCGCTTTACCCGGTTGAGTACCATTGAAGTTTTCGTCTCATCAATGATGTACTTCAGTTCCCGGCGGTAAATATCAGCCAATAGCCGCAACGTCCGGTACTTGAAATCGGTCACCAGCAAAATGTCCGTCGCCGCAGTGAGGCAGACCGCTGTAGCATCGCGATCTTTTATAGCGACGCCGGAATCCACTACTACAAAATGGAAAAATTTCCTACAAATAGAGACAATCGTCTCGGCCAGTTCGCGCCCGAAGCGTACTTTCTCATCAGGCGAGAGGGGAGGTGCTAAATAATACACTCCGGTTTTCTCGTGATAATTCATTACTGCCGCGACATCAGCCCACCGAGGCACATTAGAGAGAAAGTCTTCCCAGAGGGAAACAGTCTTTAGTGTACCGCGGGAACACCATAGATAAACCCCGGTCGAACCGTCGAGGTTGAAATCAAGAAGAGCCGTCCGACACGGGACGCCTGTAGCAGACTCTTGCGCCTTACCCCAGAGGCCCAGCACTGCGGCCAAATTCTCGGCAATCGTTGTTTTGCCTACACCGCCTTTCGCCGAGTAAATTACGAGCATTCGAGCGGGGACGGCTACTGTTCCTTTCCCCTTAAGAGAGACGCTCGGGATAGCTTCATCGCATTCCTCAAAGGAAAACCGTTGAGAGGAAAGCCTTCCCAAAGCAGTAGCACACGCGGCGACCGCCCGTTGGGGGTCGGCCGGTACGGTAAAGACCCGCACCTCGGCCATCCGAGCCCACATGCTCGCAGTCACTGGGCCAGAAACGTGGACAAGAAGGTTCGGTCTCAGTCGGGCGAGGTCGATCGCCGCGCTGA
>DAINRC010000135.1:0-4545 GCA_036742135.1 Bacillota bacterium
GGAAATCAAGATAGGGACGATGCATGAGGGGTGGGAAGCGGTATCGCCGGCAGGGAATCGGTACCGACTGAAAGAGAAGGGATGCTGGGGAGGGATATTAGAGGGAGACGAATTTTGGGGATATGGTGCCGTTCGGTATCACAGCCGATATCGGAAGGTAGGGTGTCTTCTCATAAACGGAGATGGAGAAGAGTGGGTAAAGGAAGCAAAGGAATACTTTCCGGAAGCAGAAGTTTACCTTGACCGTTTCCACCGGAACAGGGCGTTGAATGAAGCCCTGAGCTTCAATCCCGGGCTTCTCCAGAGAGCTTATAAGTCTCTGAGCGAAGGAGATCTTGCTGGTCTTGATGGGGTGCTTACCGAAGCCCTAAGCAGAGCATCTTCAGAGAAGCAGAGGGAGCGGGTGAGAAAGCTCAAGAGATACCTGGCAGGGGGGTACAACATACTTGACTGGCGTAAGACAAAAGAAGTGCTGCCCGACATCCCCTATCTGGGTGGCCTAGGGGCTTCAGAGTCCCAGAACAACCATGTCATAGCTGCAAGGATGAAGAAGCGGGGGATGAGCTGGACAGTTGATGGAGCCAACAACATGACCCAACTGAGGTGCCTTGTAGCGACAGACAAGCTCAAAGGGTGGCTTGATGCGTATTATCAGAAGAAGTGGCCGAAGGTTAAGTCTGAGAGCATTGGAGAAATAGAACAGAGGGTCTTAGAGCCGCTGAAGAAAGAAGATCCGGCGGCGTGGCTTCGGGCGAGTATTCCGCTTCTCACAACAAAAGCTCAGGCCTCCCCTCTCGGAGAGGCACTCAAAGCTTTGTCCTGCATTCCTTCAGTTGTTGCTTCATAAAGAAGTGAAGGATAAAGTGATGTTTTTAAATATTTCCCACTCGGAGTTGACAGCTACTCAGGCCCCTGAGGTATTGACTTTGGCGAGACTGATAATTTAGAATATTAAGCGGGAGTTGCTCAAAACTGAGAGCAAGTGGTGTTATCGCCGTGAAGGAAGTTTATACAAATAATTATCTTCTATCTTCTTCCCAGCCGCTTTTAAGGTTGGAAAGGGGGTAGTATTTGAAAAGAGCAGATCACACCATTTGCGGTGCGGTGAAAAAAGGCGGCTGTAGGGCCGCTTTTTTTGGTGACTATCACGTTCATTCCTCCTTTTCTTCCGATTCTCATGAAAGCCTGCATCGCATCTGCCTGCAAGCTGTTCATCTCGGGCTTAAAGAGGTCGGTCTAGCCGACCATTTGAGCCTCTTTCCTAAGGACCCTAACTACGGTTGCCTTAACCAGTTATATAGCTCTTATGTTGATGCTGTTGAAAAATGTCGTCAGCAGTTTAAGGGGGCTCTTGCCATCTTTTTAGGGGCGGAGATCGACTATCATCCGGACCAAGAAGACGAAATCAGAGGATTCTTGAAAGAGCATCCCTTTGACTACGTTCTCGTCTCTGTTCACTATGTAGACCAGCTTTCACTGATGGACCCCAGGTTTTATCTCAGCCGCCCCCCTGAGGTAGGTATTCGCCAGTTTGTGGAGACTCTGCAAAGAGCAGTATTGCTGCCAGAGCTGGACATTCTTGCTCATCTTGATTGGATCAAGAGGGGTTGGCAGAAGTATTGGAAAGAACTTCCTTACCAGCCTGAATTTTTGCTGGAGGCCGGTTTAGATCAAGTTCTGCAGGTTTTAGTGGAAAGAGGTGCATTGTTGGAGATCAACACTTCCGGTTTTCGGAGGGGAATGGGAGAACCCTTTCCTTGTGAAGTAATTCTCTCCTGCTACCGGGATCTTGGTGGAAGTTATTGTGTTTTGGGTTCTGATGCCCATAGTGCAGCAGAATTAGCTAACGGCTTCCTCGAGGGGATGGCACTAGCACGAAGAGTTGGTTTAGAAATCGTTTCTCCCCTGAGGCACAAATGGGAGGATCCAAGCGAGGCAATCACCCCAGTTTTTCATCAATCGATAAACAACTTTTAAAGGAGGTTGATGGAAGACATGGGAGATCGTGAGATCAGGGTTGCGATTGCTGGTGTAGGGAACTGTGCCAGTGCTTTGCTCCAGGGGATCGCCCTCTACGCTAATGACGAAGAACTGATGGAAGAACCGATTGGGTTGATGCACTACGACCTGGGTGGCTACAAACCAGGAGACATTAAAGTCGTGGCCGCATTTGATATTGACGCTCGCAAGGTTGGCAAACCATTGCGGGAAGCGATTTTTGCCAAACCCAATTGCACCAAGGTCTTCTACCCCGATCTGCCTGACTATCCGGTAATTGTCCAGATGGGGCCAGTGCTGGATGGGTTCTCCGAACACATGAGAGACTATCCGGAAGACCAGACCTTTGTCCTCGCAGATGAGGAACCTGTGGATGTGGTTAAGGTCCTCAAAGAATCTGGCGCTGAAATCCTGATCAACTATTTGCCTGTTGGCTCTGAAGAGGCAGCAAGATTTTACGCCCAGGCCTGTCTGGAAGCTGGAGTTGGGTTTATCAATGCCATGCCGGTGTTCATCGCCTCAGATCCGGAGTGGGCCTACCGCTTCCGGGAAAGAGGAATCCCAATTATTGGTGATGATGTCAAGTCTCAGGTAGGAGCAACCATTACTCACCGGGTCCTGACAAAGCTGTTCGAGGACCGCGGAGTGAAAATTGTCAGGACTTATCAGCTGAATTTTGGTGGTAACACCGACTTTTTGAATATGCTCAACAGGAGTCGCCTCAAGTCGAAGAAGAAGTCGAAGACCCAGGCTGTGCAAGCGGAGATGAAGGAACCGCTGCGTGACCAAAATATCCACATTGGACCTAGTGACTATGTTCCCTGGCTGAATGATAACAAGATCTGCTACATCCGAATGGAAGGTCTGGGCTTTGGCAAAGTGCCGCTGGAACTCGAAGTGAAGCTTTCTGTTGAGGATTCTCCCAACAGCGGTGGAGTTATCATCGATGCCATTCGCTGCATGAAGCTTGCTCTTGACCGGGGAATTGGTGGACCGCTGTATGGAATTTCTGCTTATACGATGAAATCTCCACCGATTCAGTACACTGATTCTGAAGCCAGGAAGATGGTGGAGGCGTTTATCGCAGGAGAAGAAGAGGAAAAGGCGCTCGTTGCTTCTTCTGCCGGCGAAGTCGTCGGAGGGAAGGTTTGATGAAGGCACTGGTGATTGCTGCCGGAGAGGGAAGGAGGTTCCAGAAGAGAGGATACAAGGGGCCAAAGCCCCTTTATCCTCTTTTGGGGCTTTCTTTAATTGAGCGGACTTTGCTGACTTTGCGAGAAGCAGGGATTCGGGATGTTGTTCTTGTGGTTGGCTACCGGGGTGAAGAAATCAGGTCTTATCTTGGGTCTGGGGAAAAACTGGGGATTAGGATCGAGTATGTGACCAATAATTCCTGGGAATTGGGAAACGGCTCCTCAGTGCTTGCCGCCAGAGAGGCTCTCCAGGGAGAGCCCTCTTTTCTGCTGACAATGGCTGATCATGTGTTTTCTCCGGAAGTCTTCAAAAGGCTGCTGGCGGTGCAGCCTTGTGGTCAAGAGGTCTATGTTGGTGCCGATTTCAAGCTCGACCGGGTGCCCGATCTTCAAGAAGCGACAAAAATCGCCGTCACTGACGGCAGGATCAGGGCTATCGGCAAAGAACTGGAAGATTTTCAGGCAGTTGACTGCGGTGCCTTTCACGCTACTCCTGCCCTGTTTGCCGCTCTCTTTCAGGCCCAGGCTCAGGGGAAATGGACTTTAAGTGACGGGATCACTATTTTGGCAGGCCAGGGCCAAGCATTGGTGTGCGATATTGGTGAGGCTTGGTGGGTTGATGTTGATCACCCTGGAGATGCAGAGGTTGCCAGAAAGATCTTGCTTTCTCACCTCCCTTCACCAAGGGATGGGTTGATTGCTCGCTATGTTAACCGCAAGTTTTCTGTCCCCTTGACTGCTTTTCTTGCGGGGACCAGAATTACTCCCAACCAGGTTTCCCTCTGTAGTGGTTTGCTGTGCTTGCTGGCAGCCTTGTTGTTTGCTTGGGGCCACCTCCTTTGGGGAGGTCTTTTGGCCCAACTGGCCTCGATTATTGATGGGGTTGACGGGGAGTTAGCCCGTTTGAAATTTTTGGCCTCTTCCTTTGGTGAACTGTTGGATTCTGTTATTGATCGCTACGGTGATGGGGCGATTCTTATCGGCATGGCAGTAGCTGCTTGCGATGGCAAAAATGATCCTTTGGTTTTTGCTTTTGCCGCACTTGCCCTTCTTGGGGCACCAATGTCCATGCTGATGAAGGAAAAGTTTCGGACTGCCACCGGAAAACCGTATTTGCCCGAAAGGGAAGGGGTTCTTGTTAACCTGCTCTTGGGAAACCGTGATGGTCGCCTTTTTGTGGTCATGCTCGCGGGTCTGTTCCAGGCTCCCCTTGTGGGGTTGGCTGTGCTTGGGATTACTCCGCACCTGCTTGTGCTTTTCCGGCTGAGGAAGATGAAAGAGATGATTACAGCTCGTTAATTGTGTCAAGCGTCAATGAAAATGTCAGGGAAAACTCGTCAGTGAATTTGTCAGG
>DAINRC010000136.1:0-4436 GCA_036742135.1 Bacillota bacterium
AGAGTGGTGCATGCAACATTTCTTTGTGTCTTTGTTTGCCGGGGTGTTTCCTTTGGCATCCTTTTTGCAATCTTTTTTCATAAAGGGTAAGGCATCCTACCTTGGGATAGCGACGGTAGAAGTGCTTCCCACGGCAAGCCACTACTGCTCCCGCTGCGGCGGTAAAAGCGAGAGGTTCTCGTTCGAGGGCGGGGAGCAGGTCAGGTGCAGGCGGGGCAAGTTCTTCTTCTGCCCGCACTGTGGCTACCTGGTCAACGCGGACTTCAACGCCAGCATGAACGTGCACCATAGCTTCTATCAAGAGGTTCACTGGCAACCTAAAGAATAAGGCTGTCTGACACCCCTTGCCTGCCTACAGAGCAGGCAGGGGAACCGCGCCAGAGGAACACGCCGAGGGAGGTGCGCCATGCCCGCAGGCAGATGAGCCTGTACGGAAAGCAGGAGGGTCGTGACTGAGGCGGGCGGGTAAGGTCCCAGCCTGGATTGTCTTTCCATCTTTACCCCTCACATTAGCCTGTCCCAATCTGGAAGGGACCGGGGTTGGCCGAACCGGGAGAAGGCAGCCGAAACGGAAGTTGTCCAGGTTTGTTTAAGAAACTGGGCAACCGTTGACACCACGTCACAATATCGTCATCGCTGAAGCCGTGATTTTGAGAAAGGAACTCCCAATTCTGGTTTCATCAGAAGGAGGTAGAGGAAGGGAGAAACTCTTAACTCTTCCAGCTGTAATTAGGTATAATAGGTATGTATCTTCAGCTAGTTTATCCTAAGCACCTAAGGGCCCGTAGTGGTTAAGCTTCTTTTGAGGAAAAAACAGGGGTTTGTTCAA
This sequence comes from Bacillota bacterium, assembly GCA_036742135.1. Taxonomy (GTDB): domain Bacteria; phylum Bacillota; class DSM-12270; order Thermacetogeniales; family Thermacetogeniaceae; genus 50-218. Next base: position 830 of record DAINRC010000136.1, read on the forward strand.
TTACGCCGGGGGTGCCGCATGGCTGAGAGGTTCGCGGTCTGGTAAGGCCAAGGACCAACCCTTTGAACCTGACCTGGGTAATACCAGCGGAGGGAGGGCGTTGTGTCATGTGTGAGGGCACTCCATTTGCTGGGGTGCCCTTTTTGTCCCTCGGCAACTACGGGAAGAAAGGGGAGCGAGAGACAGTGAAAATTTTGGTGACTGGTGCTGCCGGAAGCGTGGGGGAGAGTCTGGTTGGTTACTTTGCCAAACGCGGTTACCAGATCCGGGTGCTCGACCTGCAGGATCCAGGGTTCCCGCCAGATCTCGTCAACAAGAGTGAGGTCTTTGTGGGTTCTGTAGCAGATAGCAAAGTGGTGGCCGCAGCAGTAGAAGGAGTTGATGCTGTGATTCATCTGGCCTGGAGTTTTGCTGATGAGGCGAAGACTCTCCTTGATGTTGACCTCAAGGGTCATGTGGAGCTGCTTGAAGCCGCAGCACGCTCCGGGGTGAAGAAGTTTCTCTACGCCAGCACGGCAACTGTTTATGGGCGGGCGTTGCGTTCTCCAGTGGACGAAGACCAGCTATGCCTTGTTATCGAGGCACGCAAGCCTCTCTACGCCCTAACCAAGCTTTTCGCTGAGGACCTCTGTCGCCTTTACACCCGTGAGGGGAAACTAGAGACGAGTATCTTCCGCTTCTGGTGGGCGTTTGGAGACAGAATCGGGGGACGCCATCTCCGGGCAATGATGGCCAGTGCCTTGAAAGGGGAAAAGGTTGTTGTTCCTGCCGACTCTGGGGGCACCTTTGTGACCATGGATGACCTTGCCAGGGCCTTCGAGTTGGGGCTGCAGCACGAAGGACGTGGTGAGGTCTACAACATCGGGAGTTTCTACCTGACCTGGGAGCAAGTAGCTAAGGCTGTTGTGGAGGCTGCCGGCACCAGGAGTGCTGTGGAAGTAGTGCCTCTGGACTCCTGGGAGGGCCCGCGGTTTTTGTCTGATCGCTGGGAATTGAGTCTGGAGAAGGTGGCCAGAGAGCTTGGATATAAGCCGATGGTTGATGCTGCGCGAGGTCTGGTGGCTCTTGGTGCTGCTTTGCAACACCTGGCGGAGGAGGTAAGGAACAACCTGCAATCTGGCTAGCAGATAAGCTGTAGTTTTGCGAAAGAGGACCCAGGGAGGATGAAAAATGTTCGGGAAGATCGGCGATGAATTCTTTAAGAGTTGTTTTTGGAGCTACAGGCACTCCGGCAGAGGCTGTGATCATCGGGCCGGAGATGGGGGTAGACGCTTCGCCGTGATCAGTGTTCGGAAGTTGCCCAAGCCTCGTAGCTGCCCTCGAGGCGAACAAATCCCTGCGGCTGTGGTTGGGGAGGTTGTCCCGGGGAGTGAAGGCTATTACTGGGTGACTCAAAACGACCTTGAGAAACTTCGGCCACCAGAAGTGGACCTGTTCTGGGCAGCATTCTTTGGTGTCCTGGAGAAAAAAGAACAACAAAAAGGAGGAGAGAAGTAGTCATGACGACGTTAACACCTATTCCCGACGCTCGGGTGAGTAGCCTCATTGTCAGCCGCTTTTTTGCCGACCTTCAGGCGGGTCTTGAGGCGGACGTGATCATCGTGGGGGCAGGACCTTCGGGAATGTGTTGTGCCTGGACGCTGGCTGATGCTGGCTATAGGGTAACCCTTCTCGACCGGCGCCTTGCTCCTGGCGGGGGTATCTGGGGTGGTGCCATGGGATTTAACAAAGTGGTCCTCCAGAAGGAAACTGCCGGCATCCTTGAGGAAGCTAAAGTTCCTTACGAGGAGCACGAAGACGGAGCCCTCGTTGTTTCCTCTCTTGCGTTTGCCAGTGGTCTTATTGCTAAGGCTGCTTCCCACCCCAACATCCACTTCTTCAACCTGATGACTGTAGTTGACCTCCACTTCCAAGGGGAGCGGGCAGCAGGCGTTGTGGTTAACGCCAGTGCCATCGAACTCCAGGGTCTGCATGTTGACCCTCTTGTCTTTACGGGAAAAGCGGTGCTTGATGCTACAGGCCATGATGCTGTTCTGGCGCGGCTTTTCTACCGGCGTCGGCAGGAAGGAATAGCTGGGGAGAACTTCATGGATGCCGTCAAGGGAGAGCGTGATGTTGTGGAGAACACGCGGATGATTGCCCCGGGGCTGTTTGTTGCTGGGATGGCGGCTAACAACGTCTTTGGTGGCTGCCGCATGGGCCCGATCTTTGGGGGAATGCTTGTCTCAGGCAAAAAAGCAGCCGAACTGATCAAGGCTTACTTGAAAGAAGTTTAGGGGGGAAACTGAAGCTGAGGAAACCGAAGCTAAGTGAGGAGGTAGGGCAACGTGAAAAACGTTCTCACCATTGCCGGTTCTGACTCCTGTGGAGGGGCAGGCATCCAGGCGGACTTGAAGACGTTTTCTGCTCTTGGCACTTACGGGATGAGCGTTATCACCGCGGTGACTGCCCAGAACACCCTGGGTGTGCATGCAGTGCGGGAGCTCGACCCGGAGATCGTCAGGCAGCAGATTGATTGTCTCTTTGAGGACATTGAGATCGCTGCGGTGAAGATTGGAATGGTTTCGTCTCGGGAGATCATTCAGGTAATTGGGGAGTGTCTGCGCAGGTACTCCCCAGCCCATGTTGTGGTTGACCCGGTGATGGTCTCCAAGACGGGGTGTTTCCTCCTGCGTCCGGAGGCCAAAGACGAGCTGCTTAGGGTGCTCTTCCCCTTGGCTGAGGTGGTAACCCCGAACATTCCGGAAGCAGAGGCGATTACCGGGCAAAAGATCACCACCCTTGCTGACATGGAGAGTGCCGCCCGTGCCATCCACCAACTTGGCCCGAAGAACGTGGTGGTCAAGGGGGGGCACCTTTCAGGTGCACCGGTCGATGTCTTCTTTGATGGGAAAGAAGTTATTCACCTATCTGGGGAGCGCATTCCCACCAAAAATACGCACGGAACAGGTTGTACCTTTTCCTCGGCCATTGCTGCCTTCCTGGGGCGCGGGTTTCCTGTGCTCGAGGCAGTGCGCAAGTCTAAAGAGTACCTGACTGGTGCTATTGCTCACGCCTTTGACCTTGGCCACGGGGTGGGGCCAGTGCACCACTTCTACTACCTCTACGAGAAGGCGGGGATCGCAGATGAGTAAGGAGAGCGGATACAGCGGGTTCAGCATGTTTGCTCATCCTGGCGTTTGTCGGGTTGATCGGGTTCCGCCAGAAGGCCCCGGCCCTCATCTCCAGTCGGACCTCGCTCGGGATCCACGGGTCTTACATCGTGTCTGTCCTCAACATCGTTCAGCTCGTGGGCTGGACGGCGATCATGCTCATCGTTTGCGCCCGTTCGCTGCAGTTGCTTTCAGGGGTGTTGTTTGGGTTCGAAAACTTCGCGGTTTTCGTAGTGATTACCGGGCTGCTGGTCGGGCTGTGGGCACTGAGTACCGACAAGGGCGTTACCCTTGTGAACAACATCGCTGTCCTACTCCTCTTGGTGCTGAGTGGGTTCATGGTGAAGGCGGCTCTTGCCGGAGAGCCCAGCCCCGCGCCTGCTGCTGCCCTTTCCTTCGGGGCTGCCCTCGAACTGAGTGTCGCCATGCCGCTTTCGTGGGTGCCGCTCATCTCT
>DAINRC010000137.1:0-4373 GCA_036742135.1 Bacillota bacterium
AATGTGCTCAAAGGCGAGGTTTTGGCTGAAACAGAAGTAGATTACATTGTGGCAGAGCTCAAGAAAGCGCTTGCCCTCGCCCGGCGCAGCGGGAGGCTTGCAGTTCCCCATGGTCGATTTTGGCTCTCTACGAGGTATTTTTCCAGTAAGTGTTGTCATGACCGCGCTTGTTGAGTTTATAATAGCTTTAAGGAAGAACTACATGGAGGGTATGAAATGGAGCAGATTATAGTAAAGGTTTCCAGTAAGCGGCAAATAACTTTGCCTGCTGCAATTTATAAAAAGCTTGGTATCCAGCCAGGACAAAAAATGTTATTAGAAGTTCAAGGAGACAAAATTATTCTTTCGCCGAAAACTACAAGTTATACGGAACTGCTGGCCGGTTCATTGAAGAACGTCTATGGCCGAACTCCGGAAGAGGTCAACAATTACATCAGGAAGGAACGCGAAACATGGGACGAGACGCTTTCTTGAACAGAATTGCCCACGTCAGGCGCTTATTACTTGACACCGATGCAGTAATCTATTTTTTGCAAGGTATTACCCCTTATGACGTCGTTTTAAATCCTTTGTTCCAAATTATCGAAGAGGGCAGACTACAGGCCGTCATTTCTGTGGTTACCGAAGCTGAACTCTTGGTTGGGCCACTTAAAAAGAAGGATAAAGAAGCCATAGCAAAGGTAAAGCTGTTGCTCAATGAGTTTCCGGGTCTGAAAGTAATCCCGATTTCGCGTCAGATTGGCCAGATGGCTGCATCTATCAGAGTTGAGACTAATTTGCCTCTACCCGATGCCCTTATCATTGCTACGGCCAAGGCAGTTGGTTGCGATGCAATTATTGGAATCGATCAATCCTGGTCCAGAGTTGATGCACCGGAGGTACTCCTTCTCGACGATTATGTTAGTGTGCCCTAGTTGAAGAAGGCTGGGCGGTGGCAGTTTTAGGAGATGTGGTCGCTGCTGTTGCCGTGAACATTATCTTGAATCTGATTTTGGTCAGGTGGCTGGCGCACGGTGGGCTGGCTCTGGCTACTTCTCTGGCGGCTCTTGTCAGTTGTCTGTTGCTTGTTTATTTGCTGCGGCGGCGCCTAGGCCACATCGGGGGATGGGGCTTTCTTCCTTTGAGGGGTTTGTCTTGAGGCGTTTGGGCGGCGGTCCGGAGGGCTCACAAGCGGTATCGTGCTCACAGGCCTGAGAGTCCCAGTCTGCTGCCAGGAGAGTGTCAATTTAGCGAAAGCGGAAGTAGTAATCGAATTTCCAGCTTTTTTCGCCAGTCGAAATTAATTCCGTGAGAGGGGTTGTTCTTTTCAAGACTCGTTACCTTCAGGCAGTAGTGATGCCGGGTTTATCGGCGAGGCATTGAGACACTGTGTTGTGGACACGGGTATGGATAGAGTTACCAGATGACCTCCACATCGTAGCGTCCGATTTGAGGATCCGCGGTGAGGATCGGGAGGTTTTCCAACTGGGCTTGGGCAATAAGAAGCCGGTCAAAGGGATCACGATGAAGAGCCGGTAGTGTAGACGCATGCAGGGCATGGGCCAGTTCGACAGGTAAAGGGTCGATTCCATTCACAGCCAGTTGTTCGATAACGAAGGATTTCAGATTCCCTGGAAAAGTCAATTTCCCCAAAGCAGCCTTTATAGCCATCTCCCATGCACTCGCAGCGCTAAAAAACAATTTGTTTTCGCCTCTGCTGATAATTTCCCTGGCACGCTGAGATAACCGGGGATCATCGGTAATCCACCATAAGAAGGTATGGGTGTCAAGCAGTGCTCTCATTTCTCAAACAACTCCAGAACAGAGTCTGAGAGTGGTGCATCAAAATCAGGAGCAATGGTAATCTTTCCTTTTGCACTTCCAGGAAAGCGCCGTTCAGGCTGCTTCTTTATTGGAACGAGGCGAGCAACGGGTTTACCTGCTTTGGCGATGATAATTTCCTCCCCTTCCATGACGCGGGCCAGGAGTTTCGAAAAGTGGGTCTTCGCTTCATGTACATTGACTTTCTTGGACACTTTTATCAACCCCTCGATCCCCATTGTAGGCTAGACTAAGGACTAAGTCAAGATGGAGAACGAGGGTTTCTCTCAAATTTGCATGTTGCTTGGTTAAGCCTTGACCGAAACAAGATGCCCTGGACGCCATATTTGGGTATGCGGGTCGAGCAGGATTGGGAGTTGCTTCGGGAATGCGTATATGAACGTATCCCGAAAAGCGGCGAAGGGGGCGGGAGAGGCCCAGGTGCAGTACAGGAAAATCGCTTAGCACAGGTCTGTCAGCAGTAGTGAAAGGGGCGAATGCCCCTTTTTCTTTTGCTCTTGAAGAGCGGGCCATAGCCTTCATCTGAGAGCCCATGCTATGGCATACCACATATGCCTGGTATAATTAAAATTGGTATCCCGTTATCGCTTCCTTTATCTTTTCCTCGTGGAAGCGTGGGGGAGCAGCGGCAGAGCATGCAGCCCTGCCTTCTGTTCAGGTTTTTTGGGAAAGCGAGGAGAGGGACACGTGTTTCTGCTCCGGAGGTTGGCAATGGGCGCTGAAGCGTTTCTGGCTTTTCTAGCTGTGGCAACCGGTGTGCTGGGCGGACTGGCAGCTTTGTTTTTTTTCGCTTTGATCCGCTTTGCCACTTCCCTGTTTATGAGCTGTGCAGACAGACTCCTCCCCCTTTTGGGTTCTCTCCGCTTTGTAGCAACAGGATTTGCTGGGGGGCTGCTGGTTGGCCCCTTCATCTATTTGTTTGCCAGGGAGGCGCGGGGGCACGGTGTGCCTGAGGTGATCTATGCGGTCGCCCGCAATGGAGGAAGGATCAGGGGGAGGGTGGCAGTCGTCAAGGCGTTGGCATCTGCGGTTACCATCGGGTCGGGGGGATCGGCTGGCCAGGAGGGCCCCATTGCCCAGATCGGTGCAGCTATCGGGTCGGCTGTAGGCCAGGCTCTACGCCTTTCCGACCGGGGAATTATCACTCTTGTGGCCTGCGGGGTTGCTGCAGGGATCTCCGGTATCTTCAACGCCCCTTTTGCCGGGGCGCTCTACGCCATCGAGGTCGTGATGGAAGGAGCGGGGGCGGGAATTTTCGGCTATGTCTTCGTCTCCGCTGTTGTGGCGGATCTTGTGGTGTGGAGCCTGAAAGGAAATGCTCCTGTTTTTACTGTGGTCCCTTATGCCCTAACGCACCCGCTGGAGCTGTTGCTCTACGGCATCTTGGGTGCGGCGGCAGCGGTTGTCGCCTGGCTGTTCATGAAAGCCTTCTATGGCGCCGAAGACCTCTTCAGGAAGCTGACCTTCTTTCCTGAATGGCTGCTTCCGGCTCTCGGCGGAATAGCCTTTGGGCTCTTTGGCGCCCTGCTCCCCCAGACGCTGGGGAGGGGGGAAGGTGTTGTTGCGCAGATCCTGGATGGGAACCTGAATTCCGCCGGGCTCCTCGCTGCCCTCTGCTTCGCCAAGATTTTGAGCACATCCATTACCCTGGGTTCCGGCGGGTCCGGAGGGGTGCTCTTCCCCGCCTTGTTTATCGGCGCCTCTCTGGGGGGAAGCCTCGGCTCTGTTTTCCACAGCCTGCTGCCGGGCCTCACGGCGGGAAGCGGGTCATATGCCGTTGTGGGGATGGCAGCTCTCTTTGCTGCTGCCAATCACGCTCCAGTGACGGCTGTGTTGCTCGTTGTCGAAACCACGCGGAATTACTCCCTGATCATTCCCCTCATGCTCTCCTGCGGTGTTGCCACTCTTCTCTCCCGGGCGCTGAGCCGGGAGAACATCGATACCATGAAGCTTGCCAGGCGCGGGGTTTTCCTGCACAGGGAAGGGAGTGAGCAAGGCGTCTCCGCCTCCGTGATGATGGCGCCTTCTGTACAGCAGAAAGCGGAATAGCCCCTTTCTCTGGGCGAGTGTTGAAGCTCATGCCGCTTTCTTAACGATGCCAGATATCCAGCCAGCTGTCTCCGCGGTAAAGGGGGTGAAAGGCCAATGCGCCTGACTTGAGCCTTGAAGGGTGGTTAACGTCAAAAGAATAACAAAGAGAGGGAGTGATTTTCATGAAGCTGCGGACTCGTTTAATTCTGATGTTGGCATTGGCGATGGCTACAACCGTGGCTGTGGCGTATGTTGGCATTTCGAGTTTGGGAAAGGTTAATGAGAAAACAGTCACAATAGAGGAGGTTTATCTTCCCAGTGTGCAGCTGATCCTCAATGCTGACAGGGAGGTCAATTTTCCCTATACAAAGCTGAACAATCTATAGCTTTGTTAGGTACTCATTATGCAGACCCCAACGAGTACTGTACTGTTGGGGCCGACGGCTACCTCCATCACCGTCTGGCCGGCCCGGCACCCCATAATGGGGAGGCCCGCATCTCCCCGGTTTGGGCCTCCGGCT
>DAINRC010000138.1:0-4372 GCA_036742135.1 Bacillota bacterium
TGTCGTTTCGGGATGCGGCTTATTTCATGCAAGAAATGCTTTCCGGAAGCAGAAGTTTACCTTGACCGTTTCCACCAGAACAGGGCATTGAATGAAACCCTGAGCTTCAATCCAGGGCTTCTGCAGAGAGCTTATAAATCTCTGAGCGAAGGAGACCTTGCTGGTCTTGGCGAAGTGCTTACCGAAGCTCTAAGCAGAGCATCTTCAGAGAGGTAGAAGGTTCAGTCGGGGATTTTAAACTCCCGCGGCCCCGTTACCTCGATTTTTCCCGAGGCCAGGGCGCGTTCCCATCTCCTCACGTCCAGGAGGGTCAAAATGAAAGCCTCCTCTGGGGAGCGGGAGGACCTGCGCCTTCTTCCTGCTGGAGGTAGGAGCTTGTCGAGCCTCTGCTTTCTTTCCAGCAGTTCGGAAAAGTACTGCTCGAATTCCAATTCTTTCATAAGAAACCAGCCTCTACAGTTTTTTAAGGTATTCTCTGCTCTTCTGCAGCGCTTTTTTTAAAATGTCAGTTACCAGTTCTCTCTGTGCTGCTTCTTTGAGGTATTTTAAGTCAATGCGCTCTTTGTGAAGGACCAGCAACCTCACTGCTAAGTTGAAGTCCTCCTGACACCCCTGCCAGTACTTCGCCGCGGCCAAGCGGTCGATGATCAGATCTTCGACACCAATAAGATACACCGGCTTTCCTCCGATAACGACGGTTGTGATTTTATCTTCAGATCCAGCAAGCGCTTCATCTGGAGCTTCAATGGCCAGGTCGAGGAGATCGCTGTACCAGTGTCTTCCTGTGGTGCGTTCGAAGCCCAGATTTCGCAACACCTGGTTGAGCCGCTTGCGGTCGGCAACGACAAGGTCAACATCCTTTGTGGTGTAGCCCCCAAGAGTGTAGAATTCCAGGGCTGCTCCCCCAACCACGATCGGTTTGAGGGGCCGAATCTGCTCGGTAATCAGGGCAAGAACTTTTAAGGTCTTTTTTAAGCGATCCGGCTCCTGAGCCAGATCTGCAAGAAGTTGTGGTGGATTGCCTTCCATATGGGCGCGCTCCTAGCATCTTCTTTTTCATCATTATATACCTGATGCAGTGGTTTTTTGAAGAATGACCGCCGCGCCGCATTCTTCTGACTTCAGTCAGGAGTTAGGCGCGGCTTTGTTTTGTCAGGGTAGGTTCACATCTGCTTCTGATCTCGCTAGGTATTTTTCTTCTTTTTCCCTCTTGTTGTCAGGAAAGGCTTTTTCGGAAGCGGATAATGCTGATCAGGTTCACTAGGAGCCCGAAGATCAGTAAACAAATGACCTGTTCCCAGAGGTAGGTGATTCCGATCCCTTTGAGGATGATCCCCCTGAGGATCTGGAGGAAGTAGGTCGTGGGAATCAGGTAGCCGAGGGCATAGAAGAAGGGAGGCATGGCTTCTCTGGGGAAAACGAATCCCGAGAGCAGGATCGAAGGAAAAATGAAGAAAAACGCCATCTGCATGGCCTGCCTCTGGTTCCTGGCAACAGTGGAGATCAGAATCCCAATTCCCAGGCAGGAGAGCATGAACAGAAGGGAGAGCAGGTAAAGCAGCCCGATGCTCCCGTTAATGGGAACCTGGAACACGATCACCCCGGCGAGCAAAGCGAGGGTCATCATCACGAAGGCGACACCAATATAAGGAAGGATTTTGCCGATGATCAATTCCGCAGGGCGAATCGGGGTGACGACTAGTTGTTCGAGAGTTCCTCGCTCGCGTTCCCGAACTACGGCAAGGGCTGTAAACAGAACCATGGCCATCGTCAGAATTACCCCCAGTAGCCCGGGAACCATGAAGTTGGTGGAAAGCAGGTCCGGGTTGTACCAGGCGCGGACGCGAACATCAATGGGTGGAGGGGACTTCACCTGTCCGAGCAACTGAGAGGTGCTCACAGCCGAACTGGCAGTCATCGGGTCAGAGGCATCGATGATCACCTGGAGCTGGGCCTGTTCACCTCTTTTCAGCTTTTGGGCAAAGTCAGGAGGAAAAATGATCCCGACGCGGGCGCGGCCGCTGTCGATGTAAGCGGTTACTTCCCGGTAGTTTTCTGCGGTGTACTTCAGGTCGAAATACTGGGAGTTCTGAAAAGCGGCCAGGATTTCTCTGCTGACCTGACTTCGCGATTGGTCCCAAACAACAGTAGGAAGGTGCTTGACATCGGTGTTCACGGCAAAACCGAAAAGGAGCAACTGGATTACCGGGAGCAGGATCATCATCATCAGGGTCGGCCGGTCGCGGCGCATCTGAATAAATTCCTTGTAAATGATTGCTGACAACCTTTTCAAAAGCTTACACCACCCAATCTCAATAAAATTTCATTTCTCGCAGGTTTGCCTCCGCCAGGCGATGTTTAAGTTCCAAGCTGCAGCTTTTGCTGCTCAAGTTATTTCCTGCGCACCAGTTTCACGAAGGCTTGTTCAAGGCTCTCTGTTCCTGTTGCCTCCTTCACTTCCTCCGGAGTTCCCCAGATCAGCAGGCGCCCCTCGAACATGAAGGCCAGACGGTCGCAGTAGGCGGCTTCATCCATGTAGTGGGTGGTTACCAGTACAGTTGTTCTACTCCTCGTCAGTTGGTGGATCAACCTCCAGAAATGGCGCCGGGCCTTTGGGTCAACTCCTGAAGTGGGCTCATCCAGAATCAGGAGTCTAGGCTGGTGGATGATCGCACAGCCGAGGGCGATTTTCTGCCTGATTCCGCGGGGCAGGTTTTCCACTGTGTAAACTGCCCAGTTTTCCAGTTCGAGCAGTTTGACGACCTCGTTGATCCTTTGAAAGCGTTCCTCTCCTTCAAGCCCGTAGATCCCGCCGTAAAAGTACAAGTTTTCCTCTCCGGTGAGGTCCGGGTAGAGACTGAACTGCTGCGACATATAGCCGAGGTGCGGTCTGATTTTTTCTCCCTCGACAGCGAGGTCATACCCCAGCACCCAGGCTTTTCCCGCGCTTGGGACAAGGATGCCGCAGAGCATCTTAACGAGGGTGGTTTTCCCCGCTCCGTTTGGCCCCAGCAACCCCAAGATTTCTCCCGGTTTCACCGAAAAACTAACCCCATCGACAGCGACAAATTCCCCGAACTTTTTAGTGAGTTCCTGAACAACAATCACCTCATCCAAAGGTTTCACTTCCTTTCTTCTGCTAGCAAAGACAGGAAAACATCTTCAAGTGTCGGAGAGACAGCTTTCACCTCTCCGAATTCCAGTCCCTCTCTGGCTAACGCGTTTTTCACCTGATCCTCGCAGGAGCGTTTCTCAACCAGCAGGTGCAAGCAGTCCCCGAAAAGATTGACGTCCTTTACACCCGGTAGTCCAGAAAGCGTTTCGCAGGCGCGGTACTTTTCCTTTACCTTCACTTCTAATACCAGGCCTTTCAGAAGACTGGTGAGGCTTTCCGGAGGCCCCGAGGCCAGGATTTTTCCATCATGAAGAAGGACGACCTGGTCGCAGCGGGCTGCTTCGTCCATGTAGGGTGTAGTGACCACCACAGACATCTGATGCTTTTGTTGCAGAGTTTTGAGGAGTTCCCAGAAGTCCTGACGTGCTGCCGGATCGACACCTGTTGTTGGTTCATCGAGAAACAAAAGCTCTGGTTTTGCCAGGACGCTGCAAGCGAGGCCCAATTTCTGCCGCATCCCTCCTGAAAGGTGGTCGGCCAGCCTTGTGGCGAATGGTTTGAGGCCGGTGAACTCCAGCAAAAAGTCGATCTCCTGCCCCAGTTCAGGGTTCTCTTTCCCGTAGACCTTCCCGAAGAATATCAGGTTTTCGTAAACAGTGAGGTCTCCAAAGCACCCTGAACCTTGGGGCATGTAGCCGATGCGGTGTCTTGCCTGGTCGAGGGAAGCGGAGCTTTCAGGGGTCAGTTGGCAGCCGAGCACACGCGCTTTTCCTGCTGTTGGCGGAAAGAGCCCAGTCAATAGACGCAGGATCGTTGTTTTGCCTGCTCCGTCAGGTCCGATAATCCCGCAGATCTCGCCCCGTTTTACCCGGAGGTCGAGGCCGCGGAGTGCCCAAAGGGTTCCGAACCTTTTTTGTAGACCTTCGGTGATTACTACATACTCGTCCATTTTTTCCCTTCCTCAATCACCACGAGAACGGCAGGTGATCACAGCGTCAGCAGGCATCCCTGGCTTCAGCAAACCTTGTTCATTGGGAATGAGAACCTTGACCGCAAAAACCAGGTTGACCCTCTCTCTTTTGGTCTGGACAAATTTGGGAGTGAATTCTGCCTTCTGGGAGATGTTGACGATCTTTCCCTTAAAAACGCGCTTGGGAAAGGAGTCGACCCTGACCTCTACTTCCTGACCCAGCTTTATTTTACCTATCTCAGCTTCTGGGAGGTAAAGGCGCAGCCATACCTTACTGAGGTCGCCAA
>DAINRC010000139.1:0-4129 GCA_036742135.1 Bacillota bacterium
CGCCTCCCTCGTAATTTCTATCCTAATTATATTAGCTTTCTAATAGAATGTCAATAGGGTTTGAAAAAAATTTTTTAAAAGGTCCACCGCGCCGCATTCTTCTGACTTCAGTCAATTGAACGCTCACTGAGTGTCCTCTCACGGGTCCTATTTGCCTCCTGTTCGGTTTTGTTCGGTTCGGGCTTCAAGTAGGCTTCACTTCTGGCTTTCCGGCAGTCCCGATTTGTGCGAAAATTACTCAATGAGTGCTCAATGAGTGCTCATTGAGTATTCAATGAGTGCTCGCGGAGGGTTCCGCGAGCATTCAAAGAAGAATACAGGAAGGCTCAATGAGCCTTCCTGCCGAATAGAATAGAAGAGAATATAGCTTGTGGATAACTCAAGCGAAGCAGGAAGAAAAAGCGTAGCAAAGAAAAGCGAAGCAACAAAGACATAACTTCTCTCTATAAACACTCACACTCTCTTATTTTTCTTTTTTGTTGTTTTTAAGGCTTAAAAAGCACAAATGAATCAATATAGAACTAGTGCTATATTTATGCAACTGACTTAGAAAGCGCGCCCCGCAAGCGATTGAAGGTGATTTTGAACCCGAAATTCATGGGGGTGCTGGTGAATAAAAATTCACTCCTGTCAGCTCGGCGGGACTCCGCACCCGACCTGCCCGACAGAAATAGCTGCGCAAGGCTCAGGATTGCGCTGTAACCAAAGTTAACTCTCCCGCCGGGAAGTCCCCTTCCGTAAGGGAGGGGATGAAAGGCGGGTATTGTCTGTCTTCAGTTCTTCTGGTAAAATGAAAGCATGAAGTACCAGCTGGATAAGGGTTGTCACTCAGTATATTCACTTCGGTTCCACTATGTCTGCTGTGTGAAGTACCGGAAAAAAGTGCTGACACCGGAAGTTTCTTCGCGCCTGAAAGAGATAAACCTCGGTGTCGCAGAGAAGTTCGGGGTGCAGATCATCGAGCAGGAAACCGACCTGGACCACATCCACATCCTTTTCGCCTCGAAACCCCAGGTGCAGCTGTCGAAGTTTGTGAACTCCCTCAAGTCGGTCTCGGCGCGCCTCCTCTTTCGGGAATTTCCCGGTCTGAAGAAAGAGCTGTGGGGCGGCCATTTCTGGTCCCCGAGCTATTTCCTGGCCTCTGTGGGTGAGGTGAAGCTGGAGGATGTCAAGCGGTACATCGAGTCTCAAGGTAATGCGTAACTACAGATTCAGGCTGTACCCGGATAAAGAACAAGAGCAAAAGCTCCTGGACTGGCTGGAGACGTGTCGGTGGATATACAACGAAGCCCTGGCTCAAAGGAAAAATGCCTGGGAGCAGGAAAAGAGAAGCGTTACCCGCACCGAACAGCAGGTGTGGCTTAGAGAAGCCAAAAAGAACAATCCACGCCTGCGGGAAGTTCACTCCCAAGTGGCTCAGGAAGTCCTCTTCAGGGTGGAGAGGGCCTTCGCCGGGTTTTTTCGGAGAATCAAGGCTGGAGAAAAACCCGGCTATCCGCGCTTCAAAGGCAAGGGGCGTTACAAGTCGCTGACATTTACGCAGTTTGGCAGGGGTCTGGGAGCCTGCCTTACGGACGGCAAGCTGAGGCTCTCTAAAATCGGTTTCGTCCGCATAAGACTGCACAGGGAAATTCCCGGCAAGGTAAAAACTGTCACCATAAAGCGCGACGCAGCCGGCAGGTGGTGGGCGATTTTTGCGACTGAAGTAGAAATATCCGCTCCCTCGGTTCATCCGGGGCCTGCTGTCGGTGTCGATGTCGGCCTCGAGAAGTTCGCTGCTTTATCTAATGGAGAAAATATCGAAAATCCGCGGCATCTTATAAAAACGGAAAAGAAGCTCAAACGCGTCCAAAGGAGCCTTTCCCGCAAGCAAAAAAGCTCCCGCAACAGGGAAAAAGCAAAGCATAAGCTCGCCAAACTCCACGCAAAGGTGCGGGACCAGCGGTGGGACTTCCTGCATAAGGTGTCGAGAGAACTGGTGAATACTTACGGCTTTATAGCGGTAGAAAACCTCAATGTCAGAGGTATGGTGAGATCCCATTGCCTGGCGAAGAGCATCCACGATGTGGGCTGGAGCGAGTTCCTCGCCATGCTTGAGTACAAAGCGGCGGAGGCTGGTACCAAGCTGGTGAAGGTGAACCCGTCCGGCACCTCACAGGAATGTAGCAACTGCGGGAAGACCGTGCCTAAGGACCTATCTGTTCGGCTGCACAAGTGCCCACACTGCGGGCTTGTGCTTGACCGCGATGTGAACGCTGCCCGAAACATACTCAAGAGAGCGCTGGCTCTGGAGGCGGCCTGAAAGCCTCCCTACCGCGGGAACCGCGGGAAGTCAGGCCTGTGGAGGGGTCGCAGGCTTCCGATGAAGCAGGAAGCCCCTCCCGTAAGGGAGGGGTGGTTCACGTTTCTACGAAGACCTTCCCGCGAAGACATCGAAACGATGCTCACCTTAGAAGCCTTGTGTTCCGTCTTCTGGTTCTGGAGAGCTTCTCCCGTTTTCCGTTGCCGAAAGTGCGGGCGAGAGAAACACTTCACGGACATTCGAGCGAACTCACTCACGGAACGGTACAGAATGTTCCGTGAGCAGTACTGCGGGTGTCGAAGGGGGTGGGAAAGTGACAAGCCGTGAAATCGTCAAATTTGCGAGAGACTACTGCGCCGCCGAAAACGATAACCATCGCTTCAACATCCTGCGAAGTGTGTACTCGCTGGCAGGTAGAAGGGGCGTAGAGGCGGTGGCACTCGCCACCAAAGTAGACCCCGACCAGGTGATGAACGCGATGAAGCTCTAGTTGAAACACGAGCGCCTCTCGAGGAGGTCGGGGAGGGGTTTCAGGCTCGCGCCTTTCCCCGTTCCCGAAAAAATCCTTGTTTGAGGGAGGGAGAAAAATGTCTGAACTTATCTTCGTATACGGCACTCTGATGCGCGGCAGGAGCAACCACAGCGTAATAGCTGGGTCGCGCTTCCTCGGACCTGCCAGGGCTAAAGGTCTCGCCCTCTATCAAGTCTCAAAAAGCTTTCCCCGGTGCTGTTCGCGAAAACGGAGGAGAGGTCATCGGGGAAGTCTACGAAGTTGGAAAAAACAAGCTCAGGGATTTAGACCTGTTCGAGGGAGAGGGTTATCTCTACCGCAGGGAGAAGGTCAAAGTTCTCCTGAAAAACGAAAACGGAAAAGAAATCGAAGCATGGGTTTACATCTGGAACGGAAGAGTTAATCCCTCTACGCGGATCCCCCTCGAAGCACAGCCCTGGAGGCCGCTTTCAATTCTGAAAAGAAAGGGGAGAAAAAATGGAAAGGTCTCCTTTCTCAAGACTTGAGAAAACAGGGTGGAAAATTGTCCACACAGGAGGCTACGTCTTCTTGGCACTCAAAGACTTCTTTTCCCCAGACGGGAAACCCTTCGGCGTTGTGGTCGGCGCGGACTGTGCCTCAGCCTATCGACTCGAAGGGAGACTCTTAACAACGACCGAAATCGAAGCATTGTGGGCAAGAGGCGATGAAGCGGAAGGAGTCATTTTGATCAGCCCAGACAGGGTGACGGAAGAAGGCTCGTTGCTGTTGGGCGAAAACTTCTCCGAAGTCTCCGAAGCCGTAGAAATCTTGGACTAAAAAACTGCGAGGTGGAAGAATGATCCGCATCCTCTACATCACCGACACCCACCTCCGCGGCACAGCCCCTCGGTCCCGGAAAGACAATTTCATAGAAACTGTTCGGGCGAAACTTGAAGAAATCGTGAGCATCGCCAGTGAAACAAGGGTAACAGCCGTAATCCATGGCGGCGATCTCTTTGACCTCCCCGAGCCGGGGCTCGGCCACGTAGGAGAATACATGGAGGTCTTGTCAAATCTCAAAGCACCCCTCTACATCGTCCCCGGCAACCACGACATGTACGGACACAACCCCGAGACGCTACAGAGGACGTTGCTCGGGTTCCTTGAAAAGGTCGGCGCGGTGAGACTACTCGGCCGCGACCCGGTCTTCCTCGAGGGAGAGGGGGTGAGGGTCCAGCTCACCGGCCAGGGCTTCCACGCGGAGATCGACCGCCGGGATTTTGCTCTCGACTACGCCGTTCAAAAGCTCGGGGGCGATAGCGATTACGCGATCCACGTGGTGCACGGAATGATGT
>DAINRC010000139.1:4139-4350 GCA_036742135.1 Bacillota bacterium
CCCAAGAAGTGATTTCTTCTGCCCCGTTTCTTCCCGCTGCAACCGCGGCGGAAGGTGTGCTGAGCGTCACCGAGGCAGACCTCACATTGGGGGCACACTACCACCTACCGTTTGAGGTGGAATTGGACGGCAAGCGCGCCGTTAATCCCGGAGCACTTGTAAGGATGACGGCACTCCCGGCGGAAATCGAAAGGATACCCCAGGTTCTGCT
>DAINRC010000140.1:0-4293 GCA_036742135.1 Bacillota bacterium
AATAAACAACAGGAGTCCACCCCGGTTTACCAAAACGTCCGTTAATGCGACCAACTATTTCTTCAACCTGGTGACGCAGATCTCGATATTCGGGAATACTGCATCTAGTGGGAACAGCAATTTGAACATACGTTAGTCTCCCTTGGTACTGCGGATTGCTTTCGAGGAAAAGTTCAAGACCTTGAAGCCTCTCCTTGATTCCTTTAGTGTAGTCTAAACGGTCAACTCCAAGGAGAACAAACTCTGTTCCCAACAGAGATCTCAGCTTCTGGGCACTTTGCTGGGCCTCCGGCCTTCTGGCAATCTCGGAAAATGCCTTGTAATCAACCCCAACCGGAAGAGCCCTGACGAAGACCTTTCTCCCCTCCCAATCCACGGCACCCCTCTTGTGATCAATAGGCGCCCCTAGAATCGACTCCACGGCATCAAGAAAATTGCGGCAATACGAAGGCACATGAAAACCAATGAAGTTGCTGCCAAGAATCCCTTCAAGAACTTGGCGTGCCTGAGGGAGAGCGCGAAAAACTTCGACATCAGGAAATGGAATGTGCCAGAAAAAGCCAATCTGGGCTGCAGGAAGCCTCGACCTGATCAACTGGGGAACAAGAGCAAGATGATAGTCATGTACCCAGATGAGATCACCAGGAAAAGCTTCCTCAAGGGCAAACGTGGCAAACTTCTCATTAACTGCTCTGTAAATTTCCCAGTCCTCCTGCCTGAAAGCACACTTTTCCAAGAAGTAATGGCAAAGTGGCCATAAAACCCTGTTGGCAAAGGCGTAATAGTAGCCTTCAACTTCTTCTGCGGAGAGTACCACTTCCCTCAGCGTATACCGCGGTTTTCCTAAAGGGACACCAATTCTTACTCCTTTAGTTTTTTCCCCTGTGCGCCCTCCCCAGGCAACCCAAACCCCCCCACACTCAGCCATCAACGGCTCCAGAGCAGAAACCAAACCTCCAACAGTCCTTTCACCTTTCAAGCCCTGGAAGGTTTCCTTCAAGACATAAGAAGCGCGGTTAGAAACCAGAACTATCTTCCTGTTTTTCCATTTTTCGAAACCCCGCGTCCACCTCTCCAAAATAGGACTTCCTCCTTTCACACCTGGTCACCACTCAAGGTCACCAGATGTCTGTGGGTAAATAATCACTTTGACATCACCATCACACCTGACAACATTGCAGAACGTTCTCCCCCGACTCCGCGCAAACTCTATATCAATTCGGGCGGTGCCAACTGATAAATTTTCGATGTAAAGTTCGTTAAGCCATCTGGGCAAAAAGGGTTTATTGACTCTGACTTCTCCAGAACGACAACTCAAACCCAGCATTGCCCTGATCAACAAAAAGATGCTGCCTACTGCCCATGCCTGGGGATCACAAGATGTCGGATAACGAACTGGGCCACTTGTCTCCCTTCTGGTAAAACCACAAAAAAGTTCTGGTAAGCGGTAATAGGGAAAAAACTGGGCTGCTTCAAAAAGGTTCGTGATCAATTGCTCTAAAAAGGCAAACTGTTCATAATAACGCAACCCTTGGGCAATAATGGCGTTATCATGGGGCCAAACAGAACCATTGTGATAGCTCATGGGGTTGTAAGCCTGCTCATTTGCACTCATCGTTCGGATTCCCCAACCTGAGTAAAGGTCAGGCTCAAAAAGTCGTTGAATGACTCGAGCAGCTTGCGGGGAAGGAAGAACCCCTGTAAACAAGCACTGCCCAGGATTGGAGACAATCGTTTTAACCGGTCTTTTTTTTCCATCGAGGCAAAAGGCTAGAAAACCTTCTTCTTGGAGCCAGAAATCCCGCAAAAAATTGTGGCGAACTCTTGAGGCTTCCTGATTAAGCCTTGTCGCCTCTTCGTGTTCTCCCAGGGCAACCATCAAATCAGCAGCACTCCGGAGAGCAAGGTAAAGATAAGCCTGCACCTCCACAAGAGCAATCGGCCCTTCGGGAATACTTCCATCCTTGTCAACAACACCATTCCATGAATCCTTCCAACCCTGATTCATCAAACCGAGTTCTGACTCCCGCAAATACTCCACATAACCGTCCCCATCGAGGTCCCCATACTGCCGGTACCACTCCAGGCACCTCTTTAAAGGTATACTCATTTCCTCGAGGAAGGAGCGGTCACCACTCCAATGATAAAACTCCGCCAGAAGAATCACGAACCAAAGGGTAGCATCTACTGAACCATAATAAGGTGTGTGGGGAACCTCACCGTTGCAGGCCATTTCTCCTCTTCTGATTTCATGTAGAATCTTCCCTGGCCTTTCTTCTTTCCAGGGATCAACTTTGCTGCCCTGGTAAGTTGCCAGAAAACGCAAAGTATCTCTGGCAATCTCAGGATTGAGGATCAGTGTCTCCCATGAGGTGATCAGGGCATCTCTCCCAAACGGTGCTGCATACCATGGAATTCCTGCTTCCACAATTCGACCAGTTTCCCCGTAATTACTCATTAGAGCCCGCAGATCAGTTATCGCCCGTGATACCATTTGGTTAAAGAAAGCATTATCAGATGTAAAAGAAGTACATTCCCGCCTCCATTCAGAGTAGCTTTTCGCCAGTTCAATGGAAGCCCGCGGAAAAGCAATCTCGATATTATCAATTTCTATCGGGCTCCCTGGCCAGTGGATCAATTTTTTCTTTTCCAAAACAGTACCAGGGCTTTCGATGAAAGGCATCACCTGGAGGAAGATGTAGTGTTTGTTCTTGGGAAAAAGCTCTACCTGAAACTCTACATACCCTTGTCCATCTTCCACCCAAATACGATCGGGGAGAGGAGAAAAACTAATCCTGGTGCACCTCTTAATCCTATCCAAACCAATGTAGGAAAAAACTAGCCCATCAGGCTGAACAAGCGGCGGTTCGTAGACTCCTCGTTGCTCCCTCTGAACTCCGCGAACTTCGAAAATATCAGCATAATCTGCAGCAACAGCAAACCTGACTCGCACTCTCAGGGGCTTAGGAGCGAAACTTACAAACCTCATCCTCTGATACAGATTTTCTTTGAGGACCCGAAGAGTCCTTATATGGATGGTTTCCAGGCCAATTACTTCGCCCGAAGAAGTTTTCATTTCTGTGTTGGTGAACTCCATTTGGGAAAAATGACTCCCTCGCGTAAATCCAGAAAGGTAAACAGGTTTTGTGCCTTCTAGAAAGACCTCCAAACAGCTCAAAAACCTGGTATCAAGATAGTAGAGGCCGAGCCCAGCCCTGTTTTCTCTGGGAATCTCTCCATCAGGACGAGTGACTAGAAAAACCTCTCCCTCTTTGAGAACCTCAGTCACCGGCTGGATCTCTTGGGGCGAAACCCTCAAAATGTCCAGAGTCTTTATTGGGCAGATGGCCAAGTTATTCCAGCACTCCTCTCCCAACATAATTTCTGGTTCCGCAAGGCCCTAACAGAAATCAAGCAACTCCCGGCAAACCAGACTTGCGCACTAAGAACCTGTTGTAAAAGTTGAGTGTCCTTTCAACCATTTTTTGCTTCGCAAACTCTTTCCTGACGCGTCTTAGTCCATTTGCTGCCAGTCGCTCAGCAAGCCCTTGGTCGGTCAAAACTGCGATCAACTTCTCAGCAAGGTCACGGTAATCTCCCTTCTCCACAATAAGACCACTGACCTGATCCTCGACGATCTCTGGCATTCCACCTGCCCTGCTCACAATTATTGGGCAACCCGAGGCCATAGCCTCAATCACAGCAATCCCAAAAGACTCTTCAAAGCAAGAAGGATAAATACAAACATCTGCCGCCTGGTATATCTGCGGCATCTCTTGCCAGGAAAAGAAGCGCACAAAGACGTGCTCCTTGAGCTGGAGACCCTCAATAAGAGCCAAAATCTCCCCAATCTCCCGGTTACGCACCCGGTCCCAGTCAACGGTGTTCTCAGTTCCTGTAAGTACTAAGATAACCTCAGGAACAACTTTTTTAACTTCGTGCAAAGCCTTCACTGCTAGGTGAGAACCTTTAGCAAGACTCATCCTCGCAGGATGAAAGATTACCTTTCTTCCCTGCAGTTCCGGAAAGCGCTCCCGAGCTTTTAACTTCACCCTTTGATCAGCTGGCTGGAAGCGCTCAAGATCAATGCCATGGTGAATAACAACGATTCTTTCTTCAGGATAACCACTGGCCACAAGCTCTTTCTTAATGTAACGGCTTACCGCAATAACTCCATCCCATTTACTGGCAAACTGGAGCATCTCCAACCACAAGCTATCGTGCCAAACATTGTGAGCAGTCAGAAGAAGCGGAACACCTAGTTTCTCCTTGAAGTCGCAGAGGATCTTGGTG
>DAINRC010000141.1:0-4237 GCA_036742135.1 Bacillota bacterium
ATCACAGACGGATCACATCGAGCAAAAACTGTGATTGACAGGCTGTGATGGCGTATGCTATACTTAAGCAGGCTTATTTAGAGAAAACAAAAAGTAAAAAGGCTCTTCATTTTAAGTAGAAGCCACTTGCTTCTCACCTTAGAGCAATCAAGCTCCTAAGGTTCGTGAATTGGATGGATGGTAGAGCGGGTGGTGCCCGCTTTTTTTGTTGGAGTCTTTTCCACATATTTTTGCGAGGTGATGCCTGATTAATAAAGATTTGCGGGTCAATGAAGAGATCCGGGCCCGGGAGATACGCCTAATTGATAGTGATGGACAGCAGCTGGGAATTGTTCCTCTCAAAGAAGGACTTCGCATTGCAATGGAGAGAGGACTCGATCTTGTAGAAGTTGCTCCTCGTGCCAAGCCGCCGGTATGCCGGATCATGGATTACGGGAAATACAAGTATGAGCAGAGTAAAAAAGAGCGTGAGGCGCGCAAAAAGAAGCGCGTGATCACAGTTAAAGAGTTGAAGTTGAGGCCAAACATTGAGGAACACGATTTTCAGGTAAAGGTCAGGAATGCCTTGCGTTTTCTCCAGGATGGAGACAAAGTTAAGATTACTTTGATGTTCCGAGGAAGGGAGATTTCTCATTCCGAACTTGGCCGAAATCTATGTCTCAGGTTTTATCAATGTGTCCAGGATTATGCGGTCATTGAGAAAGAGCCGAAGATTGAGGGCAAGAACATGGTTATGGTTCTGGCACCCAGAAACCAAGATTCAGTGAAAGGGGAAAAGCGCGATGCCTAAGATGAAAACTCACCGGGGTGCAGCCAAAAGGTTTAGAAGAACAGCTAGTGGACTTTGGAAGCGGGCAAGTGCCTGGAGAAGCCACCTCCTGGCGAAAAAGTCGAGTAAGAGGAAACGCCGCTTAAGACAGCCCGCTTATGTAAGCAGTGCTGATAAGAAGCGAATAGAGAGACTTTTGCCCTACATGTAGGAGGGAGGTATTCTTATGCCAAGAGTTAAAGGAGGACCTGTTACCCGCAGGAGAAGAAAAAAAATCCTCAAACTTGCCCGTGGCTACAGGGGAGCGAAAAGCAAACTGTTTCGTCCTGCCCATGAACAGGTAATGAAGTCATTAATGTATGCTTACATCCATAGGCGCTTGCGCAAACGGGATTTCCGGAGACTGTGGATTACCAGGATCAATGCTGCGGCCCGCCTTTATGGTCTTTCCTACAGCCGTTTTATTAACGGGCTTAAAAAGGCTGGGGTTGCGGTTAACAGAAAAATGCTTGCAGAACTGGCGGTCAAGGATCAGGTGGCTTTTGGAAAACTTGTGGAGCTTGCCAAAAAACATCTTGGTTCTTAAAGGAAGCGTGACCGGGAAAAGTACGGCCAGCGAAAGCTTTATTTTGGCTTTGGTGAAGACCGCCGCGGATTCTCGAGGTTTTTCGGCAGTCTTTTTGTGTGCCCAAGCAGGGAAAAGGAAAAAGTATGGTGTGTTCTAGGAACGCGCCATACTTTTTTTAATTTTTGGATGTGGGGGAATCAAGGGTGCGGTTAACCTCTGCCAAGCAGGCTGTTAAATACGCAAGAAAACTTCTCTTAAGGAAGTATCGGAAACAGGAAAAGCGTTTGGTGGTTGAAGGGGTCAGGTTGTTGGAGGAGGTCTTTAAAAGTGGCTTCCGCCCTGATTTTGTCCTTTGGACTGACAAGGTGGTGCAACAAGAAAGAGGAAAGGCACTATTGGAACAGGCCGCTTCCTTAAAGATTCCTCTTTTTAGGATCAGTGAAAGGGAACTAAAGGAACTGGCTGCCACAAAGACACCCCAAGGAGTTCTTGCTGTTGTGCCTCAGCCAGAATGGCGAACGGAGAAGTTCTTAGAAACAGCGGAAGGCTTGTTCCTTGCTCTGGATCGGATTCAAGACCCCGGCAACCTGGGGACATTGATTCGGACTAGCGATGCAGTAGGTGTAAATGCTGTTTTTCTTAGTCGGGGGACTGTGGATCTTTTTAACTCCAAGGTGCTTAGGTCAACGATGGGTTCTGTTTTTCGGGTTCCTGTTATTGCTGATGTAGAACTTTTCGATTTGCTCGAAAAAATGAGAAATTTGGGTTTTTTCGTTGTGGCTGCAGACCCGGGTGGTAAAAAGATTTATTACGAAGCCGATTTGAAGAGCCCCCGTCTCGTTGTGGTCATTGGCAACGAAGCTCATGGTATTGATTCTTCACTCTTAGCCCTTGCTGATGAAGTTGTGCAAATTCCTTTGCGCAAAGGAGTGGAATCCCTTAATGCCGCGGTTGCTGCCGGGATCCTCCTTTATGAAGCCTACCGTCAGAGAAGGTCTGCTGGTTTTTGTGTGAAGGAGCAATAGGAAAACCAAGAAGTAAATAACCAGATAGGGCAAAGCTTTTTGTGGCGAGTTCCCGATCAATTCCTGCTGATTATCATTCGAGAGCTTGGCTCTTCGATTCCCCAACCAGAGGCGAATTTTGTATAATGAAAAAGAGCCGTTAAAACTAGGGTAGGGGTTGAAAAAATGAGCCTCTCTCCTTTTGCTCATAATCCCAACCCGCCAAGGGATTATTCTGAGATCAAGAAAATCCGTCTCTTGCTGGTGGTTTTTTTAAGCCTCTTGATCACAGCAGCCGAGATCCTGGGTGGCCTTTATTCAGGAAGTCTTTCTCTGATTTCCGATGCTTTCCACAACCTTGGGGATGGGATGGCCATCTTCATCAGTTATCTTGCTCTCAAAATTGCTGCCAAAGGCAATGATTACAAGCGGACCTTTGGCTACAAAAGGGCTACCATCTTGGCAGCTTTGGTTAATTCGGCGTTCTTGCTTCTTGTCTCCGTCTTTCTCCTTAAAGAGGCCTTCTTTAGGTTTCTGGAGCCAGGATCAGTTGAAGGTGAACTCATGATGGAAGTGGCCTTCGTTGGCCTTGTTGCCAATATTGCCGGGGTTGCCCTTTTGAGGAGTTCGTCCCATAGTGACCTCAACGTTAGGTCATCTTATCTCCACCTGATTGGTGATTCCCTGTCTTCAGTGGCGGTCATCATTGGTGGATTGGTGATCTCTTACTTTGGCATTTACCTGATCGACCCGCTGCTGACGGTGGTAATTGCCCTCTATGTATTCAAAGAAAGCTTCCAACTCATTAAGAAAGTGGTCAACATCCTGATGCAGGGGGTTCCTGAAGGGATCGATCTCCAGGCTGTGGTGAAGGATATCGAGAGCCTTGAAGGAGTGGAGGATGTCCACCATGTTCATCTGTGGAGCTTGAACGAGGACCACGTCAACTTTGAGGCCCATGTCAATGTTAGGGATATGCTGGTGAGCGATACCAAAGCTCTTCTGAGGCAAATCGAAGAATTGCTCCAGACGCGGCACGGGATTAACCACATCACCATCCAGTTTGAGCACAAGTGCTGTTCTGGGGAAGGGATTATCAAACAAGCCTAATGCCGGCAATCTTGTGGAGAAGAGGGGTTTGTGGTATAATCCAGAAAAAATCCAAACACTGTGAAAGACAATGACCAGGAGAGTAGGAAAGAAGCGGCTCTTTCAGGGAGGTTGCACCAGAGACTGAGAGTGCAGCCAGAGCCGGCTTTCTGAAGTTCACCTGGTAGTTGCAGTGCTGAAACCGATCCGGGGAGTAGGTGCTGCCGGGAACCTCCCGTTAGCGAAGAGGTTGTGTGGTCAAAAGAGGGCCTGGTTCAGGCCAAGAAGGGTGGTACCGCGCGGGTTTTTCCGACCTCCGTCCCTTTTGGTGGCGGAGGTTTCATTTTGTGGAAAGGGGTGTCTGGTGATGGAGCAAAAGATCCTTGAAATCAAAGACAAGGTTCTCTTCGCCCTGGAGAAAGCAGATAGTTTCGATGCGGTCCAAGAGATCCGGATCAGGTTTCTCGGCAAAAAGGGGGAGCTGACCCAGGTTCTGCGGCAGATGGGAACCCTTTCTCCCGAAGAAAGGCCGCGAATTGGCCAGCTGGCCAATGAGGTACGCGCATTACTGACAGAAAGGCTGGAAGAGAAGCTCTCCCTTTTGCGGGAGCGGGAAAAAGAGGAAAAGCTACAAAAAGAGCGGCTTGATGTGACTTTACCGGGGCGTCCCTTACGCCGGGGCCACAGGCACCCGATCTCTTTGGTTTTGGAGGAGATTCAGGAGATCTTCACTGCCATGGGATTTGAAGTTGCCGAGGGTCCAGAGGTGGAGCTCGATTACTATAACTTCGAGGCCTTAAACATTCC
>DAINRC010000142.1:0-2838 GCA_036742135.1 Bacillota bacterium
CCCTCGGCACGCCGAACGCCTCGGCCACCGGGATGAAGGGAACATAAACTGCCCAATACTCCTTTTTCGGGTCATCCACAATCACGTAAGTTCCCGGCTTGTAAACCGAAGGGTAATTAGACTTAAGCCAATCCACATCTTCCTTGGCAGTAACCACCACGCACGGCGTTCCTAAGTCAAGCTGGTACGTGCTCCCGTCCGGCCGGGTCACCTTCGCGTACCGGCTCCCTACTTTGAACTCCATCCTCACGGCCTTAGCCGGGAAGCCCCACTCGTCCGGCGGCTGCTTCGCGTTTTCGGGCGGTTGGAGCGTTCCCTTCTTCGCCGCTTCCCAATCTATTTTGACCGGATACACACAGACAGATTTCGACCACTGGTCCCACGCTACACCACAACCGAATGCCTCGGCCACAAACCTAGCGGGCAGGAATACCCGGTTCTGTCGTAGCACAGGAGCAACGTCCATCTGCACCGGACTACCGTTGCGCCGCAGCACCCGCTCACGCACGCGCAGGGTCACCGCGATTCCTCTATTCTCGAGCCGCACAGTCTGGGTCTTATTCTCCCAAGAAACACCGTTTTCAGGAACTCCTATAGCGTAAGCCAGAAACCGCACTGGAACGAACGTCCGGCCGTTCTCGATGAACGGAGCCACGTCCATTTGCCTGACCTCTCCCCGGACCTCGTAGGCTTTCTGGCCCACAACGAACTTGGCGATGTAAGGCGGTTCGAACGCCGCTGTCTGGGCTGACACAGCCGCCGGTGCAGAGAAAATGCAGGTCGCGAGAAACGCGAGGGTTAGCACCGCCGCTAGGGTTACTCTGGTCATCCCATGCACGCTGAACACCGCAATTCACCCTCCTTATCCCGTTACCGGCTTTCCTCACTTGCTGGCTTAGCCCCGTTAAGCGGGCAAACGTACACAACTCTCTCTTTCTCGTCCCAGACCACCGAGTAGTCAAACGCCTCGGCGACGTACCTCGCGGGGAGGAAAACGCGGCCGCTTCTCAGCACAGGGGCGACGTCCATCTCAATCCTCTTCGCAAATACTCCAAATTCCCAGACCTCAAGATGCTTCTCCCCTAACTGCAAGCAGCACTGGCGGACGACGTTTAACGATGGGCACAGTAGTGATCTGCATTCCTTGCTCAGCCACACGTTTTGAATCTCGGGATTCCAGATGACCGCCTCTTCAGGAATCCCCAGCGCGTACGCGAGGAACCGCACGGGGACGAACGTCCGGCCATTTTCAATAAACGGAGCAACGTCCATGTCCTACCGCTGGCCATTTACCTCGTAATATGTTCTGCCGACCCAAAACTTCGCCGTCCAGGTTGCTCCATTGCTGTCGGCGAAAACTGGGGCTGCAACGATCAAAATGAGGGCTGCCGCAAAGATTAAAGATACCCACTTAACTTTTTTCGCCTTAGTCATTTCTGCTTCACTCCTTTGCAAGTAATATACAAAACTCGAAATTTGCCGGGTTATCGGCCCCGACAGGCCGGAATAGTTGACCTTAACAGCAGGAAACCGAACATTTGCCATACATCACCTTTTTCCGTCTTCTCCATGCCATGCCCGTCCTTACGGCTGCCAGCGTAGCCACAATTCCAAGAGGGGTGGCAACCACCGGCACTAAGATCATTGGCGGCATAAACTTGAAGAAGAGGTAGATGAACTCCACCACCGCTCTGGCGGCTATCGCGCACAGGCAAGCGAAGAAGAACGGGATGATGATGAGGAGAAAGAGAATTATCAGAAACTCCGGTGCCGCAAAAATGTTTCAATCCCTCGTAGGTAGGCTAAAAACCTCTAAGCCGGAAGAGGGGAGGAGATGAAGTGAAGTTTCAATCCCTCGTAGGTAGGCTAAAAACAAACGGCTCTA
The DNA here is from genome assembly GCA_036742135.1 of Bacillota bacterium. Classification (GTDB taxonomy): domain Bacteria; phylum Bacillota; class DSM-12270; order Thermacetogeniales; family Thermacetogeniaceae; genus 50-218. The sequence goes on from DAINRC010000142.1 coordinate 1,886, forward strand.
GAAGTCAAGTGAAAATTGCCACACCGTTTCAATCCCTCGTAGGTACGCTAAAAACGGCTTCTTCAGCAGCCGCAGCAGTTCTTCCGCCAGTGTTTCAATCCCTCGTAGGTAGGCTAAAAGATAACCTTGAAGTTGGGGTTCGACTACCACCAACCACTCATCCCCCAATCGGTAAATCTCCTTGACTTTACGGTTTATCAACCATAGCTCGAACGAGTCTAATGAATTAAAGGAACTGCCGCCCAGCTTTTCTTCAGTAAACCCTAACCTGTAATATAATCCCGCTCCCTCAGAGAGGCCACCGGTGTAGACAAAAAGATTACGTTGGGCGTAACTTATAAGCGTGCTAATATCACTATACTTACCGCCCATGAATGTACTATGCCAGTATTTGGAGTAAACAGGCCGAAGCCAAGTATCATCTTCGCTCGCAATTTCAAAAGGGACTTTGCGGCCTAAAGAACGAATATCTTGGATGGAATGGAGCTGATTTTGTTCTAAGAACTGTTTAACTTGCCCTCTGTTAAAGTCGTTCGCTATTGTTTTGGGCTGTTCTGGCTCAATGGCGCGGAGCCTCTGTAAGACTTCTGGGGTAATTTTTACTATGCCACCCTCACTACTTTGTTCCCACTGAACATCAGCACCTAGAGCTTCAGCTACCCAACGTATAGGTACCATTGTTCTGCCACCAATCAACTGTGGCGGGACATCTGGCTTAATCTCCTGGCCGTTAACAATGAGCTTGATAGGGTTAGTGGCGAAGGCTACGGTAGCAATGGTAGTGATCAGAATAACAACACCTATGACAGCTAACCATTTTTTCTTCATTGAAAAAACCTCCCATCAAAGTTTTATAAGGCAACTAACACGTTGCTACTCCTTCAAGGATTTCAATATCCTTTCGTATTCATCTCGGTTACGTTCTTCATTCACAAGCATGTATCCTTGAACAC
>DAINRC010000142.1:2848-4118 GCA_036742135.1 Bacillota bacterium
AGTAAACTCGTATTGACATCTGTATTTTGCCCAAGGGAAGATGTCACTAATTTTACCTGGTGTTTCTAGACCGTCAGTAAAGATTATTTGTCCTTCCTGGTCTGGAGCGGAAATCTTTGATTGGGTTACTAGTAGTAACTCAAAACTTTTTGGGTCATACCACACTTGTTTTATCATCTTTTCGGTTGGTATGCCGGGCACATCTCGCATAAATATTCCGTAGTGTTGAAAGCGTTCTGGCAGATACTTCGGAGTCATAAGGGCAGAACCCAACTGCCTTTCTGCCTCGTCTGCAGTTACTTGTTTATATCCCTCCTACAGCTTACTTTCTATATCCTCCATCATAATCTCTTTACTGGGAGGCATCTTCGGTAACAACTTACTTAGTTTAACAAATATGTCCCGAGCCCGTTCAATCTTCTGTGGGTTGTTTTCTTTCATTCCTTTGGTAACTAATTCAAATCCTCTATTAACATCATTAACAAAAGCAACTACTTCTTGTTGTTTCACTTTCTTAAGAAATGGTAGGATTTTGATTCTCCATGTTGTCTCAAGACCGTTTAACTTGTCTGTCACTAATTGAATATCATTACCGTACTCCTCAAGGAGTTGATGAGCAGAATAGATTATTATTGTTAAATCAGAAACAAGATATTCAGCCCACTGCTGAGGGTCTTTTATGGAATACGTATTGCCATCATCAGTTTTAACTTCGTTCACGTTAGTTGCGACATCAGTCAGTGATTTGACTAGCAAGGAATTAAGCTGTTTGGAAGACTCGTCAGTTACTTTACCTGTAACGTCTACTTGAACCTTACTACCATCAGTTAGTGTTCTCTCAACCGTATAATGCTGTCTATCGCCAAAAACTGCCTTGATACGGTAGCTTAATGGTGGTTTTGGAACACCCGGAGGATAACCTATTCCGAATACCTCTGGAGCGGCTAGCCAGATTGCTCCTACAGCGATGGCCATAACCGCTATTATAGTGATGGCCATCTTATACCAGCGTTTCATAGGCATTACCTCCTTGGTATTACGGTAGCCCTCAACGCGTCCCACATCTCACCGGTCACCAGACCTAACCGCCAGACGGCGATACCGTCAAGGCCGTATCGCTTGGCGATGCCCACCTTGGTTAGAATACTTTCCGCCGTTTCTGTGGGAGCGGAGTAGGTAGGCTAAAAACTATATCCGCAACGAATATCTCGCTTTTATCCACCCGTTTCAATCCCTCGTAGGTAGGCTAAAAACATAACTAGGCTGAAAA
>DAINRC010000143.1:0-4064 GCA_036742135.1 Bacillota bacterium
GGTTCAATGAGTACATCGGAGCGCTCTAGGAAAATTTTGTCGCGCTGTACGCTTGCTTTTAGCCCTTCAAGCACATCACCGCTCTGTTTCCGCACGGTGATGTTGTCCGTCATGAAGTCATCAAAAGACATCGCTCGCTCCTTGCCGAGATGAAAGAGAATCCACAGTGCAGCAATCTTAGGTTCGAACTCAAGATGGCATCAAAAAATGCTACGTGTTACACCAAGCTAGTGCTGGGCGGCCTGCGAGTGACCGGTAGCAGTCAGTCGTCCGTGAGAGGCAGTTGCCGGCCAAAAGCGGCCATCTGTGAGCGGTGCTCCGAGCCCATTTGGGCCATTCAGAAGCAGCTAATTCGCATAGGGCGCATAATTTGAAATTGACCGGATTGACCTTCTTGTGGCTCTTCGTCCGAGATATCGATGTAGTGCGAAGAGACACAAGAAAAGTAGAGCAACACACGACTGCCATTTGCTACAAGATAGCGATCAATCCGGAGTGTACGATCGCGGCTCGCCGAATATCGACTCTTACATGGGGTCCTCCCTGTAAAGGGAGGGATCCATGTAAGTGGCTAGACTTAAAAGCTGACGAACTGCATGGCCGGTGTATATCATCAACTAAAGTACCTGCTCTATTATCTGATACACTGTTTTGGCAGACAAAATTGCAGCAGCTCTATGAAAATTATCGCCCTTACTTTGGGAGCCATCATCCACTACTGATTTTGCACAGAAGAAAAGTGGTTCTCCGACTGCCATTCGCGAGGCTTCGTATACAGCGAATGCCTCCATTTCAAATGCGGCAGCCTTTCTTCGTTGTCCCTTTATCATATTGGCCATTACTTCGTCTGCAATTACAGCATTGCCACTGGAGGTTGGGGCAGTAAAAATATCAAAGTCAAGCTCTTCTTTTCCTTCTGGAAATTCGCTTTTCTTAAGCCTCATATTGGCAGCGACTTTCATTTTGAACGAAGGGTCTTCGATAGCAGCTTCAATTTTTAGTTCCAGCCCATGATTTAGCTGAACAGCATAGTGCTCCGGTTGAAATCCAGCTGAAGTCCACTTCCCATAGTCATGTTGCTGGCATATTTTGGTGATAATAACGTCATAAATTTTTGCCTCTCCCGCAATCCCTGCGCAAATTCCGCTCATGCATACAATTTTTGGTTTAAATGCGTCAATTGCACGAGCAGTTGCAATAGCCGCTCCGACAAGCCCCATTCGAGATGCAGAGACAATCAATCCAGCAAAAGAACCAATAGCGATTTCTCTACACTCAATTCCATATTGAGTGTGCACTGGCCCTACAGAGTAACCTGCATCTTCGAATGCTTTCGCCTCCTTTTTCAAAGCGCAGACAATAATCGCATCGTAAGTAGGATCAGGCATGCTGGCAAAAAACTTGTCAGTTAATGTTTTGCGCCAGTCTCCTTTTTCGTCATAGGTTATAATCGAAACACCTTGGCCGTTCAGAGCTCTGTAGTTATCTTCCGCTGCGTAGTCATATTTTGTAAGTGCAACAATGGGTGTGGATTTATTTAGGCATTCTACGTCATGAGCAAGACGTACCACTCGATCCGCAACATCAACAGCATCTTTATCGCCATCAAAAACGGGAACAATAAGATCAACGATAATCAGATCAAATCTTTCACGCTCTACGAAGCTATTGAATTGCTGAAAGCTAACGCATGTGAATAGGTTGACCTTATCACTCAAGCCAGCTATATGGCTTTCTATTGCTTCAAGCTTCGAGGAGTCATCTTCAAGTATTAGTATTTTCATAAGTTTTCAATAATGGTGCCTAGTTTAGCTTTCCAGGTTCCAGAGTCTTCCGAGTAGAGAATGCAGTCTAGTACTTTACAGCCTAAGCGACTGTTTATCTCGTGTGCTGCATTATCTATGTGGACAAAACTGCCAGAGATCTCAATATCTGGATATTGAGTAATGATCACACAAGGGTCACTTCTATCCAGAGAGTTCAACTCTAGAAGCACTTCTATTCCACCGGTCAACAAGGAAATTGGTGCGCCGCCACCTAGAATTATTGGGTGGCTCGGTATAGCCATATCGATCAAAATTAGGTCATAGGGGCCGACATCGACAGCTTCAATAGCGTCCACAAGGCTAGGCGCGGTTGTTATTTTAACATCGTCTATCAAATCTCCTATGAAGTCTGTCAGGCTCTTCTCCTTGAAGCTGTCATCTTCTATAAGCAGAACTTGCATTACAAGTGCTCCAGGCGGTATGACATTACTGCGTGGACTTTTCTGCCTCTGCATTCCACGCTAGTTAGTTCAAAATTTCTGTCGGCACGCTGCAATTGATGCAGCTTCCTAATGCCACTTCGATCCTCCGAAAGCTGCGCATTCTCAATATCATCACCTGGACGAACTAATAGCCTTTCGTTTGTCTCCTGCTCGCACTCATGATCCTTGATTGCTGAGGAAAGAATAACGACAATGTGGCCAGAAACTCCTGCTTCTGACTTCTGAATTTTAAATGAGCGTTCAACAGACCCGCCCTCTTTTCCGTGTTTAGCAGCGTTGTAGACAACAACGTAAAAAGCATCATATAGCACATGGTATGCTCCCCCCATGATCTCTATATCTTCATTTTCTTCATACTCTGTATCTGCTTTGAAGTTGGGAAATGCGAGCTGAACCTCCGCAACAACCGCTCGATAAAGAAGAGATAGCGATGCCTTTGGAGCTACACTTAGAGGTTTTTTGAACCATCCATACATCACCTTGAGCTTTTCATTAACAAGATGGACTAGCTCTCTATTGAACTCCTTAGCTAAATCCTTGTTACTCTGACTTATATAAAGCTCTGCAAGGCTATCTTGCATAATTAACGCTGCTTTTTGGCTTTTGAGATAGTTGCTGGAATTTCTTAGGTCGATCTCAGCAATTCTCCAGCAATACTCAGTCAGAATTAATGGAATTCCAATGGTAGTTTTATGCTCGGCAAAGTGTTTAACAAGACTTTTGGCACAAGCTATTGCAATTTCTTGTTTGCCGGAGCCTTTGATTGTGGGCTTCAGCAAACCGTCACGCTTGGAGTTCGACTCGATATGAAGTCTACTGCTAATAATGCTATCAATTTTGCGTTCGTAGTCAGCTTTCCATTGTTGCCAGCGTAAATTTAACTGGGCATCTTGAAATAATCTTGAGTACTTAGGATGGTTTTCTATACTAATGACCCCAGAGTATAAGTGTCCTTTGAATGTCCCATGCCTAATGCGTCGCCCCAAATAGGAGGCTATCCCAAACTTATTGTTCGAGCAGAAGCTGAAGTAAGCCTTCTCAATTGCCTGCAATATGAGAGCATCTTCGCCATTAGCGAAATTGCTGTTATGCAACATGCTGGTGAAAACCATGCTAAGATCACGCATCAACTCATCGTTTATCCACTCATCAAAACGTGCAGCATCTACATAAATTCGGTGATCATCTAGCTCGTTTCTCACCAGGTTAATTTTGTGGTCAATAATTAGTGTTCTGGCCCTATCGAGATAACGCTGCTCACCTGAAATATTGCCCATCCATCGATGCAGAGCAGCTCTCGCCTCTGTAATCTGTGCAGAAGATTTTATAAGACGCGTCAGCTTTGAAATGAAATCCGCAGTAAATACTTCATATGCAAAGATAGCGACTGCTTCTGATCGCTGATGAACCCCATTCACAAAACTCAATAAATCTCCGCGGTGATAAGTTTGCACTAAATATTCTATTAATTTTCTTAGCCTGTGATCGTCAACTTCGTTTGCGCTACGCTTCGCAATCAATAGGTAATACACAAGTTGGGACCACGGTGAGTCCGCATATTTTGCGAGATTTTTCAAATGCAAAATATTTGTAGTCTTGGCCAGGTCATGAGTACGCCCCATGAGACTGTAAAGCGAGCGTTCACTAATAGACGCATGCCCATTTTTTATAAGGGTTAGATAATTGAACGCAGAAGAGCGAGTGATATGTCCCTTCGCTTCCAGCTCTTGGAGTTTCACATGGCCATGTGTCGTTAGCGGGAATTTTTCTGCTAGATCCTCAAGTTCTATACTTG
>DAINRC010000144.1:0-370 GCA_036742135.1 Bacillota bacterium
CTTCTAGCTGTCCATCGATTGCCGTGACCTCAGCCTCAAGCTTGGCCAGCCTCGTCCTGAAGGCCTGTTTTTCACTTTCCAGCTCCGCCCACAGCCGGGCATCTTCGTGGGAGCACCCCTGATAGCCCCCATCCCGGTAGCTGCACCGGAGCTCCTGGAGCCTTTTGAAGAGGGCGCGGGCCGAAGAACACAAGGCGGCTTTCCGCTCCTCATCCAGCAGTTCCCGCTGCCGCGCCTTCTCGCGGAGTTCTCTGGTGACCGCAGTGATCTTGGCTTCCACCTCCGCCAACTGCTTATTCAGCCTTTCCCGCTGCTCAAGATCCTCCAGGAACTGCTCCCGGTTCCCGAAAAGCCGGAGCTCGCCCTCCAG
>DAINRC010000144.1:380-4053 GCA_036742135.1 Bacillota bacterium
TCCTTCAACTTCGCCTGGGTCCAGGTGTTGGCCTTCTGGGGAAAACCTGCATCAGCCCGCAGGTCTCTGATCACCGCATCCAAACTCTTTTCCAGATCAGCAGCAAGGTACTGAAGGCAGGCATCGATCAGAGGCGCCTTCTTTTCCCTGCGATCCGACCAGAGAAAAGCCAGGTCACTGCCCCTGACGATGGGGAGCCTGGAGAACTCCGGCGGCAGACCAAGATACTTGTCGAGATCAGTGTCCCCTGCAAAACAAACGACTTCCCCCCGGTGCTCCAGCCTGACACCTCCCCGAAAACTGCTAAAGCGCCGCGACTGGAACCTCGCCTGGGCGGAACTCCTGCGAAAAAGCAGGTTTACCAGAACGTCGACAATCGTAGTTTTTCCTGCTTCGTTCTCGTCATGAACAACAGTGCAGGGCGCCTGCGGTTTAAAAAACAGCCGTTTTTTGAGCGGGCCTACGGGTTCGCACTCGACTTCTAGGATGCGCACCACAACCCCTCCCCAAACTCAGACCACTCCACAAGGTTCTAGGCCAGCTAACTCCTGTCCCTTCCCCAGGTGACGCAGAAGCAAAGAAAGGGCCTCCCGGTAGAGAAGTTCCCGCTCCTGAACTACTTCTTTCACAAGCTGGTCAAGCACAGGATCACCGGCAAAGGCAACGTCTACCGGTGGTTCTGCTTCCCGGAGCAACTGCAGACACTTGCGGACAATCCCTGGCAACGAACCGATGCTGACAAAGCCAGGTGCCAGGTTGACCGCCTTCCACCCCTCCCGAGATTTCTGCACTAGGCTCTCAATCTCCCGTAGGAGAAGGTTCTCCCTCACTTGAGAAACCCACCCTGCCACCTCCAGGTCGAGAATCACCTCAGGGTCAGCACAGGAGAAAAGATATTCCTTAATTTCCTCAAGGGTCTGCTCTTCAGAACCCGGGACAAAGCAAAAGGAAGCGCTTTCCCTGCGAGGAACACCAGGAACATCCACTGCCTCGATATCAATGCATCTTTCGGAAACCTCGATAAGGAAGACCTTTCTCGAGCCGTTCTCACCTTTCGCCATCGGGTAAGGTGTGCCGCTGTAGGCAATCTTCGCCCTGTTGACCTCAATCACGGGCAGTGTAGGGTTGTGCCAGTGGCCGAGAGCGATGTAGGAAGCAGGAAAATCTTCGAAATCACGGTCCCAGAAGTGGGCTTCCGCAAGAGCATCCTGGTGACGGAGAAAGTAAAAACGGGAAGACTCCGAACAGAAGAAATTGGCATGAGCAAGAACAACCAGGGGGCGATCTTCTGGAAAGGCCGCCGACTGCAGGAATTGGCGGCCGGTCCGCCCCGCCGCATAAGGCAACCCGACAATAGAAACGCCTGAGAAGTCCCAAACTACAGGCTGGCTACCACCGGCGATGTGGACGTTCTTCCCATAGTACTCACCAGACCCGAAGGCAGCGGAATCATGATTCCCGGAAATCAGGAAAACCTCCATTTCCAGGGTCTCCAGCAGTTCCCGCACCTGAGGCCGCAGCTCCCCAGCAGCCTGAAAACTGTCGAAGAGATCCCCGGCAACCAAAAGAGCGGCACACCTCTGCTCCTGAGCAAGACCACAGACTGCTCGGAACGCCGCCCACCTTTCTGGCTTTTCCGGGTGGAGGTGGGTGTCAGCAGTGTGAAGAAGCCTCAAAAAACTCACCACCCTGGGTTATCTGCAACAGTCTCCAATTAAAATTCATTAAAGGAACCGCTGATTCCTTTTTTTAGAGGAAAACAACAAGCACCTGGCGAAAACCATAAGCTAGAAGAGAACTACTGCGCAACAATCAGGTTGCTGAAGAACCGGGTAGCAAAAGGAACAGCCAAGAAAGGAGACAAAAAATGCGCTTTGCCCGCTTTCTCTACCAGAACGAAACTTATTGGGGAATCGTCGACCACGACCAAGTACAGGTCCTCCAGGGCACACCTTTCGGCCTGTGGGAGGTGAGCAACCGAAGGATTCCTTTATCATGGGTGAGTCTGCTTCCACCCTGCACCCCCAGCAAGATCGTCTGTGTGGGGCTCAACTACAGAGACCACGCCCGCGAACTGGGGATGCCTCTCCCAGAGGAGCCGCTGCTTTTCCTCAAACCGCCTTCTTCCGTGATCGGCCACGGCCAGAAAATCATCTATCCCCCAGAGAGCAACCAGGTCGACTATGAGGCTGAACTAGCTGTGGTCATCAAGGAAAAAATCAGCAGGGCCACTGAAGAGGAGGCGCGCACAAAGATCCTCGGTTACACCTGTGGGAACGATGTCACGGCGAGAGACCTCCAACGAAAAGACGGCCAGTGGACACGGGCGAAGTCATTCGACACCTTCTGCCCTCTCGGGCCCTTCCTTGCAGTAGACCTGGACATAGATAACCTCAAGATCGAGCTCAAAGTCAACGGGGAAATCAGGCAGCAGTCATCCACAAAAGAGATGATCTTTCCTGTGCCCCGACTGGTAAGCTTCATCTCCTCGGTGATGACCCTTTACCCTGGAGATGTAGTCATGACCGGCACTCCCCCAGGAGTTGGCTCCCTTCAGGTTGGGGATGTGGTCAGCGTGGAGATCGAGGGGATCGGTGTCCTCACAAACGAAGTGGCAGCTTTTGAGCCCTCTGATGGAAAAGCGCAGGCGTTCCGGTGATAGCCATTCCTGTGGTATAATTTGATATAATTTTTAGACGCGTTAGACCCGGAACTATCTCAAATCGGGCTGAGGAAGTCGGGATATGGTAGTTCTGCAGACAGTATTCCCTGTTTTTGTGATGATTGCTATTGGCTATGCCCTCGGCAGGATCACAGAGATCGACATCAAGCCGATCGCCTTTCTATCGATCTATGTTCTGGCACCTGCTCTCTATTTCTGCTCTCTGGTTAAAACCAGCCTGACCGCTCCGGAGTTCCTCCAAATCCTCTGCTTTATCATCCTGCTCTCTATAGGAACCACTCTTCTGGTAAAGGTCTGGGGGAAAATCGAAGGCTGGGATCCGAAAACAGAAAAAAGCGTCCTTCTAGCAGCCCTTTTCCCCAACTGCGCCTATTTCGGGCTTCCGGTCCTCCTCTTCGCCTTCGGAAAAGCAGGATTTGAAAGGGGGGTCATTTACTGTGTCCTGATGAACTTGCTGAGCAACACGCTCGGGGTCTATCTGGCCGCCCAGGCCCACCTGAGCCCGAAAGAATCTCTAATCAATGTCTTAAAAATGCCCGGCCTCTGGGCAATGGCCCTCGCCCTGGGGCTAACGAGCCTGGAACTGACACCGCCAGAGATGATCCTCAAACCCCTGCAGATGATGGGAGAAGCTGTCATCCCGGTGATGCTGGTGACCCTGGGGATTCACCTGGCAAAGGTCAAGGTAGGAGCCAACATCTGGCTGGCAGGCAAGGTGACAATCCTGAAGCTTGTAGTCGCTCCCCTCATCGGCCTCCTGATCCTCTACCTCTTTTTCGACCCCAGCAGCCTCACCAGCAAGGTCGCCCTCGTGGAATCAGCCTGCCCGGTTGCAGTTGCTTCGACAATGTTCTCCATCCAGTTCAACGCTCGCCCAGAATTGGTTTCCACCGCTGCCCTCACCTCTACGATCGCCAGCATCTTCACCTTCGCCCTGCTCCTGCACATCCTTCTCTGAAATACAGGTCTCGGGACTACAGAGGTCAATTT
>DAINRC010000145.1:0-4029 GCA_036742135.1 Bacillota bacterium
GTCTGCTGCGAGTGTAAGCATTTATCGGGTGCCATTGCAAGGGGGACAACCGGAGCACCTGCTTGAGGTTAAAGGCTTGGTGAGCTATGCGGTGATTCCTTGAATGGTACCGTATTTGACCTCCTCCACCCGCTGTCGTTCCCTTGGGGTGCAGCCTGCGGTGTTTCCGTAGACACAGGCAAAGCCCGTTCGTGCATCATATAACCCGTTTGTGCCGCCTTTTGACCCGTTTGGGAAGATCAGGCAGGAATGCGTCTTTCCGCGTTTAAAGGGATCTTCAGCACCGATTTCCAGGGGGTGAGAGGCGTCTTTAAAGAAACGGTCAAGAAGAAAGTACCATTCGAACATCTTAATGCGGTAGGGGTTGAATCATTGAGAATGAAAAAAGGCGAAGAAGCTCATTCCTTCGAGAGATTTTCGGGATATCTTGAAGAAGAAAGCAGAGACGAAGATCGCCGAACTATCCCTGCCTCTAAAGGATACAAAAGATGTGCTTTTAACGGGTACACCTGAGGCCCCTCCTTTACCTTTCAAACAAGATGGTGTATGGGTCCGCTTGGTGAGGTTTTTAAAGTTTGTAGGAGACAGAGTGAAGACCCTATAATCAGAGCCAGGAAGGAGTTGTATCCATCAATCATGGGAGAGCAGAGACATCAGTATGATCTAAAGTTCAAGAGAAATGCTGTTGAGTTATGCCGCACCGGCGGCAAGTCCGTTAGCTGAGTAGCCCGGAACCTGGGGATCAACAGGAGTATGAGCGCTTTTCTCTAAATCGGAAACGGCGTTTTTCTGGCCTCCCCATTTGATGGAAACCCGATCGCCTATCTTAACTTATACGCGTTAACCGACTCCTCACAAGAGAGCCGCGCCTCAAAAAATAAGAAGCGCGGCTTTCTTTCGCTATTCTTATTTTATTGCTGGTTTTATTGCTGGTCTGGAGCGGAAGCCGGAGAAGCCTGCTGTCTGGTCTTCTGAGAACTAGGCGCTGGTTGCCCCGCCGTTTGTGGGACCTGCTCTCCCGGGCGGAGCTTCCGGTGCATAGCCATGACCTGGCCGTTCTTGACAAGGCGGTCGCAAAAAATTGCTTTTCATAGCCTGTCTTTTCCTGGAGGAAATGGCCAATAAATGGCGAAATATCCATCAGTGACCATCCGGCTCCTGGATAGTAGGGATTGCCGGGAGGAAAGAGGCTCTACTGATGGACAGGATGCCCTTTTATCTGGTGGTGTTTCAGTCCCTTCCGGAAACCGCCATCCTTATTTCTTTAGGTTTGACCTTGATTGGATTCAAGCCAAAGTTGAAAAGCGTCGTGATCATTGCTTTCCTTGAATCGCTGGTATCCTTCCTGATCCGCAGCCTGCCGCTGCCCCCCGGAGTCAATGTTTTCCTGCAGCTGCCTGTGCTGATCGTCTTGACGGCATGCTTTTGCAGCCTAAATCTCCTGGATGCGGCCCTGGCGTCTCTCTTGGGCCTGGTCGTTTTGGCGCTGACGGAAACGGCGTTTAATTTGCTGATCTCCGCAGTTAGCGGAATTTCGATCCGGCAGGCCCTTGAGGATCCCTTGCTGCGGCTGTTGTTCCCGCTTCCCGAGTTCGCTTTATTGACAGCTGCGATTTTAATTTTAAGGCATTATAACCTGGTGCTTTTCGACATTCAGGAGCTGAAGAGTCTGGAGCGGTTGAAGGGTGAAGAAAAAGAAGAGGAATAATTTATTTACCCTCTTTGTAATCTTGCTTTCAGCCGTAGTGCTGGTAACCCTGGGTTTTTACTTCCAACGCCTGGTGGAAATCGGCCATACGGTTTCCCCTGAGTTGGCAGTGGTCATCATCGATGTTGTTATTTTTAGCATGATCCCGGTTTTGCTTGTCATGTCGAGGAAGCTGTTTTTGCTGGAAAGACAGGAGAAAATCGTAAGGGTTCAGGAGCTTTATATCGGGCATTTGCAGGAACTCGTCCGGGTGACGCGGGCCCAGAGGCATGATTTCGTCAACCACCTCCAGGCCGTTTACGCTCTGCTGAAGACCGGCAGAACCGAAGAGGCGCAGAGATATATCGAAAGCCTTTATCATGATGTCCGGATCTCCGGGGAGATCCTGCGGGTGAGCATCCCGGAACTGGCGGCTCTGTTGCTGGTAAAGATGGGCGTCGCCGCGTTAAAGAACATCTCCTTCACGATCGAAGTTGAAACAAACCTAAACATGCTCCGGGTCAAAGCCACCGATTTGAACACAGTGGTCGGAAATCTGGTGGATAATGCTTTCGAGGCCGTCGAATCCCTACCCGTCGATAAAAGAACGGCCGCGCTGAGAATATTCGAGACCGGAAAACATTTCGTTTTTCAGACCATCAATCCGGGATTTATTGAAAAGGAACTCAGGAACAAGATATTCGAGCCGGGCTTCTCTACCAAGCCAGGCAATAGGGGATTCGGCCTGGCTTCCGTCAGGTCGGTGGTCGAGAAAAACAGGGGGAAAATCCTGTTGAGCAGCTTTAAGGACCGGGGGACGAAGTTCACGGTGCTCTTCCCTAAACAGCAGAGGGGGCGGTAGCATGCCGGGCATCCACGGACTGGCGGAAAAAGCGGCGGGTTACATCGCCCGCGAGTTGGGAATCGACAAACCAAAAGAGGGCATGCTGCCCTTCGGCCTGGAGCTGCTGCTGGGCTCGGCGTTGGAGTTTGCCCTGATCATGGCGCTGGCCTCCCTCTTCGGGATATTCCGGGAGACTTTGATCCTGGTTTTAACTGCAGGGATTCTGCGCCTGGTTTCCGGGGGCGAGCACTGCCGGGCGTATTACCGCTGCCTGATCGGGGGGACGGTCTTCTTTTTACTGATTGGTTGGTTGGTTAAATGGCTGAATTCCATGATCACTTGCCAAGACATTATTTTGTTTGTGGTAATTTCTTTAATAACGGTTCTCGTGATCATCTGGAGGTATGCCCCCGGGGAAACGAAAAACAAGCCGCTGACCGAAGCGGGCAGGGCCAGAGGCAGAAGGCTGTCTTTTGCGGTGTCCGGAATTCTCTTTGCCGTGGTGATTCTGCTGGCAATTCTTAAAGTCGATCAGGGGTATGGGCTGCCGGTGCTTGCCGGTATGCTCTGCCAGACCTTCACCTTAACCCCCTGGGGATACCGGTTCATCAGGTGGGTTGACGGCATGTTGAGCTTTCGTGGTCAAGGGGGTGACGGCGGTGGGCCTGAGGGTGCTGATAGCCGATGACGACCCGGCTACCGCAGCGTACTTGAAGAAGGTCATCGAAGAGGTGCCGGGAGTGACAGTGGTTTCCATCACCGGTGACGGCAAGGAGGTCATCAGGCAGGTGGAAATTTATCAGCCCGATGTGGTGTTTCTGGATATCGATATGCCGGGAATGAACGGGTTGGATGCGGCCCGGGAGCTGGCGGAAATGCAGCCGGGGCTCACTTTTGTTTTCGCCACCGCCTATCCCGAATTCGCCCTGAAGGCGTTTGAGCTCTATTCCTTTGACTACATTTTAAAGCCTTTCGATGAGGCAAGGATCCGAAGGACGGTCCGGCGCTTGAGGGATAGGATTTGTAAAACCCAGGACCGGCGCAATGAACTTATCTTAATCAAATCGGATAAGCGCAAACTGGTGATTCACCCGGAAGAAATTCTTTTCATTGAAGGCCGCCGGCACAAAATTCTCATTAAAACGGAAAGAGGGGAACACCTTGTACCAGGTAAATTGGGCGAACTGGAACGGCAGCTTGATCCCCTTGGTTTCTTCAGGTGCCACAAGGGATATCTCGTTAATTTAGAAAAGATCAGGGAAATTGTCCCTTCAGGTCAATCATATAACATTGTTCTGCACTCGGGCGACAGGGTTTTCTTAAGCCGGGAGCGAGAGAAAGCCCTGCTTAAAAGGCTCGGAATAGAGTAGGCTTTTTCCAGTAGTAGGATTTAGGATAAGCGAACGCGCATCATCATAACCGTTAGTTCAACGGTTATTTTTGTTTAAAATCCGTTCATGCAGCAATATCATCCGGTTGTGCAGCGATATGCTCCTTT
>DAINRC010000146.1:0-4008 GCA_036742135.1 Bacillota bacterium
TAATCAACGTTCAGGTCCCCTTTCGATGATTTACAGAGTCAATGCTGGTGCAGTTCCCGCTGACCACTGGACACAGGACCTCGAAGAAGGTGGGGGCCGGGTCATCGGAGAGGTGTGTCACTTTGTTGACTTGCTCCAGTTTTTCTGCGGGGCTAAGCCTGAGGCGGTTTATGCCTTACCTGCTGGGACGTGCGATGGCAGTGTTCCCGAAGATAATCTCAGCATTACGATAAGGTTTGAGGATGGCTCTATAGGAACAATTGCTTACTTTAGCACCGGGGATAAAGCAATTCCAAAGGAGTATATAGAAATATACGGTGAAGGAAAGACCTTCATCATTGAGGACTTCCGTCGTGCTAAGTTTGCGAACGGCGGTGATGTTCGGGTTATCCGCGGTAGGGGACAAGACAAGGGCCAAAGAGCTGAACTTTTAGCTTTTGCAGAGGCAGTTCTTGGCAGGAGGCCAGCCCCGATCCCGTTTGAAGAATTGGTCTATACGACCCTTACTACCTTCCGAATCCTGGACTCTATGCGGGAGAGACGAGAAATTCCTGTGGAATGGTTTTTGGGTGCAGAGCAATGAGAATCTCTGGTATCTTAAGTCTCATTCGCGAAATGGGCCCCACCTGGGTTGCATGGCGGGCAAAGTATGAAGTAGAGCTTCGAACTGGAGTCTTATGCAGGCGTTTTAGGCCTCGGGATATTAATGAAATGCTTTCTGGGAGTCTTGGGGTAGCACTGACAGATCTGGATGGTTATCTCTACGAGGAGTGGGAGAAGTCCAGTTCGCGCTTTTTTATTGAATCTGATATTAAGTGCTATGCCAAGGCTGTAGGGCGGCCGGAAAGGGTCTTGGAAGTAGCAAATGCTGCACTCGACGGCAGGTTTCTCTTTTTCAGCAGATGGTGGGCGGATCTTGGGGCTCCACCAGACTGGTTTTTGAATCCTGTAGATGGCATTCGTTATCCAGAGGAGATCCACTGGTCTCTTATTCCTGACCTTTCGCCGGAACTTGGGGATATAAAGTTGGTGTGGGAAGCTTCTCGCTTTCCTCAGGCCTTTTATTTCGTGCGAGCCTATGCTGTGACAGGGGATGAGCGTTACGCTGAGGGGTTTTGGAGTCAGTTTGAGTCGTGGGTGAAGGCTAATCTGCCGGAACTGGGACCCAACTGGCGTTGTGGTCAGGAGATAGCTCTCAGGAGTTTTGCCTGGATTTTCGCCCTGTATGCTTTCAGGCGGTGTAAGGTTACAACTCCTGACCGTGTTGCATTGGCTATTAAATATCTCTGGTATAACGCCTGGCATATTGAAAGGAACCACTGGTATGCTTTACGGTGCGTAAAAAACAACCATTCTTTGAGTGAGGCCGCAGGGTTGTTTACAATTGGAACCTTGTTTCCCTTTTTTAAAGAAGCCGCGAGATGGCGAGACAAGGGTTTCAGGGAGCTGGTAAGAGAAGCTTTGTGGCAGATATATCCGGATGGAACGCATATGCAGCACTCGATGAACTACGCACGGCTGATTGTCCAGCTTTTTTCCTGGAGTTCTAGGATTGCTCAACTTAACGGATTAGAGTTTCCAGAGGCTCTTAAGGAGAGGCTCCGCAAGCTTGTTTCGTTTTTATGGAATGTACAAGATGAAAGAACAGGGCGACTTCCTAATTACGGTTCAAATGATGGTGCACTCATTTTCCCTCTTTCCTCGTGCGATTACCTTGACTACCGGCCTTCGCTGAATGCCCTGAGTGTGGTCCTTGATGGTAAAAGGCTTTATGGGCCGGGGCCTTGGGATGAGGAAACGGTCTGGTTTTGTGGGCCGGGGATTTTTGAAAAAGAAGAGAGAAAAGCAGTTGCTCCAAGCTTGGTTCGGCGATCGACCACGGCTTTTCCTGTTGGTGGATATTACGTCCTTCGAGGAAGAGAGTCTTTTGCAATGATACGCTGCGGTAAATATCGTCACCGTCCCTGTCAGTCGGACATGCTCCATGTTGACCTTTGGTACAAGGGGCATAACATTTTTATTGACCCGGGAACGTATTCTTACAACCCCCGGGGGGGGTGGCTTGCGTACTTTGTTGGAACTGCCTCGCATAATACTGTTGCTGTTGACGATCGCGACCAGATGAAAAAAGGAAGCCGCTTTCTCTGGCATAAGTGGGTTCACGGAAAGGCTTTAAAGTTTAAGCAGTTGGGCTCGAAATCCCTTTTTCTTGGAGAACACTATGGTTATCTGCCTGTCATTCACAGAAGGTTGGTAATTCAAAATGGTGATGCTTACTTAATTGTAGATGATCTTTTTGGGGATAGGGCTGAACACAGTTATGTGCTCCATTGGCTTGTGGGGGATTTTGATTTAGAAACTAATGATTCAGGAGCCGTTATTAGACTGGGAGATGATTGTCTAAGCCTTCGAGTTGGCTGTTCTCGTGCTGGGATCGGCACATGGGTAAGAGGGGATGAGGCCAATAGGCGGGGATGGCAATCACTGTACTATTGTGAGAAGATCCCGGCCTGGTCCTACCAAATGTTTGTGAGGTGTAGAGAACCTTTAAGGTTCTTTACTCTTCTCGCGCCAGTCTCAGATTACCCGGCTACAGGGACTTTAGGGGACGATGAAGTGAACGGGCTTCTTCAGTCCTGGGGTATACCTCCGCTTGGTGGTATAGGTGAAGATCTTCAAATTTTTTGAGGCTTAGAATGTCTTTCTTCAGGTTTCATGCTGCCCTGTGCCTGCAGATGTGTTTATTATTGCAGTTCCAACACCGCTGAAAAGAGTATCAACACAGATGCTCTTCCATGTTTTGGAGTTGTTTGAGTTTATTGCTGATAAATGCGGGCGTGAAGGAAAACCAGTTCAAAAAGTGGCCGTTCTTGGGGCGTCCTACAAAGCCAGTGTATTTGAAGTGATTCGACTCGGTGTTGGAACAAGGGGAGTTGTTGCTAGTGCCATTTGAACGTTCGGATTGTAGGGAAATCTGGATGATTAATCAATATGCAATCACACCTGATCTTCCCGGGGGAACGAGGCACTACGATTTTGGCTGTGAACTTGTCAAAGCGGGTTACTCTGTCAGGATTTTTGCTTCAGATATCAACCATGCTCTTAGAAGTCGCATCAAAGCTACGGCTGGGTCGATCTCATTTGAAGAGAATGTGAATGGTGTAGTTTTTGAATGGGTGAGAACTTTCGAGTATACAAGAAACGACTGGCGGCGCGCGTGGAACATGCTTTCCTTTGCATTAAATGTAATTAGAGTGGCCTTTCGGAAGAGAAGTCGTCCTCAAGCGGTAATCGGATCTTCTCCTCATCCATTTGCTGCCCTTAGCGGGTGGTTTATTTCCAAGCTTAAAAGATGCAAGTTCATTCTAGAGTTGAGGGACTTGTGGCCGCAGGCCCTTGTAGATATGGGGATTTCGGAATCAAATCCCGCTATCAAGTTGCTCAGGCTGATTGAAAAATTCCTCTATCAAGTTGCTCAAAAAATTATTATACTTGCCCCGGGGTCTTGTAATTACCTTATAAACCGGGGTGTGCCTTCGGAGAAAATCGTATATATTCCTAATGGAGTACACTTGGGCAACTTCCGTCGACAGAGTGATGAGATAAAGATAGACGAGGCTCGGAAGCGGTATGGTTTTAGCAGGTTTACAATTGTTTATACTGGTGCTCACGGTCCCGCTAATGCTCTCGAAACCATCGTAGAAGCAGCTAACATTTTGAGAAGCAGAAATGATATTGAGTTCGTTCTCGTAGGCGACGGTCCGGTTAAAGAAGAGCTTTTAAAGAAAGCTACAGAGCTTAAACTTGAAAACTTACGCTTTATGGAGCCTGTTCCTAAACATGAGATTCCAGAACTTTTGGCAGCGGCAGATGCGGCAGTAATTACACTCCGTGCAGTTGATACATTTTCTTACGGGGTGAGCCCAAACAAACTGTTTGACTATATGGCTGCAGGTAAGCCGATAATTTGCTCGATTCCCGGAGATATGGCCAGGTTGGTAACAGAGA
>DAINRC010000147.1:0-294 GCA_036742135.1 Bacillota bacterium
AACTATATTTTTCACCGATATTTTTGTGGTAATCAAATAAAGTTAGAAACTTACTGCTCTCCGAAGCCTATTAATCAATAAGATAATAGTCTTTGTAAATTAATAAAGTTGGTAACAAATTGCCCGTAAAACCCTAAAGCTATTTTTATAAAAATAATAAAGATAGTAACATTCAGAAAAATCCACTTCTAAGTCACTCGATATCAGTTGACACAAATCACTCCAACTTATATGATTGATCACTCACTAAAGTAAGTGGTGCTTTTATGTCTAATTTAGGTCGTCCAGTGAATT
>DAINRC010000147.1:305-3997 GCA_036742135.1 Bacillota bacterium
AGGCTATTCTTGATGGTGCTGTGCAATGCTTTGTTAAAAAAGGCTTTCATGGCGCTGGCATGGCGGAGATTTCTCGTGTTGCAAAAGTCAGCCAGGCAAGCCTCTATCAATACTTTTCCTCAAAAAATGAACTCATTCTGGAAATTGCCAAACGCTATTCTTCTAGAGATCTCGATGCCTTGAGAAGAATTGAAAGCGCTAGTGATTTTATGGATGCTTTGGAGCAAGAGGCCTATCTCACAGGCGATAAAACAGGAACTATTATGTATCTGGAGATCCTCGCAGAGTCATCCAGAAACCCAGAAATTAAGAAAGCGGTACAGGATTCAGGTCAAGAGCTCTTTGACACCTGTTGTGCCATGATTAAGAAATTACAGGATAAAGATGAGGCAAGTTATTTGCTCACACCCGAGCAGATAACCCACTATATCTTTGCTTACATTGATGGTTTGTCCTGCCAGATAGCGACTGCGGATATCGAGTATTCGCGGGAGCTTTTACGTCAGCTTATTCAGACCCTTCTTACACCAAAAAAGTAATTAATATTTAAGCCATACCTCAAGAGGGTTTGATATGAGTTCGCCACTTTATATACTCGAACGATCAGTTATATTATTAAAGAAATTCAGCAAGTATGCATTGGTTAGCCTGCTTGTCCTATTCCAGGGTTGCAGCAGTGAAAGTATACCTGAGCCCACTGAGCAGAACATTCGAGTGGTTACGCTCAATGAAGTAGGTGCAAACGCGCATTACCAAGAATCTCGCTTTTCTGGAATAACACAAACAGAGAGCAGAGCGCAGCTCTCATTTGGCGTTCCTGGCAAAGTGCAAAAGGTGCTGGTAGATATTGGTAGCCGGTTAAAAGCGGGCGATATCATGGCGACACTGGATCTTGAGCCTTATCAACTCGCGGTCGATAACGCCCGTTCTGAAGCCTCAAAAGCGCAGATCGCGCTTGAAGAGCACCAAGCAAACTATGAACGGCTTAATCGCCTCAAATCAAATAATGCAGTTTCACAGCAAGATCTAGACGCTGCTAGAACGCTTTTTTTAACCGCTCAAGCCTCTGTCCGTGAAGCACAAAGTAGAGTCAGACTCACAGAAAGAGAACTCTCTCAAGCAGTAATAAAAGCCCCTTATGATGGTGTTGTCTCTACCAGGCAAGTTGAACCCTTTGAAGAGGTCGCTCAGAATCAGGTCATTTTTACTTTCGACAGTTCAGCCCAACTTATTGTTGAATCATCAATCCCTGTATCTTTGGCAAATGCTCTACGTTCTACAAATGAACAGGTTATCAGTATTAGTCATCAAGGGAAGTCTTTTGAGGCTGAGGTGTCCCACATCGCAGAGCGAGCAAGTAATGGTTTAAGCTTGCCGGTTAAACTGCGTATACAAGTGCCAGAGGGCAATTTTTTACCGCCAGGTATCGTGGTCGCAGTGAACTATCGACTGAAGAATAGCGAAAACGTTCTCTTGGTTCCTCACGGCGCAGTTTATGTTGAAGCAACAAGTAACAGTGCTTTCTTATACTCTTTTAACGGTGAGTCCAATACCGTTAGTAAAAAACCTGTACAAATTATCGATATTCAACCTACAGGCTACATTATTAATGCTGAGTTGAAACTCGGAGAGAGATACGTAGCAGCCGGAGCGGCCTTTATCAGTGACGGGCAACAGGTTCGTGTTTTAGGGGAGACGCGTTAATGTCCATTACAGGCTTCTCACTTGCTAACAGCCGTTTAGTGCTCTTTCTGTTTTTTATGCTTACGAGCATAGGGTTGGCGTTATACCCGAGTTACCCATCTCAGGAAGAGCCCACACTACCGATAAATGTCACTGTGATTACCGCCTATCACCCTGGCTTAGATATTTATCAAACGGAATCGCTATTGGCGCGCCCGGTTGAACGTGCTTTGCGTGAACTGGAAGAAACTAAAAATATCACGACGTCTATTCGTGCCGGAGAGATCCATATCTCTTTGGAAATTAAGGACGGAACACCAGACTACGCGCAATCATGGCTCAGAGTCAGAGCGAAAATGCAGGATGTGCAAAACTCACTTCCCGATGGTGTGTCTGGGCCTTTTGTTAACGATAGTTATGACGCCGTTGCCGTGATGACTGTTGCAATTAGTGCCCCCAATCACACGTTTGAGCAACTTAGAAATAAAGCCAGTGAGCTGCGGGATTTTCTTTACGATATCCCTGGTATGGATAAAGTCACCTTGCATGGTGTCACCGAGGAGCAAGTGACTATCAATCTAAAGCCTTTTGCTGCGTCCAAATTTTCGATCAAGCCAAATGATATCTACCTGCAATTGCATAAAAACAATTCGCTTGATGATATTGCCAGAGTGAATTTTAGCGACCAGGAGAGTCGTATTTATGTCAGAGGCGGCTATAACTCTATCGAGGATATTAAAGCGATCCCTATTGTGCTGCAAGACGGCAGCCAGTTACCACTTGACACGCTAGCTGATGTAATAAGGTCAGCGGCACAACCGCTTAATACCGCCGCCTATCTAAATGGGGGGCAGGCTATTGTTGTTGCAGGTTATATGACACCAGGCGTTAACATGGTCGATTTCAATGATCGCCTTCGCACACAAATAGCGCAGTGGGAATACGATTTACCCGCTGGCTTTCAATTGAAAATCATTACCGACCAGGGTGAAGTCGTAAGCCGAGTGATATCATCAATGATATCAACGCTGTTACAAACCATTTTGGTGGTTACAGCCGTAACAGTCATTGCGCTAGGAATACGTGCGGGTTCACTGGTGGGACTTGCTGTCCCCATTACAGGCATTATGACGTTAGTCGTTTTACGTGTGCTTGGTGTTGAGCTTAATGAGGTTAGTATCGCCTCGTTTATCATTGCACTTGGGATCTTGGTTGATAACCCGATGGTGATTGTTGAGGATATCTCAAAACGTATTAATCAAGGTGAGTCTGGGAAATCAGCAGCCTTACACGCCGGAAAGACACTGGGTACGCCAATGCTGATTGCTAGCCTAACGGTTATCCTGGCATTCGCCCCACCTATGTTCACCGATAATATCACTGCGATTTATATGCAGACGCTAACCATCGTCATTGGCGTAATGCTGATCATTTCCTGGTTTGTTGCCATTATGCTGGTGCCGATTTTGGCGCAGTGGTCTATCAGGAAAGGGAAAAAAACATCTGAGCAAAGTAAGCTCTCGCGCTTAATGTTGATCATGTCTCGCTTTTGGGACAAAGTCATCAGCTGGCCAAAAGCATTTTTAGCAGGTGCGACAGCAAGCCTGATCCTATCGTTATTTTTATCTGCGACTATTCCAGAGGCATTCTTTCCACCGTCTGAGCGCTCACAAATGCAAATATCCCTTGAGCTCCCAGCGGGCACGCCTGCAAACCGCACAGCTGAAGTCGCACAAGAAATGACGCGATGGCTTGCAGAGGAACAACGTTTTCCGCAGATTACAGGCGCTACTGCGTATGTTAGTGAAGGAGGACCACGCTTTATCCTGGGCCTGAATCCGCCAGATCCGGCTCCGCATACCGCTTACTTTGTTGTCAATCTTAGTAAAGAAACCAATGTTGCGGCCTTTGTAAGCCAACTTAGGGCTGAGATGCCCCCCGTTTTCCCCTATGCCAAGCTCGGGATCAACCCGTTTTTCATGGGCTCCACGCCTCCAGGCGAAGCAGCC
>DAINRC010000148.1:0-3989 GCA_036742135.1 Bacillota bacterium
GGTTTTGATTGGCATTCTAGGGGACAAGGTAAAGGGGGAAGTTAAATGGGAGAAGTCTTGGTGATTACTTCAGGGAAAGGTGGGGTAGGAAAGACTACGACAACGGCGAACATTGGGACCTGTCTGGCAATGATGGGCCACCGAGTAGTCCTTGTAGATGCTGATATCGGACTCCGCAACCTCGATGTGGTCATGGGCCTGGAAAATCGGATCGTTTACGACCTTGTTGACGTTGCCCACGGCCGCTGCCGCTTGAGACAGGCTCTGGTGAGGGATCGCCGTTTTGAGAATTTATTTCTCTTACCTGCTGCCCAGACGAAGGATAAGACCGCGGTAACTCCTGAACAAATGCGGGAACTTTGTCAGGAACTCAAAAAGGATAGCGAGTATGTGCTTGTTGACTGTCCTGCAGGGATTGAACAGGGGTTCCGCAATGCTATCGCTGGAGCTGACCGAGCGATTGTCGTCACTACTCCAGAGGTAGCTTCAGTCAGGGATGCTGACAGGATCATTGGGTTGCTTGAGGCTTCGGAGATGCGGGACATTTACCTGGTGATCAACAGAATCAGACCGAAGATGGTGAAGAAAGGCGACATGCTTGATGTTGAAGATGTTATCGAACATCTGGCAATCGAGCTTTTGGGGATCGTGCCTGAGGACGAATTCATCATTATTTCGACGAATAAGGGAGAACCTGCAGTGTTGAATGCTCACTCGAAAGCAGGGGAAGCTTACCGCAATATATCAAGAAGGATTCTTGGTGAAGATGTTCCCTTTATGAACCTGGATGAGAATAATGGTTTCATGAGTCGGATGAAGCGGTTGTTGGGATTCCGGACTGGGTGAGAGCAGGTGAAAGAAGATGCTGGAGATTCTAACGCGGATTTTCGGAAAAGAGGCTTCCCAGGCCAGCAAAAATATTGCTAGTGAAAGGCTAAGACTGGTGCTCATGCACGATCGGCTAGAAGTTTCTCCTCAGATTATGGAGGCACTGCGGGATGACATCATTAAGGTGATCGCTAATTACCTCGTAATCGATGAAGAGGCTACAGAGATCGCCTTTGAGAGAGGGAAAAACAGTATGGCTCTGATTGCCAGTATCCCTGTCCTGAAGATGAAGCGGATTCCCCAAAAAAAGGATGCTGGTTAACCCTTGTTGCTGGTTTCTGGTCAATACTTGCGCCAGGTGGCACGGCAGCACTTTTCCTGGTTTCCGGTTTGCCGTTGTGATCCTACCGGGGCGGCTAAGGCCTCGGTAGTTCTTTTTCCAGGGTCCCGATGCAAGAGGCTCGAAGATCGGAAGTATCCAGCCTCATCCTAAAGTGATTGTTTCCTGGAAGGATAAGGCAGTTGCAGTTTCCTGTTGTTCCTCAAAGCCTTGCAGTCATATCGTTGTCCAAAAGGATAAGGTGGTCGGTCTTTTACGGAGAGGCGTTGCCAGCTTTTCAGGGCGAACGGATTTTCCCTTTATGGGGAGGACTGAGAGGTCCAGTTCGTGGATATACTTGAGGCGATCCCTTCAGGCGTTAAGAAAGTAGTAAAGAACTATTTTGTGGCCTGCTGGCAGGTTTAAGCCTGCTTTTTCGAATGCCACGGGGTTAAAACCGGCGTTTGATTATTCTTATCTCAGCTTCGTGTTCCCCGTACATTTCCAGCAGCGATTTGCTGACTTCGGTTAATTTCTTAAACCCGACCTTCATTTCCCGGGATATAAGTGGGCTACCTGGTGGGTGAGGTTATCAAGATCGGCCTTGTGGACTTCGCTGGTGTGCAATAATGCTTGGATTAGCTGCGTGTTTTCAGACTGCTGTGTTTCCAGTCTGTCTAAGCGGGAGTTTATTTCAGATTGCTGTGTTTCGATTCTGTCGAGGCGGGAGCTCATTTCGAGCTGCCGGTTTTCAATTCCGTGAAGCGTTGATCGGTTTTGATTTGGTTTGTTTCGATCTTGTCAAAGCGTTGACTGGTTTGTTGTTTAAATTCAGTCAGTTCGCTTTGAAGATTATTTTTATTATTCGCCGTTCAATTGCCGATTACCTTTTTGCTTTTTGTGAGTCACAATTATATCGTTGCATGTGATACAATTATCTTAATAATCGTCCCGCGGGAGCTTTCAAAAAATTTCTCCTGTGCTCTGCAGAGGACGCTTGGCAAGCTCCTCAACACCCTAGTTTCGGAAAAATACTTCCGGGAACTTGCCCGCAAGGCTTGGGGAATTTTCCACTAAGATCGCACTTTTCTTCTTGTTATTGCTCAGGGTGCTTTTCGGAAAGGGTTATCTGCTGCAGGTAAGCCGAAAAGCAAGAAACGGATGAGGGGCGGGAGAGGCAATGTTTAACCGGCGCTTTTGGAGGAGTCTCGACTATACTTTTTTGTTAGTCATCGCCTTGATTTTGGGATTGAGCCTCCTGGTTTTGAGCAGTGCCACAGCAAATATCGGGAGCGATCCCTCCCAGTACGTGAAAAAGCAGTTGTTTGGGATTGGGCTCGGCTTTGTTGGTGCCATTTTTATGATGTCATTTGATTACCGGAAATTGATCCGATGGCACTATGTGCTTTATGGCATCCTCCTGGTTTTCCTGATCGCTGTGCTTTTTCTGGGTCATGCTTCCCACGGGGCCAGACACTGGATTTCTGTGGGTCCTTTCCTTTTTCAGCCGTCAGAACTGGGAAAGCTGTTGGTGGTAATCACTTTTGCTGCTTATCTTGTCAGAAGGCAAGGTAAATTCCAGCGTTTTCGCGATTTAATTCCTTGTTTTTGCTATTATGCTCCTCCTTTGCTCTTGGTTCTTGCGCAGCCTGACCTGGGAACGAGCTTGGTTTTTCTGGCCATTTTGTTTGGGATGCTCTATCTGGCTGGGGCCCGCCCTTCGCACCTGTTAAGCCTTATTTTTGGGGGTTTGGCAGTGGTGGTGCTTGCCTTGGTGCTGCATTTTTCTCCTCTCCAGCTTCCTCTCCCTTTAAAGGAGTACCAGATTGCCAGGCTTGTTGTCTTCCTTGACCCCTATAAGGACCCCCAAGGTGCAGGTTATCACATTATCCAGTCTCTTGTTGCCATTGGTTCTGGTGGTTTGTGGGGAAAAGGGCTTTATCAGGGTTCCCAGGTGCAATTGAATTTTCTCCCCGAACACCATACTGACTTCATTTTTTCTGTGGTGGGCGAGGAGCTTGGTTTTGTAGGGGCTTCCTTCCTGCTTTTGCTTTATTTCTGCCTCCTTTACAGGACACTGAAAATTGCCTTCCAAGCAAGTGACCTCTTCGGAAGGCTCTTGGTCGGTGGGATCTTTTCCATGTGGCTTTTTCACATTGTCGAGAATATCGGGATGACTATTGGTTTGATGCCGATTACGGGAATACCCCTCCCCTTTTTGAGCTATGGGGGAAGCTTTATGCTCACCAATATGCTTGCTGTTGGGCTTATCTTAAACATTTATCAGAAGAAGGAGGAGATGCTCTTCTAGCATATCTTTCCAAGATAGCCCATATATTTTACTGAATAGCTGGGGAGGGGTTAACCTTGAAAGAATTTTCATTTAACCGGTTGCAGTTTTTGAAGAGGTTTTTTCGGCGGTGTTTGCTTGCTTCCCTGCTGTTATGTTTTTTCTGGTGGCTGCTCAGCTGCGGTGGTGAAGTGGGGAAGTTTGCGGAAAATGCCATTGATTACCTGGTGAACCGGGATTACGACCTTGAGTCTGCCTGGAAAGTGGTGAGTAGAGGTGTTTTTTCCGAGAGCGGGCTTGAAGTTGAAGTGAGTGGGCCAGTTGCCTCTTCTTACCCCGACCTTCCAGCAACAGGAAAGGTGGTCAGAGGATTTGGCTGGCAGGAAGGGAAGGATGGTTGGCCGCGTTTCAGTGAAGGCATGGAGCTGGAGGTTCCTGAAGGGACTCTAGTGCGCTCTATTCTTCCAGGAAAAGTGGTGGTGATTGGGGAAGACAAAGCTTTGGGGAAATACCTGATCATTGAGCACGAAGGAGATTTAGCAAGCCTCTACG
>DAINRC010000149.1:0-2529 GCA_036742135.1 Bacillota bacterium
GCCTTAATGGTGTGCTCCACATTCTCCAGCTGGCCGGCTACCTGACGGTTCACTTCCTCGGAAGTAGCCACCACCTCATTGGTCGCGGAAGTGATGTCGTTCAGTAAAGCCCTTATCTTATCCGAAGAGGCGCGGGACTGCTCAGCCAGCTTGCGCACTTCATCTGCCACTACCGCAAAACCCCTCCCTGCTTCCCCGGCGCGCGCCGCCTCAATAGCCGCGTTCAAGGCCAGCAAATTCGTCTGGTCGGCGATGCCATTGATCACTTCCAGAATCTCCCCCACTTGGCCGACTGAACCTTTAAGCGCCTCAAGCCTTTCCACAACCACCTTAAAAGCCTCACGGACACCCCTGATAGAACCTATAAGGCTGTCCAGCTCCTTTTTCCCGGCGCCAGCCAGCCGAGAAGCCTCCTCACTGTTAGCCTTAACCCGACCGAGTTCAGTGTAGACTTTTTCCAGACTGGTCGTTATATTCTCAATAAGGCCCAGTATTTCTTGCAAATGACCCGCCTGCTCCGAAGCACCCGAGGCCACCTGCTGGATGGCATTAGCAACTTCGCCAGAGGAAGAGGCGATCTCTTCAGAGGCAGCACTCAAGGATTCCGAAGTGCCCGTTAGGTTTTGGACCTCGGTTTTGAGGCCCCTGATTAACGCTGCCATATCCCGCTGCAGACCGGCAATGGCGATGGCTATCTGACCGATCTCATCTTTCCTTTTCAAGTACCGGTCCGTTTTATCCTTATCGCTTTCGTCAAATCTGAAGTCGCCTTCGTTAAACTTCTTCATAACCCTTACCACGTCCAGAATAGGAGCAGTGATGTTTCTGGCCATAAGCCAGGTCAGCACCAGGGCAACAACTACTATCAGAATGGATACTAAGAGTATAGAATGGTTCAAGCCCGCCGCTCTCTCCAACACCTCGGCCTTAGGTGTGGTAACCGCAATCGACCACCCGGTTGTCTTAACTGGCGCGTAGGCGATAATTTTTTCCACGCCCTGGAAGGTATAGGTGGCAACCCCTTCTTCGCCTCTGGCCATCCTGGAGACTATCTCCGCCAAGGGGGCGAGGGCCCGGTTGGACTTGGCTTGCTCAAGGATGTTTTCTTCGGAGATGACTCTCTCGATATCCTTATGGCCGATGGTCTTTCCCGTGCTGTCCACGGCAGAAGCGTATCCGGTGCGGCCGTAGGTGATGCTCGCCATTAGCTGGCTGAGTCTGGTCCCATCCATTAGTCCGATGAGGACACCGGTGATCTCGTTGGTGGCATAGTGACGGACAGGTGTGGCAAAAGCGAACACAAGGGAATTATCAAGCTTGCTGACAATAGTGCTGGAAACGACCGTCTTTCCCCCCAAGGCAGCCTTGAAGTAATCCCGGTCAGCAACACTGGTCCTACTGCCATCGGAAAAGACCGCGTTGCCGAGCTTGTCGGCAATGCCGAACTGCTTGAAACCCAGGCTTTCAGCCCTCTGCTGCTCATCGCGCAATGCCTGCAGCTTCTCCTCGAGGGTGGCTTCGCGGTCACCCGACTTACCGCGGATGACATCCCTGTTCGCCAGGGACTCCACAGCATACATGCGCGCCTGGACCCGGCTGTCTACGGTTTCAGCGGCCTGCTTGGCCACTTTCAGCATGGCATCCTTAGCTTCCGCTTCCAGGGCGCTCCCTGCCTGGTTCTGGCTCACAAACCAGAGCGCCGCACAGCCGAGCAGAACAGCAAGCCCAAACAATACAGTCATCTTCAGACGCAAGCTCCCACTAAGCTTCCCTATCATTTCGCTTTCCGTCGTCCCGCTCCGGCCGAACTCCGGTCCGCAAGGGCGACCTTCTCCTCCTTTCGGTGGATGTTTTGTTTTACCTCCGCCTTCCCAGAGCATAGATCCGGCCCCAGGCAGCGGTTGCAGGCCAAGTGAACGCTTCCCTCCCTCACCTGCACGAGGACCAGACGAGTGATCTCCTCTAGGCGGCAAAAGTTTCCTGCCCAAGGTTCCTGGCTGCGGAAGGAAATTCAACAAGCGAGCAAGGAAAAAGCATAAAAATAGGTGACCTGGATAGCTGGTCACCCTGCTATCCCCCACGGCAGCCTGGCAGCCATAGCCCTAACCAGGGCCTTAGGCCCATGGCTTTGCGCCCCGCTCTTTCGAGCGGTTTGCCCTTTTCGTGAAGGGACATATAATTTACCCCTCTTCAACCGCAACTTAGTGGTGCCGGAAACTATAGATACACCTCTTTAATTTTAAACACCTACCTTACCCGCTGCAACCCGGCTTATTCCGGATATTTGACTCCTAAAAGATGTTCTTGGGCGTATCCCTCTTTTTTCGGGCGCCTTCTTAATCTGGTCATTTGTCATTCGAAGTCGCTTTTTCCCCGGTGGAAATTTTTTCGGGGGAGGGGGGTAAGGTGAGGTCAGGGGCAGCGCCGGGGCAGAAGCTCCTCAATTTTTGGTGGCGCCAACAGAGGCTGAAAATGGGCGTTAGTCGCTAATCCTCAGGGTAGCTCCCTAAGCAATTTGGAAAATTTCCA
>DAINRC010000149.1:2539-3944 GCA_036742135.1 Bacillota bacterium
AAACCACGCTTTCTCCGTTGATTGGTGGAACTCTGAAGCCGACTGCTTGTTTTCATGCCTGAGGGTTCTGATTTGTCAAAGGCCCTTGGTAGACGACAACCCGATTACGCCCTTTCCGCTTCGCTTCCAGCAGGGCCATGTCTGCTCTCTGCAGTAATTCACTGAGCAGGTTTTCGGGTTTTTCGCCCTGCCTTTCCTTCACTTCCCAAGAGGTGACGCCAATGCTAACACTTACCCTCGGCTCTTTGCCATTACAAAACTGTTCCCCAAATGCCCCCAGGAGCCTTTTTCCGAAAGAAACGGCACCAGTGAGTTCGGTCCCGGGAAGAATTACGGCAAATTCGTCACCTCCATACCGGCCTACGATATCGCATTCACGGGCATTTTTCTTCAGTGTTGCCGCTACCTCGCGCAACACCGCATCTCCCTGGTCATGGCCGTAAACATCATTGATCATCTTAAAGTTGTCGACATCGATCATTACCACACCTATGGGGTGCTTCGATCTCAGTGCCCGGGCCACCTCCCTCTTTGCTTCCTCGATAAGCGAACGCCGGTTGGCAACCTGGGTCAACTCATCAATGTAAGCCATCTTCTTAAGAAGGCGGTTTGCTTCCAGTAATTCAGCCTGTTTTAAGGCGAGTTCTTTCTGGAGAAGTTCGAGCTCTTCGTTTCGTCGGGCAAGTTCACATTTTTGCTCTTCCAGTTCCTTGATCTGCTGGGAAAGCTGCTCGTAGAAATCTCGCAGACGGGAGGACATCTCGTTAAAACTAGAAGCAAGTCTCCCAATTTCTCCCGGATGGTTGATTGCAATCTGGCACCCGAATTCACCCCCAGCAATCTTTTCCGCTTCCTTCGTCAGGTGAAGTAACGGTTCTGTTATCTTCCGGGTCACGAGAACACTCAAAGGCACAGTCAGCATTAAGACCAGAAAAAGTGCAAGGAAAATCATACTGAATCCCTGGGTGTATACTCCTCTGGTGATCTCACCTTTTCTTGCCTCTACCAGAAGCACTAAATTGCTGGAAAGCTTTTGGCCTGCTACGATCATCTTTTCTCCCGACTCGTTTTCGTAGCTAAACAGCACAGGTGTGTAGCTTTTTATAGACTTGGCAACTTCCAGGATGTGACCGGTATCTTGCTGATTTTTACCATTAGCACCAATAGTGATGGCGCTACTTTCGTTTGCGATGAACGTCTTAAGTTCCCCGAGATTAGGCAACCGGGGATGGTATCCGAACCGGAAGTCGACAAGCTTTTTTAAACAAGAACTCTCTGCTCCGGGCTCTTTGATGGTCCCAGAGGTCTTCTGAGGGAAGGCAACCGGCGAGAGGATAGTATCAAGGTAGCTGCAATCAAACTCGGCCCAAAAAAATCCCCTTATGCCCTCTTCACTCTCAGAGTC
>DAINRC010000150.1:0-3929 GCA_036742135.1 Bacillota bacterium
ATGTATCTTGAAAAAGCTCTGGGCAAAAAGATTGAGCTTATTGTTACCACTGACTATTCATCAATGATTGAAGCAATGCGGTTCGGTCGTATTGATCTTGCATATTTTGGGCCCTTGTCTTATGTATTGGCCAAACAGAAAAGTAAGATTGAACCATTTGCAGCAATGCAACAAAAAGGCACAACAACTTATCAGTCAGTGCTAATTGTGAATAAGGCGGCGGGCATCAACAACATCACAGATATCAAGAAAAAAGCCGTTGCCTGGGGTGACAAGGCCTCTACATCCAGCCACCTGATCCCCAAATCAATGCTTGCTGATAAAGGATTATTTGCCGGA
Organism: Bacillota bacterium; assembly: GCA_036742135.1. Lineage (GTDB taxonomy): Bacteria > Bacillota > DSM-12270 > Thermacetogeniales > Thermacetogeniaceae > 50-218. Next base: position 340 of record DAINRC010000150.1, read on the forward strand.
ACGGATTACAAGGAGCATTTCGTAGGCGCTCACGATGCAGTGGCGATGGCAGTTCAGAATGGACACGCGCAGGCCGGTGGTCTGAGCAAGCCCATTTTCAAATCGCTCGTTCTGAGCGGCTTGATCGATCTAAACAAAGTGAAGGTCTTAGCGGAGTCAAAACCGTTTCCTCAGTACCCATGGGCTATGCGCTCTAACTTAAAACCAGAGCTTAAAGAAAAAATTCGTGCTGCCTTCCTCGATTTGAAAGATCCGAACGTGTTGAAACCATTCAAGGCTGAAGGATTCGGGCCTGTAACAGATAAGGATTACGATGTCGTGCGTGATTTAGGTAGTTTGCTAAAGCTAGATTTTTCCAAGTTCTAATTTTTTGAGGTCTCTACAATGAATACGAACTTCGAAGCCATATTGTCAGAGCAGCGCCAAAGCTGGAATCGAGTAGTTAGGTATGTGATATTGATTTTAGCTATTGTCGTCGGATGTTGGTATTACGTTGGTCTATTTGATGGTGAGCGTTTAGGCGAAGGCGTGCCAAGTCTTGTTAGTCTCATTGGTGAGATGTTCCCTCCCAACTTTAGTGAGTGGAGAGCATGGGTCAAGCCAGTGCTCGATACCTTAGCCATGAGTATTGCTGGAACCGCCATCGCTGTGCTTTTGTCCGTGCCCTTGGGTATTTTGGCTGCACGCAATACCAGTCCACATCCAGCGGTCTATCAGGCTGCGCGTGCTCTGTTAAATGTGTTGAGATCTGTTCCTGAGCTTATTATGGGTATAGTTTTCGTGGCAGCTGTCGGCTTTGGTGCACTGCCGGGTGTGTTGGCATTAGGCCTGCACTCAATCGGCATGATCGCTAAGTTTTTTGCGGAAGCGATTGAGCATACAGATCAAGCACCAGTTGAAGCTGCGCAGGCCGCAGGTTGCAGCCCGCTACAAGTGATATTTCATGGCATTTTTCCGCAAGTATTACCGCAAATGGCCGACACCGCGATTTATCGGTGGGAATACAATTTTCGCGCCTCAACGGTGATGGGAATGGTCGGTGCCGGCGGTATAGGTTTCGAGTTGATAGGATCGCTGCGTCTTATGCAATACCAAGAAGTATCCGCGATATTGCTGGTCATTCTTGGGATGGTGACGCTAGTTGATACATTCAGTTCATTCTTGCGTCGCAAGTTCAAGTAGCTAACCCATATAAAAAATCCGGTATACACATGAGGGTCCACATGAAACAAAAAATAGTTCTTACCCACTGGGTTCATCCTGAAATTATCGATTATTTACAATCTGTTGCGGATGTCGTTCCCAACATGACCCGCGATACTATGTCGCGCGCAGAATTGCTGGAGAGAGCAAAGGATGCTGACGCACTGATGGTATTCATGCCTGACAGTATCGATGATGATTTTCTTGCGTCCTGCCCTAAATTGAAGATTGTAGGTGCAGCACTCAAAGGCTATGACAACTTTGATGTCGATGCTTGTACCCGCCGTGGTATTTGGTTCAGCATCGTGCCGGACCTTCTGACCATCCCAACGGCGGAGCTGACAATTGGATTGCTTCTTGGCCTGACTCGCCATCTGGCCGAGGGGGATCGCCGTATCCGAACTCACGGATTTAACGGGTGGAGACCGGAACTATACGGAACGGGTTTAACAGGACGCACACTCGGAATCATCGGTATGGGTGCGGTCGGGCGAGCGATTGCGAAGCGCTTATCGAGTTTTGATATGCGGGTGCTTTATTGCGATGACATCGCCTTGAATCAAGAGCAGGAAAAGGCCTGGAATGCACGACAGGTGAGTCTCGATGAATTATTAAGTAGCAGTGACTTTGTTGTACCTATGCTGCCAATGACGCCGCAAACTTTGCACTTATTGAATGCAGAAACAATTGGCACAATGCGCACAGGAAGCTACTTGATCAATGCGTGTCGTGGTTCAGTTGTCGATGAATTAGCTGTTGCCGAAGCACTTGAATCTGGAAAATTGGCGGGTTATGCGGCAGATGTTTTCGAATTGGAAGAGTGGATCCGTGTTGATAGGCCAACAGCTATTCCGCAGGAGTTACTGACCAATACAGCGCAAACATTTTTCACCCCACATTTGGGGTCTGCGGTCGACGACGTGCGTTTCGAAATCGAGAAACTAGCAGCCAATAATATCTTACAGGCACTGACCGGCCAAAGGCCATCCGATGCTATCAATAATCCAATTTTGGAAGGCGTTAATTGATCAATCTTGAACGCGTAGTTACTTTTCTGGCTGTCGTGAATCGGGGTGGCTTTCGTGAAGCAGCCAAGCACACAGGGCTCTCACAGTCAGCTGTGACTCAGCATGTTAGGCGCCTAGAAGAGTCGCTGAGTGTCAATCTGATTGTGCGAAACAACGCAGGTTGTACGCTCACAGAGGAAGGCAAAGTGTTTTTGCCTTATGCGGAAAACCTAGTGCGCACCGGATCCAGAGCGTGCGCATTATTCGACACAAATCGTCTTGTAATAGGCGCGAGCTCGAATATCGGCATCTATGTATTGCCACCGCACTTGAGGCGGTTCAAGAAAACAGCAACTTGCAATTTTGATGTAGTCATTGGCGATAATCTTACCATTGTGAAAAAACTGGAAAACTTTGAAGTCGATGTGGCCATTATGGAATGGTGGGATCAACGAGAGGGATTTGATGCATGCGTTTGGCGAAGTGAAGAACTAGCTGTGATTGTGCCGGTGGAGCATCCGTGGGCCAAATTGGCGAGTATTCCATTAGATTGGCTGAAGGGAGAGAAATTGCTGGGGGGAGAAACAAGTAGCGGCACAGGGCGTCTGTTACAGCATTTTTTCGGAAGCGTGGCAGATTCTATTGGTGTATCTATGCAGCTTGGAAGCACAGAGGCGGTTAAACGGGCAGTACAGGCAGGCTTGGGTATTTCATTGGTGATCTCTTCGTCTGTGGTCGATGAGTGCGAGAGTGGTCGACTAAGAAGCGTTAAAATTGAAGGGATCACCCCCTACAAAAATCTTTACGTTATTTGTCGTAGCAATATGCTTGAAAATACACCATCGGCACATTTCAAAAAATTTCTACTTCAGTAGATGGATGGTATGTTGTTTATGCCAACAGTTAGAAAGTGTGAAGTTTGCCGTGACATATCATGATTTTAAGTTGATGGTAGCATTTTATTCATTTGCGTTATTTCTCTAGAAGGTAGGCGTCTAAATACTAAGTTTTCTACCTTTAAAAGGCCATATCGAACATCCACTTTAATCTGCGGTATCAAGAGAAGATTATTTTTTGCGAACATCCGCTTTGGGCACAACTGAGCCGGTTCTGGTGCTTTGAAATTAATTTAGATCAATTGCATCGCATATCCACCAGCTAACGTGTCCGTTAGTCTCACTAGCCCCTTTTCGGGTACATCTAGTGTGTCAGGTGCTTAGGCTCTAGCGCAAAAGGCGTACTCTTAATCTTCTCAAGACTCGCCTGTATCCAACCTGCTTTGGTCGCCTGATCATCACTGTGGTCAATGTCCGCGTCATTCAAACCTGATATGTGCTGAATTAGCAGGAGACTTTCACTTGGGATATGCTAGGCAGCTAA
>DAINRC010000151.1:0-143 GCA_036742135.1 Bacillota bacterium
TCAATGTCCCGCTGCGGCGTCGGAATATACTCATCCACCGCATCCAATAACTGCAACACCGGCCCACAGTTCGGACACTCCCGATTACCACACCCACACTCCATCGCCTTCAAAGCACTACCCGCAACTACAGGCACCTCGTC
>DAINRC010000151.1:423-3928 GCA_036742135.1 Bacillota bacterium
GTTTCGTCCGCTCAAACTTCTGCTTCGCCATCTGTATTCCTCCTATCTTAAATAAAATTTTTTCTTAAAGGCTCAACCTAGTCCCCTGGGACTTCCAGAGGAGCTTTTCAGCAACTGCTGAAGGAACCTGCTCGTAATGGGAAAACTGCATTACTGAACTGCCCCGACCCTGGGTCAAGGAACGCAGGACCGTGGCATAGCCAAACGTTTCCGCCAGAGGAACATATCCCTTGATTACCTGGAGTGTCCCCCGAAGTTCGGTAGCCTCAATGCGGCCACGCCTGGCGTTGAAGTCCCCAATGACATCTCCGAGATATTCCTCGGGAACAGTGATTTCCACCTTCATAATCGGTTCTAGCAAAACCGGTCGGCCCTTCTCCGCAGCCGCCCGGAATGCCTGGGAGGCCGCGATCTTGAAAGCAATCTCGGAGGAATCCACTTCATGGTAAGAACCCCCAACAAGGAGCACGCGCACCCCCACTACTGGGTAACCAGCAAGGATTCCGGTTTCCATTGCTTCTTTGACTCCAGCTTCAATAGCTGGGATGAACTCTTTCGGGATGATTCCTCCAGTTGTTTGATCCTCAAACTGGAACCCTTCTCCGGAAGAGAGGGGCTCAATCTCCAGAACCACATGGCCGTATTGGCCACGACCTCCGGTCTGCTTGATGTACCTGCCCTCACCGCGCGCCTTTCTGGTAATTGTCTCCTTATAGGCAACTTGAGGCTTGCCCACATGAGCATCAACATTGAATTCACGGCAGAGGCGGTCGATGATGATCTCCAGGTGGAGTTCGCCCATACCAGCAATCAGAGTTTGCCCGGTTTCCCGGTCAGTGTAAACACGGAAAGTGGGATCTTCTTCAGTAAGGCGGTGGAGGGCTACGCCCATCTTGTCCTGGTCAGCCTTTGTTTTGGGCTCAATAGCCACGGAAATAACTGGGTCGGGAAACTGCATCGGCTCCAGAACCAATGGCTCTTCTTCGGTGCATAGAGTATCCCCGGTAATTGTTGCTTTGAGCCCGATGGCAGCAGCAATATCACCAGCAGAAACCTCGTCGACATCTTCGCGGTGGTTGGCGTGCATCCGCACCAAGCGGCCAATCCTTTCTTTTTTCCCTTTGGTGGCATTGTAAACAACTGTTCCTGAGCGCAGGGTTCCGGAATACACCCGGAGGAAAACCAGTTTCCCTACATACAAGTCAGTCTGGACCTTGAACGCCAGTGCTGCTAAAGGTTCTTCAGGATCTGGCTTCCGTTCCCGAACCTCTCCACTCACCGGGTCGTGCCCCTTAACCGGAGGCACATCTGTGGGTGCAGGCAAATAGTCAACAATGGCATCTAAAAGCGGCTGGACCCCTTTGTTTTTGAGAGAAGAACCACAGAGAACAGGGACAAGCCGACAATCAATCGTCTGCTTTCTGATCTGGGCCTTGATCTCCTCTTCGGAGAACTCTTCTCCCTCAAGGTATTTGACCATAAAGTTCTCATCAAGCTCAGCAAGGGCCTCCAGCAACTGCTCGCGGCAGCCTTTCGCCTGTTCCCTAAGTTCTTCCGGGATTTCAGTTTCCTTGCTCACCGTCCCCAGTTCATCAAGGTAGATAACCGCCTTCATCTTGATGAGGTCGACAACACCCCGGAACGAGTCCTCACAACCAATGGGAATCTGAATGGGAACAGCATTAGCACCCAGCCGCTGGCGAATCATCTGCGTTACTCTGAAGAAATCAGCACCTACACGGTCCATCTTGTTTAAGTAGGCAATCCGCGGAATATGATACTTGTCTGCCTGCCTCCAAACAGTTTCTGTCTGCGGCTCCACCCCGGCCACAGCACAGAAAACCACCACCGCCCCGTCGAGCACTCGCAAACAGCGCTCGACTTCTGCTGTAAAGTCCACATGCCCTGGTGTGTCAATAAGGTTGATAACATGACCCCGCCAGGGACAAGTTGTAGCAGCCGCCGTAATGGTAATCCCCCGCTCCTGCTCCTGCTTCATCCAGTCCATCGTTGCTGACCCTTCATCTACCTCACCCATTCTGTAGACACGCCCCGTGTAGAACAGGATCCGCTCTGTTGTCGTCGTTTTTCCGGCATCAATGTGAGCCATAATCCCAATATTCCGGATTTTATCCAGAGACTTTGCTTTATCCATTGCTTTCCCCCCTTTCCGCAAAACTAATGCCAGCTTCTACCACCGGTAATGGGCGAAGGCCTTGTTCGCCTCAGCCATTCTGTGGGTATCTTCTTTCTTCTTCACGGCACCACCTGTGTTATTGGCGGCATCGATGATCTCCGCTGCCAGCTTCTCCTTCATGCTCTTTCCAGACCGCTCACGGGCAAACTCGACGAGCCACCTGATGCCAAGAGCGAGCCTTCGCTCTGGAGGCACCTCTACAGGAACCTGATACGTGGCACCCCCGACCCTCCGCGGCCTGACTTCCAGAACAGGCATTACATTTTTTAGCGCTTCCTCAAAAACTTCCATAGGATCGCGCTTAGTTTTTTCCTTAATAATATCGAAAGCACCATAGCAGATCTTTTCTGCCAGGCTCTTCTTGCCGTCCCACATCACCTTGTTCACGAGCTTCGTAAAGATCTTGCTGTTGTATACAGGATCCGGTGGGACATCACGCTTGGGAACTGGACCGCGACGTGGCAAACACATCCCTCCTTATCAATCACGATTTGGCAGTTTTCGGCTTTTTCGTTCCATACTTGGAGCGACCGCGATTTCTTCCCTGCACTCCAGCAGCATCGAGGGCGCCTCTGATAATATGGTAGCGGACTCCGGGTAGATCTTTTACCCTTCCTCCCCGCACAAGCACAACCGAGTGCTCCTGCAAATTATGACCGATCCCGGGAATGTAGGCGGTAACCTCTACACCACTGGTAAGCCGCACCCTGGCCACTTTGCGCAGAGCTGAATTTGGTTTCTTCGGAGTCGTTGTGTACACCCTGGTGCAGACGCCCCGCTTCTGAGGGCACCCTTTCAGGGCTGGTGCTGTTGACTTTGACTCCACCTTCTCCCGGCCTTTACGAACTAACTGGTTAATTGTCGGCATCTCCACACCTCCTTTTCAGCCAAACATCAACTGACAATAGCGGCAGATGCTGCCCCCACTTTGATGCCACAGACTTTTCCCAGCTCTGCCATCGAATCAACCATGACAACCTCGACACCTTTTTCAGCACATAACTGGAGCAGTGGAGAAGTAACGTGCTCCTCAGCATCTTTAGCAATGTAAACAAGCTGGGCAATCCCTTTTTCTACTGCTTTTTTGGTTTGCTTCGTTCCCACGACTTTTTTTGGAGCGTTCTTCAACCTTTCCACTTCTTCTCTCCACCCCTTCCCTTTTTAAGAAGGTTTCCCAAAAGGGGGGACCCTGCAAACTCAGGGTCCTTACCTCTTGAGAGAGAAGACGCAGAACACAATGATAATCATAACATCAGGTAATGCTCCTGTCAATTTTTTATTCAGTTGGAGGTGTGATCCGTCTGTGAT
>DAINRC010000152.1:0-3892 GCA_036742135.1 Bacillota bacterium
ACTTGCTCTAAATGTTTTTCGACATAGACAAAAAAATTCCTTCTTCAAGAAGAAATTTCCAAATGAGGAAGTGTAAGTTGCTGACTTCTATCTCAATTCTATGTGCGCTCGCACCTCCAATATTCCCTCACCTGTAAAAGCTTCGCTTAAAAACAGACATTCTCCTGAGTTCACTTACAGGTTATCCCCTTCCCCCTCTCCGAAGAAAACGATTCTATTCTTGCCCAATCTTTTGGCGCGATACATTGCTTGATCTGCCTGACGAAGGAGTTCTTCAGGGTCAACAGAACCCCGTCCGGAGTATTCAGCAACACCTATGCTTACGGTAAGACCCTTTAACCCCGGCAAAGCGTCTTCCGCTGCGATTTGAGCCCGAATTCGCTCCAGAGGAACCCTCGCTTTAGCAAAATCCGTTGCTGGAAGAATAATCACAAATTCTTCACCTCCAAGCCGCGCCACCACATCATCACTCCGCAGAGTTCTGGTGATCAAACGAGCCACGAAACAAAGGACATCGTCACCAGCCTGGTGGCCATACATGTCGTTAATCTGCTTGAAATTATCAAGATCCAATAAGGCGACAACCAGTGGTTCTTTCCTCTTCCGGGATGCTTCCAACATCTGGGTAAGCAGGCGCTGTAGCCCCAGTCTGTTGTAGAGTCCAGTAAGGCTGTCACGTTCAACTTTTTCCCTAAGATGGAGGAGAACAGAATCAACAACTATTAGGAGTTGTGCCAAAAATTCGGTAGCCCGTTCTATGTATATCCACTGCACGTTGTCGTTGTCCCGCCTGATTCCCATAACCTCGCGCAAAGCACGTGTATGCACATCAAGAATATTCGCAGCCTGGGCTTCACTTTCCTCCAAGTAGTGCGGTAGGTGTTGGTATGCCTCTAAAAGCACACTTTCAGGGGCACCTTCGTAAATATAACGTTCAAGGTAATTCTTGTAGGCAGAATAAAAATCTCCGCTCAACTAGTCAAACGCACCTCCTTGCCACCAAAACGCTGGCGTCATCTTCAGCTATCCCATATTTACCCAGCACATGGCAGGCAATAGTCGCCAAGGACGATTCCCAGAAGTGCCTCAAGGCCGTAGGAGAAAAGCCGGATCTAACCCCGTCACTGCAAACCAAAAGGGACGCAGTTCCCGTTACTTCTCTTTGGCGGATAATGGGTTGGACCATCTTTTTCCCTACAATGCCTGGTTGCCTGACCAAAGTTTCAACTGCGAAAGGCGTCACCAGCCATCCTCTGATATTCCCGATTAAGATGTATTCGATTGCTACCTCCTTCAGCAAAGCCAAGAAAAGAGCACACCCCCGAGTCCGGAAAGCCGCAGTTTCCACCAGTAAATGGACTTGTGACAACCCCCCAGAAGCATGTTGAAGCGCCTCAGAGATAATTACTGCATCCTGGTATGCTCTCTCTCCATGCCCAAGTACATCTGCCAAGACTATAAGGACATCTCCATCCTTTTCCTTGACATAGCAGAAGTCACCACCCACTTTCTCCAGGCAACGAGGGCGGACACAGGTAAACACTTCCCACTTGTGGTTTTTTTCTTCTTGCCCAAAAGTTCTTGGAGAATCATTTTTAGGAGTCAAAATTTGCGCCTCCTCTTCTCAACTACTACTGTAGTCCCAACCCCGACTGTAGAGGTGATTTCAAAGGAATCCATGAGGCGCTTTACTCCTGACAAACCTATACCTAGGCTGCGCTCATGGGTGGTGTAACCTCTTTTCAGAGCAAGGTCAATGTCTTCGATCCCTGGACCACGATCAACAGCCACCACTTGCACAGTGGGATTGTTCGTCTCTTGGTCCTGCTTACGGATCATGATCACCCCAGTCCGGGCGTAACGATAAATGTTGCGAGCAAGTTCAGAAACTGCAGTAGCTATTTTAGTTACATCGGCAAGAGAAAAACCTGCCTCCTGGGCAAGCTGTTTGGCCATTTGCCTCGCTATGGCAATATCGTCCTCCCTGCTAATGCGCACAACCACATCAAAGTCTTCTTCTTGGATGTCCATGAGCCCCCTCTTATCCCTTTTCTCCTCCAAAACCCCTACTCCTCTCCTGAAGAAACTACACCAGTGCCAGAGCGTGCTCAAGATCGCGAGCAACCACAAGATTTCGCAGTTCAATCCCCATCTGGGCCAAAGTAAGGGCCACGGCAGGTTGAATGCCACAAATCACTGCCTGACATCCCATTAGTCGGGCCATCGCCGCGGTTTCTGAAAGAGTGTAAGAAATATAGCTGTCAATTACACCTACCATATGAACATCGAGAATGATCGCCCGAATCCGCTTTTCCTGAATTTCTGCCAACAGTTGTGCTTGAAGCTGTTCAACTGTTCTGTCATCAAGGTCTATCTGAATTGGCACAAGCAGGCAATCACCGATCTTAATTGTAGGAACCACCCTTTCTTCAAACCCCATCACTTTCTTCCCCTTCACCTAGAAATCCCCCACCCCATACGCGTGCAATCTTCTGCTGGCGTCTCTTTTCCTCCTCAAGCATGGCAATAGCCCGCCGCAGTGCATCTTCGAGGTCACGGGCAATCACCACCATCTGGAAGTCTATCCCCAGCTTCACAAGGGTGTGAGCAACTTCTGGCTTGAGACCGGTAAGAATAACATCAGCCCCCAACAACTTTACAGCACTAAACATCTCAATGAGAAAGCCACCAGCTGCTGTGTCGATCATGGGAACCCCACTGACGTCAACAATAACCACCTTTGCCCGGGTGCTGCTGGTGCGCTCCAGAAGTCGTTCCACCATACCTTGGGCGCGGTCACTATCCAAACCGCCAACAAGCGGAACCAGAAGAACATCAGTCCAGATGCGAATCACCGGAGTTGCCAATTCGGAAAGCATCTGCTGAAACTCCTGAAGAGCTTGCTCCTTCTCGTGGCGTAATTCGCCGCAAAGCTCCAGCACCAGGGGCAAAATCTCGACAGTTGGGAAGTCCTTTAACTTATTGCTAACAAGTTGAAGCTTTGTTCCAAGCAAACCTTCCCCCAACTCCTTGAGCAACCCAAGCAAGGGTTCTCGCAGCCTTTCCCGGAGTTCCCTTACCTCGGCACCTGAAGTGGCTTCCTGTAAAAGCTGTTGCCAAAGTTTCCTCTCATAGTCACTGGTGCCTAATTCCTCAACAAGCATTCCCAACTCGTTCTTTTCCATCGATACATCCTCCTTCTATATGTGCTTGAATTTATTTGCCCTCACCGGAAAGTGCCAGCTTGTAGCACAAAACACAAGAAAAATTTGAAAGAAGCCTGGATGAAAACTTTTTTACTCAAAGTTCTCCATGAAGGCATACTTTCCTGCAAAAACTTATAATAACTAACCACCTTAGTTCACTTCCCCAAGACTGCCCATCACACCTACCAGTTACTTGCCATGCCATTCTTGGCTAACACTGCTCCCTTCTTGCTCTCATCTGTTTCGCACCAGATTCTAACTTCTGTGGGAAGGTCCCGTTTATAGCCAAAGCCCATGCCGAGCACACAAAAGAAGAAACCCGCGATGTGATAAGGCGCGGGCCTTCAATCCAAGAGAGCCAGGAAATATGTCGCTCAGGTCTCAAATTCCCAGATTCCCTCCAGGACTCTTCCAGATTTTGATTTCCGGCTCTGTCCGACTCTCATCTGAGACTACCAGATTTTTCGGAACTTCAGGGGACCCTGTCCAGCTCTCCAGTTCAACATCCTCTACCGACACCGTCCTTACTCACCGACTTCAGAAGACCCCGTCCGGCCCCTCCCAAAAAATTTAAAAACCCGCAGAGCCTTGCGGCGTGCGGGTTTGAGGGTTCCCTACTGGTGGGCGCGGGAGGGATTGAACCTCCGACCTCTTGAATATGAGTTATGAGAGCCGCTCTTCCGTTG
>DAINRC010000153.1:0-3891 GCA_036742135.1 Bacillota bacterium
GAACGATCACCAAGGTAGACACCTGCACCGCCATGGTGGCGCGGTTTGCTGCCCCGGGGTGGGAGGAGATCAACGCCCGCTGGGAGCGAAAAGAAATCTCCACTGAAGAGTGTGCCAACCTCATTTTCCAGCTCTTCCAGGCTACCCCTGCTGAGATCGAAGAATTTTTTGCCCAGATGGAGATCGACGAGTCGTTTCTAGACTTTGTGGCCTTCTGCCGGGAGAGGGGCTACCGGGTCTTCATCCTCAGCGACGGCTACGACTTGTCTCTGCGGATCGTACTTGCCAAATACGGGCTTAAGCTTCCCTTTTACAGCAACAAACTGTTGTTTAACGGTTCTTTTCGAATCTTTTGCCCTTCAACCCTGCCTGCGGCCAGTGCGGTACCTGCAAGAGCCTTTTGATGGAGAGGCTTCGTGTCCCCGAGGCCGAGGTCGTCTACATTGGTGATGGTTACTCCGATACTTGTCCTGCCGCCAAGGCGGATCTGGTCTTTGCCAAGGATGTCCTTTACGAGTACTGCCGGGAGCAAGGGATCCCGGCGGTTCCCTTTAACTCCTTTCAGGATATCCTCGAATTCATTGTGTTGCAGGAAAACAGAGGCTGAGGAGCAAAACCTAGTGTCTCGGGGAGTCTAGGAAGAAAGTTAGGTAGCTGAGTCTTGCCTCTACGGAGGAAGTCGCAGCATGTTTGGTCACCTTGATGGTGGCTTGCGGGGAGGGAAACTAGTGAAGGTACTGATCATGGCGAACGGGGCTTACGGGTCGTTGGAGTGGTACCGCCAGCAGAGAGGAAGGTTTACAAAAGTGATCTGCGCCGACGGTGGTGCCTACTGGGCGTGGGAGCTTGGGATCGTTCCTGACGTTGTCATTGGGGACCTCGACTCCCTGCCTCTTGCCGTCCGGCGCGCGCTGGAAGAGAAAGGTGTTGCCTTCTCCGTCTATCCTGCGGAGAAGGATGATACTGACACCCAACTTGCTTACAGGCTGGCGCAGGAGCTTGGTGCCTCTGAAGTGACGGTTTGGGGGGGAGTAGGGTCGCGGCTTGACCACACCCTTGCTAACATCTGCAGCGCGGTGAAGCTCGTTGAGAGCGGGATCAGAGTCTCCTTCGAAGCACCAGAACTGACGATCTACCTCGTGGCCGGGGAAGCAACGATTCCAGGAGAACCTGGAGAAACGGTATCTGTCCTTGCTCTTGGGGGCCGGGCAGAAGGGGTGAACCTTGAAGGCTTCTGCTACCCCTTGACCGACGGTGTCATCAACGGCAACTGGCAGTACGCCGTCTCCAATGTAATCGTTCAGCCTAATCCTGTCGTCAGGGTAAAAAAAGGGGTAGTGGCTGTTTTCCACTACCGCCAGCTTCCTGACTAAGCTAACTCCTCGACTCTTCCGTCGAGATAAGCAAAAGCAAGGCGGACGGTGACACCTAGGTAACTTTTCCGGATTGTTGCGGCCGCCTTTTCCATGTCTTCCCTCTGTTTAGCCAACTGGTCGGCTACAGGTATGTTACCAAGGTTGTAGGCACCGCGGTCCTCGTGGTGGATGAGGAGCAACCATCTCGAGCAACCCCCGTGCTGCAAAGTCTTTTGTGGCTCCTGGCACAGCGATGTAATCGTAGGTCACTTTGCTACTGTCCTCTGGATGCGAAAATCCATGCACGTTACTACACACGCCCGGCAGTGGGACACAAGAGAACCCTCCTTTGGACTACGTTCAAGGGTGGTAAGAGGCTTTGCCCTTGAGCCTAACGACAGCCGCATCTGTTGGAGATTGTCATCACCATAACCACTTCTCCTCCCTGAGAAGCAGCCTTAAACAAGGTCTGGGCTGCTTGCCACACCTCTTCTTCATCGCCACGAATGATGGTGCTCATTGGGTTTACCTCAACTTGCACTCGACCCTCTGGCAAGGAAGCCAAGGCTTCTTTAATAATCTTGGTGTACTCAGGGGTTCCTAAAGGGTATAGAGAAACCTGACAGGAAATCATCCGCCTTCCTCCTTACTTCTTGTAGGACACAGCGCAAACAAAACCACCATCCGTCCTTCCCTCTTGTCGCCCTTGGGCTTCGAGGGCCAGGGCCTCCTCCACCTTGGCAAAATCAAAATCTGGTGGCACAAAGAGCACTGCTTTCCCTTCCACTTCGTTTCCCGGCATGACTGCCAGCAGCTCTTCTAGGGTGGGAAAGTGGGCCCATCGAAAAATGCTGTCAGGGTCACTAGCTGCTTGAGCTGTGTAATAGTGGCTCCAGGCACTGTTGCCCCCGATCATGCCCACTACGAGCCGGCCCCCGGGGCGCAAAACCCGGTAGGCTTCCTCTAAGGCTTCTCTTAAATCAGGGACGAATTCCAAGGCAGTAACCGAGACCACAGCATCAAAACTCTCGTCTTGGAAGGGAAGTTTCCGGGCATCCGCACAGAAGAACTGGATCTCCAGACCCTGGCGTGCTGCTTTGGTTCGCGCTTTGGTTAACATGGCCTCCGAAATATCAATACCTGTTACCTTGGCCCCTAACTGAGCTAGCTCCAGACAGTAAATTCCTGTCCCACAACCGATATCGAGGATTTCTATGCCTGGCATTGGTTTCAAGTACTCGTAAATGACTTCTCTTTCAATTTGGTGGACCAGCTTGCCCTTTGGTGTTTCATACCAGGAGTCGTAATCTTCGGCTCTTTTGTCAAACAACTCTCCCATGTTTTGTTCCTCCTCACTTCTTTCCCTATGATAACACAGGTGTTGGACCAGATACAATAAATTTGGTATACAAGATCACGGCTTAGTTTTCTTATAGGGCCATCCAGAAGAGTAATGGCTCGGAAACGATGTCTTCCCCAATCTCCTGTTTCTTTTGGGGGCATTCAGATGGAGACAGAAGACAGCAACTGGCATACAGCATCAGGAGACCTCTGCAGGAATTGTGAGTTTCTTTGCTACCTTAAAAAATAGTGGGGCGTTGATAAAAATGCTGGAAAGGTGTTGTCCGGGAATCTGGCAGGAAAAAAGTGGCCTCTTGGGATAGATCACCCAGGGATCATAATTTTTGTGTCGAGCGCCAGTGAAAATGTCAGGGAAAACTCGTCAGTGAATTTGTCAGGGTGGGGGTGGTATAATTAGGTCTGCGGGGTTTCCATGGTTTGCACCATGGGTGCTCTCTTGAGCTGCCTACGGATTGAAGAAGTAGTGCCCGCCTTTTCATTGATCATTTCGGTAGAGGGTGCAGGCTGAGTGTTAAGTTGTGCTTTGGTAGAAGGAGGGGAGGTCAAGATCTCTAACGAGTATATACCCCTTCCATCCCACATACAAGCGGCCCTCAGGTAGTTTATGGACCTCTACCACCGAACGTAGAGGGATAATAGATGCACCTTTAGGAGTTAACACCCTTATAGGTTTTGCGTTCAAAGTGGGTGGTATAGCCGGGGTTCGGTGTTCCTTCCACCAGAGGATATGTTCCAGGCGCAAGTGGGAGGGGATGGGGCGGAAAGCGGAAACTGGGTTAGTGGGTGTAACCACCTGATGGTGTTATCCGGTAACAGTTCTGCTCCCTCACAGTAACCGCGGTCCTGACGTAACCTTTCGTTTTGTGGCGGGCAAAGGTGAGCGCGACACTCGAGCTTTTCGGGCTCTTTTAGCCCACTTGGGCGGGTCGAGGGGCGGCAAAGCATTTTTGCCCGTGCCTGCGCCCCACCTTTGCTTTGGCACCCCAAGCCCTAATTGTTTAATTCGCCAGGGTTGCGGTTTTATCATGCCAACATTTTCTCAGACGGATTTTACCCTGACAATATCACGGACGGATTTCAAGGTGACAATATCACAGCACGATTACACTTGAGCCACAATTTTCGGCTCTATAATAAAAAGTGTGGGACGGGAGTAATGGAATTTTAAGCAAGC
>DAINRC010000154.1:0-3362 GCA_036742135.1 Bacillota bacterium
GAATCCCCTCGCTGCGGGAACTGGCCCAGCGCGCTGGTGTCAACCCAAACACTGTCCAAAGGGCTTTTCAAGAAATGGAGCGCATAGGGTTAACCGAGACCCTACGGGGACAGGGCACCTTCATCCGCGGGGACCCAGAACTGGTGGCGCGTCTTCGGGCCGAAATGGCTGAAGAAGCCCTGGGAGTGTTCCTCAGAGAAATGCTTTCCCTGGGTTATAAAGCAGACGACATCCGCCGCCTGGTGGATGCCGCCCTCGACGAACAGACGAAAAGAGGTGATCCCAGTGCCGAATAGCACCTATATTGTGGAAATTGACAACCTCCACAAAACGTATTTCCGCACCCGGGCCCTCAACGGGATCAACCTGAAGCTCGAACGGGGCCTGATCTTCGGGCTTCTCGGACCGAACGGGAGCGGAAAGTCCACCCTGCTGAAGACTATTGCCGGCCTCGTCCGGCCCACATCCGGGAGGGTGCTGGTTGACGGGCAAACGCCTTCGGCGGCTACTAAAGCGCTGGTCTCCTATCTGCCGGAGGCCGACCACTTCTACTCCTGGATGACCGTGCGGGAGATGCTGGACTTTGTGTCAGCCTTCTATGCCGACTGGGAGGCGCAGCGGGCAACAGAGCTACTGGCCTTTATGGAACTCGATGCTACCAGGCGGGTGGGAGACCTCTCCAAGGGGCAACGCGCCCGCTTCAAACTGGTGTTGGCTCTTTCCCGGCGCGCACCCCTGGTTCTATTGGATGAACCGCTGTCCGGCATCGATCCCCCTTCAAGGGCGAGGATCATTAGGGCTATTGTCGGCGAGTACCGCCTCGGCGAACAAACAATTATTCTCTCCACCCACCAGGTCAAAGAGGCAGAAGGGGTCTTCGACAGGGTTATATTCCTGCGCGACGGCCAGGTCGCCCTCTGTGAGGCGGCGGAAAACCTGCGCGCCAAGCACGGCTGCTCTGTTCAAGAACTGTGGGAAAGGGTGTATGGATAGATGGTGTTCCGACGTTTGCTGCTCAAGGAGCTAAGAGGTACCACCCCTCTGGGTGGAGGTTTTGCGGTACTGGCGGTGTTCTGGTACCTCTTCTTAGCCTCGCGGGTAGGCATCTGGGACCAAAACCACGTAACCGCCTTGGCGTTTGCACCCCTCCTCATCCTGCCTGTCTGGG
The DNA here is from genome assembly GCA_036742135.1 of Bacillota bacterium. Classification (GTDB taxonomy): domain Bacteria; phylum Bacillota; class DSM-12270; order Thermacetogeniales; family Thermacetogeniaceae; genus 50-218. The sequence continues at coordinate 1,169 of DAINRC010000154.1, forward strand.
CAGGAGGAACGGCCTACTACAGTCTGCACGTAGAGTGGAGCACGAATACTTCCCAGCTGCTGCTGGCCCTGCCCCTGCGTGGCTGGACAATTGCTGGAGCGAAGGCACTGGCCGTGCAGCTCAGCTTCACTGTGTTGAGCTTCTTATGTATTGGTGGTCTGGCACTGGTGGCCCCCAATGCCCTGCGGGAACTGTATGATCCTCACGTTCCCCAGCCGTGGGCGCTTCCACTGTGGCTCTATACCGGTTACTGGCTGTTTACGGTGGTGGCGGTGGTGGTGGGGCAGTTCACCTTTCTGGCGGGTCGGATGGTCCCCTGCCTCCGGAGCCTAGCGTCCGGTGTGGCCTTCTTTGTTATCTCCTGGCTGCTGTTCCGGCTGGGCGCCCTGCTCAGTCCCCTGTTTACCTGGGTCCCTGACATAACCCTGCAAACCACGAGCATGGTCGAAGAGCATGTGGTTCAGCTGGGCACGTCCACAGTAAACACCGCGCCCATTACCACGGTTCTCTTCCTCACGGCCGGCCTTTTCGCCCTAAACGGCTGGCTCCTCGAACAGGAAGTGGAGGTGTAAAGCATGGGCAAAGTGCCTACGAAAACCATCTTTGTGGTTTTTCTGGTGGTCCTTGCCTTCCTCGCCGTTCAGGACTTCGCCCTTCACGGTGCCAGCGGTGTTTTCGGCAACTACCTGCACCAGTTGTCCGAAGAGGAAAGGCGGGATTTTCAGGGCTGGGAAGAGCACCACCAGACACAAAGCGGAACCATCACCCGTAGGGCCAATGACTTTGAGGTGGTGAAGTTTCAGCATCCTCGGGGGCGTGTAGAACTCAAAAGCACGACAAGCAACGAGATCCAGGTCGCTTACGAGATTATTGTCTACGCCAACCGCCCGGAACAGGCAGCCAGGTACCTCCGCCATGTAACCGTAAACCAAGCTGTGGAAGGAAGACGACTCATTTTGGCGCTTAAGGAGCCTCAGGTTCGGGGCGAGGGAATTCAAAGCGTTTTGGTTAATTATACAGTAGCACTCCCAAAGGGTCTGCGGGCAGAAATCATTGGCAGCTCAGAGGTGGTAGCCCAGGAACTGAGCGGCTCGCTGGTAGTGGAAGGCAGCGGTTCAGTCACGGTTACTGGTTTAACTGGCGACATCAAGATCAACGGCTGCTCGAGCCTTGAGATTACCGGTATCCAAGGTAATGTTTGGGTGGTGGCAGGCGTCGACAGCGGCTATATCGCCGACGTTACAGGGAACTTAAGCTTAGAAAACCACCACAACGGGGTGATCATCGGCGGCATAATCGTAGAAAACCTCCAGGGCAACCTGGAAGCGAGATTCGATGGTCACCTCCTGGTCAACCGTGTCATAGGGGCAGTGAGGGTGGAGGGTTTCAACGGTATCTTCGAAGCAACCCATATTGAAGGCCCGGTGACCGCCAGTGGTCGGGAATTACTCATCAACCTGCGAGACATCCGGGGCGACACCCAGATAAGCGCCGTTGGCCGCAGCAATGTGTTGTGGGAGTTGCCCAAAGGGCAAGAAGGCTGCCAGATCACCGCCCTGACCAGGAGCGGGAGAATCGTCACCAACATCCCCCTAAAGCTGGTGGAAACCAGTACTGGGGAACAACAGGCCACCGGCCGGATCGGCAACGGGCGCTACAAAGTGGACATCAAGACAGAGGTCTCCAATATCTATCTCCGCTCCCCTGAGGAATGACACAAGCGGAAACAGGCAGAATGGGCTCTGGAATCCGGAGCCCTTTTCTCACCAGCATCCCCATCAACGGCCCTTTTGAGTATCTTTGCTCCCCATAACCGCCATTTTTTCTTTACCGCGGCCAGCACTTCCGCCGGCGTGCAACGAAGCTAGTAGGCCTCCGGACGGCGGAGCAACCTCTGAGCCTGCGTGTTATAACGAACATCTTCCGCGCGACACATTGAGAGAAGCACGGCCGCCAGGGTTTGATGCCAGACATGCCGGGAAAACAATTTCCGCCCCAGTTCCCCGGTTCTGGAGCACAGCGTCAGCAAGGCCACCTCCGGCGGACAGAAGAGTCGCACAGTCATCTCGATGTCATCCATTTACGGACTTATCCCTTTCTAGCTCCAATAACGCCTCCTGGACCATCTTGCGGATCACCCCCAGTAATTCACCTGTTGATTTGTCACGCAAATAAGTGATACACTTAGTTACGT
>DAINRC010000154.1:3377-3879 GCA_036742135.1 Bacillota bacterium
GATTTTACCCTGACAATATCACAGACGGATCACAGAACTTGTGCCGGACGACTTGATTTGTCACGCAAATAAGTGATACACTTAGTTACGTGGAGGTGGAGCACGTGGAGTACCAGAATGTTACCCTTTCGCTACCTAAGGAACTGCTGCGCCGGGCAAAACATATCGCTATTGAGCGGGGGACCTCGCTCTCCGGTCTTCTCACCCGGTTACTCGAGGACCTCACGCGCAGGGAAGATGAGTACCGCAAGGCAAAAGAACACCACCTGGCCATGCTGGGCAAGTTTGACCTGGCAACAAAGGGAAACCTCACGTGGACCAGGAGCGATCTCTATGACCGGTAGTAAGAATGGCGATCGGCAGTTTGTGGATACCAACGTGCTGGTTTATGCCCACGATACCTCGGCCGGGGAAAAGCACGTCCGGGCTAAGGCTCTGGTCGCAGAACTCTGGCAATCGGGCAACGGCTGCCTCAGCGTGCAGGTATTGCAGGAGTTCTACG
>DAINRC010000155.1:0-3853 GCA_036742135.1 Bacillota bacterium
TTTGCGGGTTCGTTGAGGGTGATGCATTCTGGCCTGATCCCTATGTAGTAAGGCCCTGTTTTTGAAGGAAATTCTCTCAACACCAGGGGCCTCCCATCGGGAAGGAAGCACTTGCCGTCTCTTGTCTCAATCTTGAAGATGTTCTTGATCCCCACGAAATTTGCTGTAAATAAAGTGCGTGGTCTTCTGAAGACCTCTTCGATTTTTCCTACTTCCACCAGTTGCCCTTCGTGGAGAATACCAACGCGCTCTGCAAGAGTGTGAGCATCATCAAAATTATGGGTTACCATAATAATGGTCATCTTTAGTTGCTGGTGCAGCTTCTTTAACTCCCCCTGGATTGTTGCCTTGATGTTGTTGTCGAGGGCACTCAGAGGTTCATCGAGAAGCAGTAACTGGGGTTCAGTGAGCAGTGCCCGCGCTAGGGCTACCCGCTGCTTTTCTCCACCGCTGAGAGAACCCGGGTAGCGGTCGAGCAGGTGCTCAATGTGGAGCAGTTCTGAAAGCATCTGGAAGCGCTGCTGGTAGTAGGTCTCTTTCTTTTTTTCCTGGAAGCGGAGGCCGTAGGTGATGTTGTCTTTTACCCGGAGGTGGGGGAAGAGGGCATGGTCCTGGTAAACGATGCTGATCCTCCTTTTTTCTGGCCGTTCGTGGGTAATATCTCTTCTGTTGACGATGATCTTCCCCGAAGTTACCTTTTTCAAACCAGCGATGCACTCCAGAAGAGTAGTTTTCCCCGAGCCTGTTGGTCCCAGAAGGACAAAGAACTCTCCCTTGGCAATCTTGAGGTTAATGTTGCGCATGGTAAACTTGCCGTGTTTTAGAGAGAGGTTGTGGATTTCGATCAACTTAACTCCCTCCTTTCGGTGGCCAGGAGGCGCAGAGCCAGGAAAATCAACAGTGATATGAAGATCAGGATCGCTGTCACCGGGACCGCGTAGCTCAGTCCGTAGGCTGTGTATCTTTCGTAGATCATCGTCGGGGCAATCATGGGGTGGTAGGCTAAGACGATCACCGCTCCGAATTCACTGATCGCCCTTGCCCAGGTGAGGATGGCGCCACTCAAGATACCTCTCCAGGCAAGGCCGCAACTAATGTGGAAGAAGGTGTATAGGTGGCTTGCGCCAAGGGTTCGCGAGACATTTTCCAGGCGCGGGGAAACAGACCGAAAAGAGTCTCGTGCCGCATTCAAGAGCAGGGGCATGCTCACAAAGGTCATTGCCGCCACAATCCCTACTTTTGTCCCTATTACTTCGATTCCCAGCGTTTCCAAAAAGCGCCCGAACCAGCAGTGGGGGCTAACGATGGTAAGGATGCAGATTCCGGCTACAGTGTGCGGGATCACCACCGGGATGTCAATGATGCTTTCCACCAGGCCCTTCCCCGGAAATTCCTTGCGGGCGAGCAGATAAGCGAAAGGGACACCTACGATCAGGGAAATAAGGGTTGTTACTGCTCCTGTGCCCAGGCTCAGTTTGATCGAATCGAGCACCTGCTTGTCTCCAAGAGCTTCCTGAAATTCCTTCCAGCCAGAAAGCGAGAGAGTGTTGGTAATAGGAAAGATGATGTAGAAAAGGATCAGGAACCCGGAAACTGCAGAAAACAGGTAGATCAGGTCAAGGTGATTTTTTCGCATCTTCTACCTCCTTGGTTATTTCGTTTTTTCGCAGCCTGAAGCCGCAGGGTGAAGACCCCTGGTCTCAACAAAATAGAAGTGGTGCGGGGAAGAACTACTTCCCCGCTTTGGACTTTCCTTGCAGGTATTGCCTATTACTGAGCTCCTCTCATCCCTGTTTTTCTAAAAAATCCCGCAGTTCTTGGGGGAGGTATTCTGCTCCTTTTACTTCTACGGGGTAGATTACTGGCTGTCCGTTTTCTTCCAGGATGCGCAGCCCTTTTTCCTTGTCGAAGAGGAACTTCAGGAACTCAATTGCTGCTTGCGGATTTTCACCGACCGTTGGCATGGTCACACCGTAGGCGATTGGCTGTCCGATTACTGTCATTGTTTCACCCGGCTTCTTGCCAATAATCTCGACCTTCGCCTTTTTGTAGTAATCGGCGTGTTGCAGGGAACCGAGGTTGATTTCATCAGGAAGCTCCACAAATTTTGCCTTATGCTGGAGAGCAACTGACTTGTATTCGAAGATGTAGTCGAGGTGTCCTGATTCCAGAAGAGCGATCAGCTCGACTGATTTTGGGCGCACGTTTTTTTCCGGACAGTTCGCTTTTAATTTCTCGTAGAGTCCGGGTTCTTTGTAGTAATCTTCTGCCAGTTGCCATGTCAGAAGTGTCCGGTAACCGCAAGGATCCTGATTCGGGTCAGAGTATCCGTAGCTCACACCTTCTCTGAGGAGGATCTTGTACCAGTTGTCGGAATTGATCTCATCGGCATACTTGCTCCGGTCATTGTACATGATCACAATGGAGTTCTTGGCGAAGAGAGCGTTCCACTTGGCGTGCTTCGGTATCAGCAGTTCGTCGATCACTGCGTAGTCAGCTGAGGCGAGGATGTCTGCTTTCTGACCGAGGTCAGTGATCTTCCGGGCTAGCTCGTTGCTGCCTCCGACCCCGCGGACGACATCAACCCCTGGGTGAAGTTTTTCGAATTCTTTTTCAATGGCCTCGAAGGGAATCGTCAGGCTGCCGGCGTGGAGCACCACGAGCTTGCCTGTGATCTCCTGTTTCTGATTAGATTGCTGGCCGGTGTCGGTTTTCTCTTGCCCGCAGCCGTAAGCAAAAACTGCTACCACCATCAGAGAAAACAAAAGCGCGAGTACTGGGATCCACTTCCTGCTAAACATTTTCTTATCCTCCTTTTTGATAGGCTTTTTGGTGAAAAGCTACCGCGGGAACTGGTTTTGGTTTTTTAGTTTTTTCTGCTCACCTTTCACCCCCACTTGAGGTTCTTTTCCGGGCACCAGCCACAAAAAAGGCCGGTGCGGAAGGGCACCGGCCTGCTTCAGATTGAGAGCCGAATTCTCCTTTCCGCACTGGGAGGCGTGCCGGTTTCCCAGCACACCCTGTCGGTCCGACCACCATAGCGGAAAATCGCCACAGGCTGGTGGACTCGGAGAACCCCTAAATTTTTTCGGACTTTTACTTAAGTTTTTCGACAACTGTGGTGAGAGCTCCTCCTTTTTGTAGATGTAAATTTTTCGAAGCAGCTCACAATCAGTCCCTTTAGGTTTGGGCCCTCTTACCGCGAAACTGGCTTGCTCAAACTCTTTTTATGTTGGGGTAGGGTGGTTCGGTTGTTAGATTTTGGTTGATCCATTATAATGGGTAACAGGCTAATTCTTGAAGGGGGAAGCTGAAGTGTCGGAGAAAAGGTGCAGGAGGTTGCCGTTTTTGTTTTCACCAATACTATTAGTTTTTCTTCTGATTGGGTTTTGTTATTTTTGCTGGGGATGCGGCAAAAAGGCAGCTCCTGTAGAAGATGCAGCTCCGGTAGAGGTGGAGAAAGAAGTTTCTCGCGAAGAAGAATTTGGCCAGATAGATCCCCTTACAGGTAAGAGGGTAGAGAAGGTGATTCCTCTGCTTGCCGTGATGGTTGACAATCTGGGTGCGAGCAGGCCGCAGTCTGGTCTGGCAGATGCTGGTGTTGTCTATGAAATTGAGGCTGAAGGATTGATTACCAGGTTCATGGCTCTGTATGCCGGAGATCCCCCAGAAAACGTAGGCCCGGTTCGCAGTGCCCGCCCGTATTTTCTCCTCCTGGCGAGGGAATGGGATGCCTACTACGCCCATGTGGGAGGTTCTGTGGAGGCCTTGAGAGGCATCCGCCTCTGGGGGATTCCTGATCTCGATGATCTGCGTGGTGACCGGGGTTTCTGGATTGACAAATCCAGAGAAC
>DAINRC010000156.1:0-241 GCA_036742135.1 Bacillota bacterium
TCCCGAAGCAAAGCCGCACACTGATGAGCTTGCTCCGCAGGCCACTCCACCACAACCGCACCACCGGCGCGGGGAATCTTGATGCGGATGGTGCTACATTGATTCGAGACTGACAGGGTGTCCGGCACAGGCGCTACGGCTGGCAGACGGACCGGAACGAATCCAGGTGCTTCCGGAGTTTTAGCCGCCCTTCGCGCTTCGCTCATCCAGCGCCGGACCATGTTGGCGTTGAGACCGTTAT
>DAINRC010000156.1:372-906 GCA_036742135.1 Bacillota bacterium
GCCTTCAGCTCTTTGGAGTAACGACGACGTTTTTGGTAGGGCTTGGTTACGCTTATGTTGGTCATGTTAAGTGTCCACTTAAAAATAAGTGGACACTATCCTGACGGCCGCAGCGCCTGGCTCAAGATGGGTTTACCGGACGGTTACGAACCAAGCAGCAATTACAGTCGTCAATACCATTGCAAACTACCCCATCCCATTGACCGACCGGTGGGGCGATTACAATGATCGGAATACGTTGAAGCAGCACTGGAAAGCCCTTGATGGATCTGACGTGCTAGACGCGTATGCACTCCTCCACAGTCGGTACAACAGCGGCGAAATGGACGGCTATGGTAACCCGATGCACCTCTCCATTGGCGATCCCCGCGCCTTCCAGCACGAGGAAGTCACGTTCGTAGCCGTTCGCGAGGGACGGATTGGCATCCACGCTGAAGTGGAGCTGGACGTTGAGTTCAATGATCTCGACGATCCCTCGGAGTTTGAGGACGAAATCACCCGTGCAGAGTTTGATGAACTGGCGTCGTACTACAC
>DAINRC010000156.1:916-1809 GCA_036742135.1 Bacillota bacterium
ACACAGAGAAGCTCCGAGGCCTGGCGGAAGCGTACCCTAAAACCCAGTTTTTCATCGCGCACGGTGAAGAGGTGACCTATAAGGGACGCGTCACTATCAACGCCTTTACGCCATTGCTGAATGGTCGGCTACCCGATGGGACAATGCTCGCACCTCAGTCTTTGGCACTGATGGTGTCACCATACTTCCGCTGCGGACCCGATGCCGGCGAGATCAACATTGCTCATTGCCCATGCCTGGTGGGCCTTACAGACAAGCTCCTCGACATTGCACTGGAAAGACAAACCGACAACGCGAATAGGACTGGCCACTAAAAACGCGGCCTGTATTGGCAGCGACAACCGAGCTCACAGGTGCGCCAGGCAAGGAGTAACTCCGGCACGATCGCTCGAACCACCTCTACAATGAATGTGTTTGAGCCTATCAGGCTAGCAGCTCCCTCTATTATCAGACACCTGTGCAGTTGCCAGTATCGATTGTATAAGCAGTGTCGATGACTCAGGCTTTTCGCACATCGTCTTCAGCAACTCCCCGACAGACGATCTAAGCTCTGGCTGAATAGATGTAATATGCTTAGAGAGGTTAAGCAAACAGCCCTCCATACTCTGCCTGGAGCCAGCAGAATCAGTGCTGGCAGCCGGGCCTTTCGCGGGCGGTCGGAAGCCAGACAGGCAGTCAAGAAAGTCCGCCAGATGATCCAGGGAGCTTTCGTCCACGTCATCCTTTGCGAGAGCTCTACGTAGAGAAGCGAGAAGACGATCCCCCGATAGGGAACCCGAAGAGCCCCCCTCTGCTCTGAGAACCAATGAGGGAGACTGCTTTAAATAGTCTTTGAGATTTTCATCCGAGTTGATGAACCGCTTATCACCTTCACCAGTTTTAAGCCACAGGTA
>DAINRC010000156.1:1889-3813 GCA_036742135.1 Bacillota bacterium
TTAGTAAATGGCTTTATTTTTTGGGTATACGGATTTAATGGTTGATGGGGCACCTTCACCCCATCAATCTGATACCACCCTCAGATGGTTGATAGATCGACTCCGTAGTTGAGTTCCTCTGCGAAGTCCGGCAGTCCGTAACCGATGGTTTTCTTGTAGAAAGGAGAGACCTTCGCAGTCGGTGCCTTCTTCTTGTGCTTCGTGGTGTAGAGCATTCGTGCCCGCATCACCTCGAAGGAGTAACCGCGCCCTTCACGGTTCTTGTCCTTGGCCAGTCGGTTGATGGACTCCGTGTAAGCGTTGGTGACGGGCATGTCCGTCTCGAAGTAGGTCATGGTCTCTTCGCGCCAGTTTCCCACTGCCCTGACCAGATCGCTCCAGACTTCCTTTTGGCCCTTCGGGATGGTGGCTATCCACTCGTCCAGGGCGGCTTCTGCCTGGAGCCGTGTGGTGGCGTCCCAGATGCCGTAGAAGCGCTCCTTGTGCTCGTAGGCGGCCAGCAGTTGCGGGAACGCGCCTGTCCAGGTCTCCATGATGAGGCGCTCCCGGTCTGAGACTTCGTGAGCGCGTTTCAGCAGGATTTTCCGGTCTCCCTTGAGAGTCCGGCTCTGGGACGGTTTCAGCTCCTTTCTGAGGCCCTTGCGCACTCTCTCTAGGGCATCGTTGGCCATGCGCACCACATGGAACTTATCGACCACGATACGGGCCTGGGGCAGCACAGCCTTGACCGCTGCCCGGTAGGGGTTCCACATGTCCATGCTGACGATCTCGACCTTCTGCCGGTCTTTCAGCTTCATCAGGTAGTTGGTCACCACGTCCTGACGGCGGGTGGCCAGCAGGTCGAGCAGGGTTCGCTCCTCAATGTTGGTCAGAATGCAGCGGTAGCGCTTGTTCAGGTATAGCTCGTCAATGCCCAGGATGCGGGGCGTCTCGAAGCGGTGCCAGCGCCCCAGGAACTCGGCGCGGGCGTTGAAGATGTCGCGCACCGTCTTCTCGTCCAGGCCGGTCTGTGCCGCCACAAAGGTGTAGGGGTGGTTGAAGGATTCCTTCTCCACGTACTCATGCAGCCGCAGTGTCATACGGAATCCGTCCACCATCTCCGGTAGCTGGGGCCTGAATGTTGTCTTGCAGGCCCGGCAGGTGTATCGGCGGCGGACCACCCAGAGAGTGACCCGCTTGCCGTGGATGGGCAGATCACGATAGGGAACGTCACGCTTGCCGAACCGTACGAACTCACCCTGCACGCCGCATTCCTCGCAGGCGATGGGATCGGGCACGTCCACCTGGAAGTGCATTTCGTCGTCGGTTGATTTGCAGCCCAGTACTTGGTATTGCGGCAGGTGAAGGATGTTGTCGGGAAGTTCGGTCATGGTGTTGTATAGGCGTAGGTGTCAGTCAGATCCATCCGACTCGGCATTGGTGTTTGCTTTTTTACCCAACAAGCTGCTGGAAACGAAAAGTAAGGCACCGAGGACAATTGCAATATCAGCCAGGTTGAAGGCCGGCCAATGCCAGTCTCGCCAATAGAAATCAAAGGAATCCACAACATAGCCGCGAAAGACCCGGTCAATCAGGTTGCCCATGGCGCCACCGAGGATAAGACTGTAAGCGATGGCTTCTCCTTTATGACGATTTTCAAGGATCAGCTTGATCAGAAAAATCGAGACCACTACCGCGATTCCGATAAAAAAGTAGCGCTGCCAGCCTCCACCATTCGCAAAAAGACTGAATGCGGCACCGGTGTTCCATAGGTGCACCCAGTTAAAGAACGGGGTCACCGAAACATACTCGCCATAGGCCATTGATTGCTGCACCAGCCACTTTACAGCCTGATCAGACGCTGCCAGCAGGCCCGATATGGACAATAGGGCATACGGCGAGAGCTTTTTGCCAATAATGAGCATTATTTAACCCTTCAACGCCA
>DAINRC010000157.1:0-475 GCA_036742135.1 Bacillota bacterium
GATGGTTATGCGCCTGATGCCAGTAGTGCCGTTGACCTTGTCAGGAGTTTACTTGAAGTAGGCGAGCTGTAAAGCCCTGCGGCAGTGCAGGGTTATTTTTTGTGGCCCTGGGTTCTTGAAGCCCAGGGCCATTTTAGTGTTTTCGGGCAGAGTTATACCCGACTTCCTTTTGGTGTTGCCCTCTTAGCCCAAGATCTGGTCTACTAGTTCAGCATCCAGGTCCATGATGTAGGGTATTCCAGTAACTTCTGCGGCTTCTTTGGTGAGCGCCGCCAGGTCGCTCTGGTCGATGTATTTCAGGGCGAACTTTCTGGAGCCGGCCATCAGTTGTCTCAGGCCTTGGGCGAGGCGCTCGAAGTAGGTGTAGACTCCGATTGCTCCTCCTGGGATCTCGTCGAATTTGTCTCCGAATTTTGCCCGAAGCTCGCCGCTGGTGATGAAGATCTGGTCACGGGTTTCCCCGTACTGGGCGTGT
>DAINRC010000157.1:485-3790 GCA_036742135.1 Bacillota bacterium
AAGCTTTCCACTGGCCAGGTCGGCGTCGATCTTGTCTCCGACCATCGCTGCTGTCAGTGGGGCGCGGGACATCCCGATGACCTTGACATAAGGAGCACCAAGGGCGATCCCTTTGAAGACATGGTCCTCAAGGGTGAAGCCGCCAGCAATGGCAACATCGGGGATGTAGGCACCCTTGGCTGCCAGGCGGTCGAGGTATTTCTTCAGCAGTGCTTCGATGTAAACTGTGGGAATCCCCCACTCGTTCATCATTCTCCAGGGACTCATTCCGGTTCCGCCGCCGGCACCGTCGACTGTGAGCAGGTCGATGCGGGCTTCTGAAGCCAGCTTGACTGCCCGCGCCAGGTCGGCGGGGCGGTAGGCTCCGGTCTTCAGGAAGATGAACTTGGCTCCCAGCTTGCGCAGTTCTTCCACCCGCTTCAGGAAGGCTTCCTCTTCGACCATCCCCAAGCGGGAGTGGCGCTCGAATTCGGTGAATACTCCTTTCTTGAATGCCTCCTGGACGTAGGGCTCTTCCGGGTCGGGGAGGACGATGTAGCCCCGCTTCTTAAGCTGGATGGCGCGCTCGAGGGTGTTCAGCTTGACTTCTCCCCCGATGTCTTTCGCTCCCTGGCCCCACTTGAGCTCAACGGCTTCTACTCCGAGCTTTTCGATTACGTACTCGTGGACTCCCAGGTTGGTGTCTTCCACATTGGCCTGGACGACAATTGCCCCGTAGCCCTCGTAGTAGTCACGGAAGGCCTTGATGTTGGCTTCCATCCGCGGTGACCGGGCAACTTTCCCATTCTTGAGCTCCAGGTCGGGGTCCATTCCGCAGACGTTTTCTCCCACGGTCACGATCGTTCCGGAAATGGCCGCTCCTGCTGCCAGGCTCTTCCAGTGGGTTGCGGCGATGTTTGTCGAGCCCATCGCTGAAATAATGACGGGAACGCGAAGCTTGATTTTTTCGCTCCCGCCGATTTCGGTGGCAATGTCGACATTAGGAAAGATCGCCTTGTCGCTGTCTGCTTCGATCCCCACTGCGCCCACACAGGTGCCCATGATGTTGAAGTGAGACAAGTCTACGGGGTAGTCTTTTTCTGAGGCTGAGGTAGTCTTGCCAAAGGGTTGGGGGTAGATGACCTCCTTGCCCCTATAGGCAGACTTGCCCACCTCGCAGATTCCCGGACAGCCGTCAAGGCAGGTGGCGCACATCCCACTGAAGGGGCAGACACTGTCCCTGGTCCGGTTTTTTGTGAGTGTTGCGGCTGATGCATTTGGTTTGCTCAGAGACATTGGAACCCTCATCCTCCTTAACAGATTTTTTGTGCTTTCAGGTGAAGATTTTTGGCACTTTTATTTATGTTCTCAGGGAACTTGGGATTTCCTCCCGCTTTTTGCAAGTATACATGTATACATGAACTGTATAGGCGAGCTGCGCCAACTATGTATGAGGACAGGGGTTGCCTGTTGTTGACACCAGGAACTGGTTGTCCAGGCTGAGGAACATCCTGATTCGGAAACAGGGGATTATCCTTGCTTCAACAGCAGCAGAAAGCCGATTTAAAAAGGGGAAGGGACAGGTGGCTGCTTCCTTCTGGTGTTTGGGGAAGCGGACCTGTCCCTATCGAGGTTGCTGATGGTTCAGGGCAAACTGCTTAAAAGAACTTCTTGCTGTTCATATAGCCCTGGACGTGGTCGAGGAGTTCCCCGAAGCGCTGGAAGTGGACGACCTCGCGCTCCCGCAGGAAACTTAAAGTGTCCTTAAGGTCGGGGTCATCGGTGAGGTTGATCAGTTGCTCGTAGGTCGCCCTCGCTTTTTGCTCTGCGGCCATGTTTTCCTGGAGGTCGGCGACCGGGTCTCCGTGGGCCTGAATGTAAGCAGCGGTCCAGGGGACACCGTTGGCATCCGCGGGGAAGAGAGCGTTACCATGAATGGCGTAGTGGCTCCCCAGCCCCGCCCGCCGCATTTCTTCCGGTGTCGCCCCTTTCGTCAGCTTGTAGATCATCGTGGCGATGATCTCCCAGTGGGCCATTTCCTCGGTGCCGATGTCAGTCAGGGTTCCCTTAGCCCTGTTCGTGGGCATGGTGTAGCGCTGGTTGAGGTACCTTATTGCTGCTGAGAGTTCGCCGTCTGGCCCACCGTATTGAGTCAGCAAGAACTTCGCCATCCGCAGGTCGCGGTTGCTTACCTTCACCGGGTACTGGAGCTTTTTTTCGTATAACCACATGGATTACTTCCCCCCTTTAGATTTCCCAGGGCCACGGCTCTTCGATCCACTGCCACTCCACCTGTCCCGGAGCGCAGAAGCCGAAGTTGAGCAGTGGGCCCTGCTTTTCCTCGTAGTTGATCCTGGCCTTCGCCAGCCTGGTGACGATCTCGTTGAAGGTCTTCAGGGCACCCTGATCCTCGGGATGGGTGTCCAGGTAGAGGTTGAGCTCAAGCGCGGCGAACTCCAGCTTCTGGAGTTCCCGCAGCTCCTTTGTCTGCTCGTGATGCATGGATATCACCTCACGTTTCTCCAAAATTATCCATCTTCCCGTTGAGGGGGAGTCTGGCTCACGGATAGGGTCGATAGAGCTCCGGGAAGAGCGTGCCTTTATTCAGAGCTTCCTCAAGGGTGTAAACCTCCTTGAACTCCTGTGGTGGCACATAGGCGGTTGCCAGCTTGATGTCCACGAATCCCGGGTAGTGGTAGGCTTCAGCCATTTTTTCACCTCCTGATGATGTGTCCTGATAATGTAGCTTTCCTAAAAAGCACTGCTCTTCTTTTATTTTCCAGGACTGCCTGCTAGTATCTTATGCCAGCTTCTCCAGGATTGTTCTCTTGCTTTGCTAGCGGATTGCTGTGGCTGCTACGGCCGTTTAATTGTTACGTCCCCAGCTCTGGCCGTTGTGGCTGGGTTATTTCCTCTCCAGTTTGTTTTATTGCCTGGGCTGCGGTTCCGTGTTAGAATGAAGCGGGAAACACCGGACGCGGCCTGCGTGGCCGACACGGCAGGGAAAGCGCAGAGGGACTCTCGAAGGGTGAGTGCTGTGGATTCGGGGAGCGTCAGGAAGGATGGAGTCGAGAATCAGGTAGGGCCCGGGGCGGTGCTGCGGTTGCTGCTCGCCGTCCTTTTGGGGAAGCTCGTGGCCTTCTGCTGCCGCCTCTTTAGGTATCCGGGGACTTCCCTTCCTGGGCACACTGCCCTGAAGGTCTTCCCGCGGCTTGTAGAGCACCTGGCCGGTGGCTACCAGAAAGTGATTGCTGTCACCGGCACCAATGGGAAGACGACCACAGCCAACCTGATTGCCCATATCCTGCGAGAGGGGGGTTTTCGGG
>DAINRC010000158.1:0-3760 GCA_036742135.1 Bacillota bacterium
ATATGGGGGAGCGTTGTAAAGAGGAGCAGGTACCCAGTAACTCCCTCCGGAGGGATAGAAGTATCTGTAAGGCCTTCTCCATCCGAACCCATAGCCAAAACCTAATCCACGCCTGAAGCGACCACCGCCTACCCAGGGATTAGTAAAGCCTGGTCTGCCGAAACCAGCACAGAATCCTGCTCCCCTCCCTGTCATCGGGCCCAGTCCCAAGGGTCCAGTCCCATCGCCGAACGGCACCAGCGACACCTCCCTTCGGGTGTGCCTTTTTGGGCATATGCTCATTTTCACTTTTAGCATAGCACACCACTGTTCAAAATGCAACCTCTTCTTAGTGTGCCCCTTTTGCGGGCACTACAGGCACCACTCGCCCATCTCCCTTCAGTTAGGCGCTCCTAACATCTTGCGCTTAAAAAGCGACCCTGCCTCGCCCCGAACGGCATGGTGCCCCCGTCGGGAGGCACAGCTTCAGTTAAGACTGATGAATTTTCAGGGCTGGCCTGGCGCTGCTCTCGCTTGGTCTGGAGCACAGCTTCAGCTGAGACCGATGAGCCTGCCGATCTGGAAGATCAGAAAAGCCACAACCCACCCTAGGGCTAGTGTATAGGCGATGGCAAAGCTAGTCCACTTCCAGTCAGTCTCTCTCTTGATGGCTCCAATGACAGCCACGCACGGGATGTACAGCAGGGTCATCGCCATGAAGGAGTAGGCAGAAAGCGGGGTAAAGTGCTGCTGGATAGCAGTTGCCAGCCCTTCTTCACCAACACTGTAGACCACACCAAGAGTCCCTACTACTGCCTCTTTGGCCAGAATGCCAAAGAAGAGAGCAACAGCCGCTTCCCAGGTCCCGAAACCGCAGGGAGTGTAAATAGGTGCCAGCAGCTGCCCCAAACGCCCGATAACACTTTCTTCAAGAGGAACACCCAGAGGGATGTGAGATAAAAACCAGATGATCACAGAAGCGGCGAGAATCACCGTGCCCGCCTTGCGGATAAAGGAGTAGCCCCGCTCCCACATGTGGATCAGGGTCCCTTTCAGGGTCGGCAGTCGGTAGGGCGGCAGCTCCATGACAAAAGGGGCATCTTCCTTTTTAAAGAAAAGGTTTTTGAAGAGCATTCCCATGAGGATCGCCAGAGCGATCCCCATCAGGTAGAGCGAAAAGATTACCAGACCCTGGTGCTGCTTGAAAAAGGCGCTGACGAAGAGAACGTAAACCGGAAGGCGGGCAGTGCAGGACATCAAGGGCACAATCAAAATGGTAATGATCCTGTCCTTCTTGTTCTCCAGGGTCCTTGTGGCCATTACTGCAGGAACGTTGCAGCCAAACCCGACTAAAAGTGGGATAAAAGATTTCCCATGCAGGCCCAGAGTGTGCATCACCTTGTCCATGATGTAGGCGGCGCGCGCCATGTAGCCGCTGTCTTCAAGGAAGGAGATGGCCAGAAAGAGCAAGAAAATAGGCGGGATAAAGGAAAGCACAGAACCAACACCACCGATGATCCCGTCAACCACCAAAGAAGCCAGCATTTTATCGGCGATCAAGGCACTGACAACACCACCAAGCCACTCAAAGAAAGCCTCAATGTATTCGATGAGAGGATTGCCAACGGTGAAGGTGAACTGGAACACCGCCCACAAGGCGAAGAAAAAGATGGGTATGCCCAGATAGCGATTGGTAACTACAAGATCAATCTTGTCAGAAAGGGAAAGCCGCTCTTCAGTGGTTGACCTCTTGGTAACAGTCTCCCTGACCAGGCCGTAGGTGAAGCCGTACCTTCTGTCAGCGATGATCGATTCCGGGTCATCACCCAGGATTTCAAATATGCGCTTTTTGCTCTTGTCAATTTGGGCAATGACTTCCCTGATGCTCCGCGACCGCGACTCCTTAAGAATCAATTCATCGTTCTCCAGGAGCTTGATCGCAACCCACCTTGGGGAGTATCCGCGAGGAACAAGGGACTTCTTTTTGATGATGGCTTCTATTTTGGCAATTTCTTCTTCAACTTCCTGACCATAATTGATCCTGAGATAAGAGGGTTCTTTTTTCTGAGAGACCTGAAGCACACTTGCCAGCAGTTCCCTGACCCCCTGGCCCCTGATAGCCACTGTAGGAACAACAGGAACGCCGAGAAGCTGGGAGAGCTTTCGGACATCGATCTCGATGTTTTTCGCCTGCGCTTCGTCAAACATGTTCAAAGCAACAACAACGTTAGCCCCCATCTCCAGCAGCTGCACGGTTAAATAAAGGTTTCTTTCCAGGTTGGAAGCATCAACAACATTGACCACAACATCAGGAGTTCCCTTGATAATGAAATTGCGGGCAATCACTTCGTCTTCGGAGTAGGCTCCCAGACTATAAGTCCCAGGAAGGTCGACAACGCGTATTTTCTGCCCTTCATGGACGAGAAAACCTTCTTTTTTTTCCACAGTTACACCAGGCCAGTTGCCGACATGCTGCCTGGCACCAGTGAGCTCATTAAAAAGGCTGGTTTTCCCAGAATTTGGGTTTCCAGCAAGAGCAACGACTATTTCCTTTTCTTTTCTTATTTCTTTTTTCAAGACCCCAATAGCTGCAGCACTCAACCTCAACTCCTCCTATCCAGTTTCATCCCAGCTCCTGAACAATCACCTTCTGGGCCATCCCAAATCCGAGAGCCAGACGTGATTCTCCGAGGGCAATGATCAGGGGGCCGCGGTCATTGCGGTCATTGCGGATGACGCGGACAACAGCACCTTTGACCAGACCCATTTCCGCCAGCCTGCGGCGGAATCCAAAGCCCCCTACAACTTCCTTGACCACAGCACAGCGACCCGCGGGTAAAAACGCTAGCGGCAACTCTGGAGGCTTTTTCTCCAGCAATTTATTCAACCTCCACTTCGATCTGGGCAGCTTCACTCCTCCTCAAGGTCAGATTATAGCCCTTTACCGTAACCTCAATGGGGTCACCAAGTGGAGCAGTCCCCAAGACCTGAACCACAACCCCGGGAACTATGCCCATGTCGTACATGCGCCGGCGCAGACTTCCCTTTGCTTTAAGACGGACTATTCTCGCTTTCATACCTGGAAGAAGATCATTGAGAGTAAGCGGATGTCCGGAATCCAAGCTGGCTCCATCCTTTCTCTCCAGAGGTTTTGACTCCGTTCTTATCCATTCTTCAAGGAACTCCGTCAGCCTTTCCATGGTCTGCGGACTCACCCCGTGTTCCATCGAACAGGCATCTTTCTCAGCAACCTCAGGAGGAATCCCCAGGACTTCGATCAGAAACTTTCTAATGGTGCGGTGCTTTTTCAGGATTCTGGAAGCAAGTTCTTTACCGCGGGGAGTTAATTCAACAGGACCGTAGCGCTCCTGCTTGACCAGCCTCAGGTTGGCCAGACTGGAAACAGCCTGGGTGGCGCTTGCCTTAGCAACTCTGAGCTTCGCCGCCAGATCCGTGATCCTCACCTTTTCGTTCTCTTCGGAAAGTTCCAGAATCGCCTCCAAATAGTCTTCAAGTGCAGGTGAAATACTTAATTCATCGGGAATTTCTCATCCCCCCTAGTGTTAAGGATTCCTAACACTTTTGGCAAAAAAATTTTTTCACCGCAATCGTTATTGAAATTCAATTTCACTTGGATTGAAAATACCACACCTTCAAAGCTCTGTCAACCCATTTCTGGCTCTATGATAAAAAGTGTGGGAAATGATATGTATATGTGAAGAAGGAATAAGATGACGTGTGGCTAAGGAAGGGTTTTTAGAAAGGAATAGCGGGGGCACAT
>DAINRC010000159.1:0-3342 GCA_036742135.1 Bacillota bacterium
CAGATTTGCTATGTCTTTTTTGTTATATGCCTCAATTACTAAAGAACCAATCTTGTTTTCTATTGATTCATCTATCGGAATAGGTATCAATATATTTTCCATATCTCTTGGGTCTAAGACTTCAACAACAGCTCCTAGTTCCTTGGATTTAAGTTGATATTGAGCATATTCGGTATTTAAATAAGCTAAAAGATACCCAGAGTTTATATTCTGCGGAACTACTCTCAAGATGTTATGGGACGCAAGCCAGCCATTCCAATATTCAGTGACTAAAGTACTAATACCCGTTGTTCCTCTCTCTGTAGTTAATATCCATCCTTTCTTTATCCTGTATTTATCAATCATACTTTTGCCTCTTTGATAAAATGACCTCCCAGATATGTATTTCAAATCATAGATTCTTGTTTGTCTTAAATGAATTCCTGACAATATTGGATAACCTTCTTCAGGCTTAACATAGATTCTTTTATAGGTCGGCAAATCAAACACTTCAGCAATTCTATCACCAAGTCGCTTTAATTGGAATTTACCTTTACTTTCTTGCTCTCTCAAATTCTTCTTTATCAATCTCAAAATGGGTATATGATAACTCGCATCCAACCTATAATCTAATTCACTTGTTTTAACCTCAAAAGCCTTAACAAGCTTTCCGATTTCACCATCGAAATATTCAACATCATCCTCATCTATTTTTGGTAATCCGAGTTCCGAATATATCATCTCCTCTGCCTCCAATAGAAGCTCCTGGGCTTTTTCTCGCAATTTGTGAGCTTCAAGAATTTTTTGGTTTACCTTTTCCTCTAAATCTAGAATGTGTGGGATAGGGATATTAGCAACATGGTGGGGTTCTATGTGCTTAACTGTGGCTCCATACTGGTCTTTTGTAAGAAATGCTTGACCTATCCACGTATTGAGATAAGCATATAGATATCCACTATTGTTTTCTTTAGGGTTAATTCTTATCAGATCATCAGATAATACAAATTTCTCAAGGTATTTTGTAGCAATCAAAATCCTCCCAATTGTGCCTGACCGGGTTACCAACAGCCAACCCCTTTTTACTCTGATGTCTGGAGGATAGTTAATAACATATTTTGTGGGCCTTGGTAAAAACATAAATGCTTCACTTGCCATAAGAAATGGAGCGCTTCCTTTTTTAGAAAAAACATAACGCCTTTTAAATCTGCTGGGCCAAAATATTTGGCCTGAAAAATCACCAACCGTTTGCACCTCTATATTTCGGTTCCTAATTCTCTCTATGAGCATTTTTGCCGCGGTTACGTCCTTAGCATAAAAACTGGCATCAAGTCTTTTCTCGTCTTCATTCACCCAGCGAATAGGAACATTCATAATTTGTATCCTGGCCACCGCTACATCATCCCTTTCTTTCTTAACCATTCTTTGAATATTTCAGCAACAAAAGGCAGATAATCTTCAATTACCGGTTTTCCGTTTTCATCAAGCTCTATTTCTCCATCCGGCGTAGTCTTGTAAATTGGATTACCTCTGCGGTCATGTCCAACTTTTTCGGGTATAGCCATAAATATCTCATAATCCTCATGCAGTTTTTGCTGTTCAGGCGTTTTCTTTTTCAAAACGAGGATACTTGTTTGCGTTCCTGTATGAGGTTCAAAAGTTTCTACGGGCAAATCTATGCTTGCTATGATGTATGCTTTTTGAAGCATCCACTCTCTTATCCATCTTAGTCCTGGATTGCTTAGTATGCTGTCAGGCAAGACAATACCAAGGTAGCCACCAGGTTTAAGAAAGTCTAAACACCTCTCGATAAACAGTTGTTCAGGTGGTAAAGCTGTCCGTAACGAATTCGCTCCAAAAGTCGTCAATTCAAATTGGCTTAATATATCTGGGTTGTCTATCACTGCTTTTGTTCCAAAAGGCGGATTAGTGACAACTAAATCGAATTCTCCGAACTTTATTTTTTCTTTTGCTTCATTATTCCAATTGCTTGGATTCTCCAAAGAATTAGCATGAACGATATTGGCCGAACCATCCCCATGCATAACCATATTCATCTGGGCGACCTTAACCAAAAAAGGATTAAAGTCAATGCCATAGAAATTTGCATTAGCAACATCCCTTACCAAATCTCGCAACTGATCATGTTTAAACCCCCGTTTTGAGAACACTTGTTTTATTTTTTGCACCCCAGCAATTAGAAACCCTCCTGTTCCAACAGCAGGGTCGATGATTTTCATACCACCTGGACCTGTAAGTTTTTCTTCTGGAATAAGAGAGAAGAGCATTTCAATTGTCATGTTACAGACATTACGAGGCGTAAAGAACTCCCCTCTGTCTCCTCTTAAATTAGGACCGACAATTTCTTCGTAAGCTTCTCCTTTCACGTCTGTTTTTGTATCAACAAGACTGAATCTCTGAAGCTCAGAAACCACATATTTTAACACTATGTCATTCAACTCAATAATTTCATTGCCTTTAAAAATGTACTTATAATGTCTTTGGACTTTTTCAAAAAGCTTGTTCAGCCGTTCTCTGACTTTCCTTACATCTTCTCCAGGAAGAATGTAAAATTGTAGGGAAGGACTGTACTGTTCGTCGTAAACTTTAATAAAAATTAGCTTTAAAAGTTCTTCAAACGCTTTATCTTTCTGGAATCCCTGATTTGCGTAAATATAATTATGAATTCTCTTAAATACCTGCTTTAAGTTTACGGCTGGAACGAGAGAACCACGGGTAGGCTTGGGTATCGTTGTTTCTCCTCTTTTGGGAATATCAGGAATTAGTTCGAGTTCTCTCAAACCATCCCTTACTACTACCTTAAACGCTAACCTTTCGCTTCCAACCCATAGACCGAATTGGGCATTCATGCATGCGGATATATGGCTCTCTAACTGTCCAATTCCCTCTTTTTTATCGGATGGTTTTATGTCTTCCCTTTTGGTTTCTATGATCATATAAACGTTTTTCTGGATATGCTCAGAGCCTTCATTAAAAACTACTATATCTGCTCGTGGCTTCTCTTTCCCTTTCTTGCTACCAATTTTAATGGGAAACTCAATCTCAATATCATCTTTACTGTATCCGTACTCTTCAACTAGGCTCCTTGCTACATCCTGCCGCACTCTTTCTTCTGGTGTATCTTTCCTGAGTTTGCCAGTAATAACACATTTAATTTTTCCAGGGGGAATTACCTCTACTGTTCCTCCACCGTTTTTCATTGGCCTCAATTATCTTTCACACCTCCTCATTGTCCCTTTTTTGAAATTACGCCGTCTGAGAAATCTCTCCTTCTCTAGGGGAGGTAAGTCAAGGCTCTCCACCTATCTATCCTTACGGCCTGCACACCTTGCAGGGCACGTACCC
>DAINRC010000159.1:3506-3755 GCA_036742135.1 Bacillota bacterium
CTGAGGCCTCGCCCCCTGTAACGGGGACGCCCCAAAGGCCCTTTCCGGCTTCGCGCGCCTCGCGCTGGAACTTGACAAAAAGCTGGGCGTACTTGACATCCGGAGGGTATGTAGCAACCTGGGCGTAGCCCTCGAGCACCAGGACGGCGTTGAACATCTTCGCCCGGATCTCCTGCTCGTTCAGACCGGACGGCGGCTCCAGCCAGACGTAGCGCAGCAGGCGGCCGTACTTGTCCCTTTCGCTGACGT
>DAINRC010000160.1:0-3740 GCA_036742135.1 Bacillota bacterium
CGTTTTTTAGTAAAACTGTTACCGTTCCGTTATAGTCAACAGCTTTATGAATCTTTTCCCAAAGAGAACTTGGCATTTTGACGCCCTCCTTCCGAGCGGTAAACTCACAAGATAATATACAAGATAAGGGTGGACCTTTTGCTTCTTGATCCAACCCCAAATAACCCCATCTAGCAGCCGAGGTGCTGGAGGATCAGCCGGGGCTGCATATTGGCCTGCGCCAGCATGGCAGTTGCCGCCTGCTGGAAGATGATGAGCTCGGTAAACTCCTTCATCTCTTTGGCTATGGCCACGTCGCAGATGCAGAATTCGATAGCCGTCAGGCTCTCGGCTGAGGTGCCAGTTTGTTGATGATGTATTCCACCTTGCCTATACTTTGCCCCCTTTAGTTCAATGTTACCAAGTTGTGCGTTTTGGTCCACTCTTCTTATGGGGTCAGCCAAAAAGATCTGACAACAATACTGCACCATACGTGTTCTTTCCAAAGCATCGACAAAATTCTTCAAAGTCATTTTCTCTTTTAAATAAACTTTGAATCCCTTCCACGCCTGGAGCACCTTGTGATAAAAACTCCATTGCATTAATAAGTTTAATGTTAACAGGATCAGATCGAATAATTGCTATAGGCGGAATTACGTCAATATAGTGAGCCCTATTAACCCTCGGCGTTCCCCACTGTGTTGTCGGTGGTGCTAAAGGAGGGATTGTTGCTACATCAAGAAACCAAGCATTAGATAAGATGTCCCAGTTACATTGACGTAGTTCGTAAGTCGTACCAACTAAAGGAAAAACATAAAACACAGAGCGCTGAAAATAACGTACTCTATTCATTAGATTTTGCATCTGATCATGGCGAGCAATAAATCTCCTTGCCCCCCTCACGTTCCAGCTGGAAGCCTTAAATTGGAATATCATTAGTCTCCCACCAAACCGAGTACAAGCGTCAAATCCTGCCCTTGCTTCTTGCTTTTGAGTTAGTCCAAACCATATTAGTCTTCGATTTAAATAAGCTGACGACTGAGCACAAAAATTTAATTCAATAGTTTTTTCTGAGAGCCTCATTAAAACAATTCACCTTCCAAAGCCAAGACAGCAATGACATAGCAAGATAAAGAGACCCCAGCCAAGCTAGGGTCTCTATGCAATCTGCTTAGATTACCTGCCCAAAAGCTGCAGGACCATCTGGGGCTGCATGTTGGCCTGGGCGAGCATGGCCGTGGCGGCCTGCTGGAGGATGCTGAGCTTGGTGAACTCCATCATTTCCTTGGCCATGTCTACGTCGCGGATGCGGGACTCGGCGGCGGTGAGGTTCTCGGATGCGGTGCCGAGGTTGTTGATGGTGTGCTCGAGACGGTTTTGCAGCGCACCAAGCTTGGAGCGCTCAGTAGAGACTAGGTCTATTGCATTCTGGATGGCCACTATCGCAGTGTTGGCAGCAGTCTGCGAGGATACGTCAATACCTCCGACAGTAATAGTATCGCCATCGTTCAGTGTACCGTTAATGCTAAAAAGCGTAGTACTACCATCGAGAGCCGTAAACGATTTTCCGTCAGACGACATCGCAACAATCTCACCTAAAGCGTTCTTTAGCACGCCACCCGTTGTACCCGCATCATACGTGTAAACACCTGCATCGAGGCCGTTGTTATCGACTCTAGCCATGCCAGTTGCCGTGGTAGTCGTACCTTCAGTCTTGATTACCACTTGACCGCTTTGAACCTTATCATTAAAAGTAATCTGGTCTCCTTGGGTGTTACTATATGTCTTTCCTTCGTCATCACTCTCTGCTACAACCACTCCTGATGCTGACTTCAGCAAGTACTTTTGAGTCACACTATCGTAGGAAACAGTGTAAGTGCCGTCTACAAGAAGAACAATGGTTCCGCTTGAGTTGCTAACTGTTCCCGTATCCTCATAATACACATTGCCCAGCACACCCAGTGCCGCGCTACGCATGTCGGCAATGTCCAAGCTGATGTTTTGGTTTTCGTTGGCGCCGATGTGGAATATGCCTTTGAACGTACCGTTCAGGAGCTTCTGCGTGTTGAATTCGGTTGTGTTACCGATGCGGGAAAGTTCTTGGGCCAGTTGGTCGATTTCCTTCTGAATTTGCTCCCTGTCGGCCGGCGTGTTGGTGTCGCTAGCTGCCTGCACGGCAAGTTCCCGCATGCGCTGGAGAATAGCGTGGGTTTCGTTCAGGGCACCCTCTGCTGTTTGGATGAGCGAGATAGCATCCTGCGCGTTCTTGGAAGCCATCTCCAGCCCGCGAATCTGCGCCCGCATCTTCTCGCTGATGGCGAGTCCCGCGGCGTCGTCGCCAGCGCGGTTGATCCTCATACCCGAAGATAGCTTTTCTAGCGACCTAGCCGCCAACGTGTTATTAATCGACAACTGACGATAGGTGTTGAGGGCGGAGATGTTGTGGTTAATCCTCACTATTATCATCCTCCCTGAAAGTGTTTTTGCGCTTCCCTGCGCTCAAAACAAACACGCTTCACGATTGGAAACCCGAACTGCTCACCTTTTGCCCGCTTCCCTCGGCCACCTTCACCCCCTTTTTCCTCTTCTACTCCCCGCTCCGCTGGGATCTCGGAACCAGGGAAAACAGGAGCAGAGGCCTTTTCTGCTACTTCTTTTTTCGCCTGGGAAGGGGGAATCTTGAGCCTGGAAAACCGCCGCCTCGGCCGACCAGAAGCAAAAATCGGCGAAAATCGCCCGCTCTCTCCTCTTCTTCTCTTCTTCCCCCTCTCTCTGCGGGCACCAGCCAGCAGCCGGGAAAGAGCAACTTTACAGGGCGGGAAGGCATATAGTATAATGAAGTCAAGAAAACAGGTTTCTGCCGGGAGCGCTGAATTCTCTTCGAGAGAAGCGGGGGACCCAAAACTCGGGGTGAATCCCGGTACTGCGGCTTCTTCCAGGCAAGAGACAGGGAGCTGAAGGCTCCGCAGGAAGAGGTGTCGCTCAGTTCCGGGTAGGGCTACCTTCCGGCCCGAACCCGTCAGCTAACCCCGTAAGCGTGGGAAGGTAGAGCCAGGGGAGGAAACTGGCTCCAAGACCATTTTGGCAAACACTGGACAATCAGCCCTGTCCAGAACCGCCCGCCCACAGACCGCGACCCGGGCGGTTTTTGTTTGCCCTTGCAAAGACGCACCGATTCTGCAGCTACTCCTGAAGAGGCAGCGCCACCGGTAGCAGCGACGGAAAAACATCCCTACTGAAAGGAAGGTGAAGAAGATGGCCAAAAGATCGCCAGAATTCACCGACCACCAGCCGTTCGGCAGAAGCGCCAGTGAACAGGAAAAGAGGAGGATCGCCCTCGAGCGGGCGGCAGAGCTCAGAGAGAGGATCAGCGACTACCTCGAGGTGAAGGACTCGGGGTTCGACCTGGTCGAGGAGTACGAAAGAGCGAAGAGGCAGATCCTTGCGGGGTTCCAGGCAACAGAAGAGGACTGGCAGGACTGGCACTGGCAGCTGCGGCACCGGGTCGCAGACGTCGAGACCCTGAGCCGCTTCGTCCCTCTGAGCGAAGGGGAGAAGGAAGAGATCGCCGAGGTCAGCAGGCACCTGCGGTGGGCAATCTCGCCCTACTACCTCGCCCTGGTGATCTGCGATGAGCGCTGGGGGGCGCTCTGGAAGCAGTCGATCCCAATGATCGAGGAGGTCACCGACACCTGGGGAAGCGAGGACCCGATGGCTGAAAGGTTCACCTCTCCTGCCCCGGCGATCACCAGGCGCTACCC
>DAINRC010000161.1:0-1432 GCA_036742135.1 Bacillota bacterium
TTTATCAAGTTGCGCACAAACCCCATCGCGAAAAAATGAAGCACGTTGAACTGCATTCCTTGGGCAAGAGTCAGCCCCTCAGCAGATTTGCCTCTCTTCTACCTCTGTAATTCTACAGGTCAAGCTCTTCAGGCGCTTCGCAAACAAGGGCAATCAGCCTCAAGTACTCGTCCCAGTGGCTCTTTGCCTCTTCAACCTGGCTGACCGCCTGATCCAGCCACCTCTCAGACTCAGCGGCATACCTCGCTGCCTCGAGATACTCCCAGATGAAGTAGGCCCCAGCATAGGTCTCCAGGGCGACGCTGTAGCTGTAGTCTGCCTGGAACGCAGAATTAACCGCGTCTCCAAAGCAGCGCAGGAACTGCTCCTTTTCTGCCAGCGCCCCCACGAAAGCCTGGTGGTAATGCCTGAGCTCCTTCGCCACAACTATCCCCGCCACCTCGGACCTGAGTCCGGAGCACTCCTCTACAAGCTCCTCAATGCGCGAGCTCACACTTGCCCAGCTCGCAGTCTCGGCCTGGAGCAGTTCCTCTATCTCACGGTCGATCTCCTGGTTGCGCTGGATGGCAGAAAGCAGTTCACTGCTTTTCGAAGTAAGCTCCGAAAGAAGTTCCTCATTCGCCTCTAGAACACCCAGTGCAGTAGTGTCCTTGATTAAAACCCACTTGTTCCTGGCCAGGTACCGCTCCACTTCCCCTTTCAGCTTCCGGTTGTCTTTTTCTGCCTCCCCCAAATCTGTCAAAACGGAAAGAAGGGTTGTCCCTGCATCTACTGTCCGCTCGATTTTCGCCCTGATTTTCTCCGCCCTGGCTTCGTAGCGCTTCATGACAGGGTTTACCCTGAAGGACCCAAAGGCCTGGACAAGGCAGAGCAGAACAATAACAAGAAGGGCAGCAACCAGGCACTTCAAGCCGAGGCTGCGCTTCTCGCCTCGGGCTCCTTTGCCCCTGTCAGGCTCTCGTTCTTCCACAGAGCCCCCAGAGCCTGCAGCGGCTTCCCCTCCGCCATCACTCCAGGCGGGCTTCCACTCTTCCATAGAGCTCATAGAGCCACCTCCAACAAGAAGCTTTCCTGGAACCCAGAAGCAACCCAGCACAGTGCCCTAACCACACTCCAACCTCACGAGAGGGAAGGCTTCTCCCCGACCCTGCTGCTCCTCCAGCCTGCCTCTCTTTCCACCCTCTTCCTACACTATTCGCCAGAAAATAGGTTTTTCCTGCCAGAAACCCCAACAAAAAACAGAAACCACCTCCCCGGCAGGTGGCCATGCCCAGGAACTGGGACCTCCCTACCTCCCAGTCTGCCGAATAAAGGAAAGCGCAGGGCGGCGCCCGCCGCTTAAGAAAATCCCCCAACTATTAGATTCGTTCATAGGTCGCCAAGGCATCTCTTTATTCTGAACGACCGCTACGTAAGCATCGTTAGCCTCGAG
>DAINRC010000161.1:1442-3731 GCA_036742135.1 Bacillota bacterium
GTGCAGGAACACACTACAACCGGCTTCATCGGTTGTCGTTTGTTAAATTTTTTCGGTCTTGAGTCGCTCCCAAGATTCTAACCCTTTTTTGACCCTTTCTTGGACATCAGGCCAGGAAATAAACATCCCTTTACCAAATCGAAGATCTGGCTCGATTTTAAATTTTTTTTCTTGTGTATCTACGGCGAGCCGAAGGGCCACAAAACACAGATCTTTGAAGCCGATATTCTGTTGTACCCCATTGAAGCGAATCCAATCGCGAGAGAGCTGGAAGTTCTGTCCTTTTCTCCATATGTCAGCATATATCTCTATCGGGAATTTTCTTGCGTCGATTTCAAGCGCGATATCACCAATCTTACGTCGCATCTTGAGCCATTGAAAACGCGATTCAAGGTCCCAGGGAAAAGGATCTCCAGAAATCCATTCGTTATCCTCAATTGCAACAAGGAGGTGATCGTCACGGTCGTATAGCTTGGCTGAGAGTGCGAGCTTCCCAGTAATATCTGTGCTGACCGAAATTACTTCTTCTTGATCCACCAAGATAAAACAGCCATCGCCAACAAATTGATTGCTCCCAATGGTGACGGCCAAAGCTCTTTGGTTAATCTTTAGTTTCCCCTTGACATAACCCCTCACGATGTTAAATGGATGGGACTTAAAAAAACGCTGCTCCTCCTCTGGCATTGCTCCTACAGTAGCTTCGTGATGGCAAATTGGACAAAGTATCATTAAATCTTCGGAGTCTTCTGAGCGTGGAATAATGTGGTGATATTCGAAAACAGGATAACCACACTTGCAGCACCCAAAGCCTGCTTCCTGCCGCAATCGTCTTTTGAGCGGTTCAGGAATACGTACACGGTTTCTTAGCGTCATCTCCACACCCGCCTTGGCCAGGAAACTCACGCTGAGGGAAAAGGGACACTTCACGGAACTGGGGCCACGCCAACCGCACGCCTAACTGCCTACAACGCCTGTAGGTTTTCCGGGAACCCGCAAGAATATTGCTTTTCTCTAGAGCTTACCTCGAGCTTCCCAGAGTTCCAAGAAGTATGTAGCAATTGTAGCAGCAGCATTCACGACTAGCCGGGCGTGCACCACGTCGATCTGGGGACCTCTGCTTCTCCCGTGTCCGGTCCCCACCAAGTTCCGGACCTCAGAAACGCCGACAACAATTTGACCCAGGTTGTTAAGGATTCGGCGGAGTTTCTCGCCTTCAGGACCGGCAGTTGCTGTCCCCGGGTCGAGGCCTAAAATCTTTCTGCACATCTTCAATAACTCCGGAATTTCCTCGTTGCCGAATTCCACCCCCTCTTCAGCCAGAATTGTCTTCATAACCGATTCCAAAAGTTCTTTGGCAGAACCTACAGCAAGTGCTGGATCATCAGGTAGCGAACGCCTGATCCTGGCTAAGTTTTGATTCAGCTCATGGACGTTTTTAATCTTTCCTATTTCTTCGATTTTTTCGAAAGTGACCGGAGTGCCCCCATACAGTTCAGCATACAGCTGAGGATCGTTCCTGCGTAGCCAGTCCTCAAGACCAAATTCCTCTACAATTCTGAGATTTTCCAGGTTGTCCCCCAGGATTTTAGGAAGAACTTCGAGAATACAAGCACCGTAATCCGGATCTCCCCAATAAAGGCTCCTCAGCAAGCGAGGATGCGCCTCGATAATCTCGACGCTATCCGTAAGATAGCCCAGCTCCATCCACTTTTCTTTGTCAAAGGTGGCCTCAATCGCCCGCTTGAGTGCCAACACCACCTTGTTCCGGTCCGGATTTGGCTTCAAGGGAGAAAAACCTCCTTTAAGCACTGTTGGCTTTAGACGCTGTGAAAACCCGCCTTACCCTTGCCCGGGGATCGGCGCGGAGGACCTCAGCCGCTTGCTCTAGTTCGTTTGGCGTGCCGAACTTGTCGATCCACCTTTTAACTAAGACGGCACATGCCTTACGCTCTTCCGGATCCGGAGATTTGGACGTCCTTTTTATCCACTCAACCAGGATTTCTTTAACCAGTTCGCGCGCCGGGGACTTCTCGAGAAGCTCCCAACCTGAGAGCCCATCTTTGACATTTTCCTCGTTAAGGATGCTGAGAGCGCCCTTGAAGCAGTGCGCAAAACCTGTAGCATGGTAGGCCCGCGCGTAAGTGCTCATAAGCCCTGCATATCCCTGTTCCCTGGCATCACCCTCTTCCGTCAGCAGAATGTAGATGATAAGTCGGCAGAGATGGGACAAATTAAACTTAAGTTTGACAATTCTCCCTCAAAAATTATGCCTATGAGACCCAAAAACCG
>DAINRC010000162.1:0-3728 GCA_036742135.1 Bacillota bacterium
TTGCCTTTCTTTTTTGGAAAAGTAATAACGCCTTAAACTTGCTGCAATAAGCTTGTATTAAAAAGTTCAATTAAAAAGTTCAGGTGAGTGGCCGTGATCTCCGGGATAATCAAAGGTTGGAAAGCCGCCTCCAGATTCTATTCTTTTCCCGGCTTTAAAAGAAGGACCATATTCCGGAACCACAGCCTGAAGGACCCCGGCCTGGCTGGAAAGGTTCGGGAAAACCTCCAGAAGTCAAGGCCGGTGGTGCTTCTTTATTTTGACCTGGTGAAATTCCACGAGGTGGAGCAGGTGAGCGGCTTTCAGGCTGCCTCGAAGATTTTGGCCATGTTTAAAAAATGCCTGGAAAGAGAAATAACCGAAATCTTCCCAGGTAGCGAAATCCTGGCGGTGGAAAATCTCTGGGGTGACGATTTTGTCGTCCTGATGGCGATGGAAGGCAGGCCGGGGCACGGTGAGCTGCAGAAAATAGCTGTCACTTCCCGCATTGGCATCAGGGAAAGGATAAGGCAGGAGTATTTGAAAATTACCGGTCGGGAACCGGACATCCACGTGGGGTATGCCGTCCTCGGTTTTAAGGCAGAAAACGTGGAAAGCCAGCTTTATACGGCGCTGCGCGAGGCCCAGGAGATGGCCAAGGGTTCCATCAGTCTGGAGACGGCCATGCTCTTATCCGAGTTCAGGGAAATTCTCGACCAGGCCCGGTTTGAGATCGTGTACCAGCCTGTAGTTTCCCTGCGTTCCGGCGGTATCTTGGGCTGGGAGGCCCTGACCAGGGGGCCCCGGGAGAGCTATTTCCGCAGGCCCGAGATTCTCTTTTCCTTTGCTGAACAAGCTGCACTGCTCTACCCCCTGGAAAGGGTCTGCCGCCGGCTGGCCCTGGAAAACCTCGGGGACCTGGGACCGGACCAGAAGCTCTTCCTGAACATCCACCCCCGCACCATCAGCGACCCCAATTTCGTCAAGGGAGAGACCATGAGGCTGATCGGGGAGATGGGCCTCAAACCTTCCAACATCGTGTTTGAAATTACCGAGCGGCACTGCATCAAGGACTTTCCCAATTTTAACAAAACCCTGGAACATTACCGCAGCCAGGGCTATATGGTGGCTGTGGACGATGTCGGCTCCGGATTTTCCTCCCTGCAGTCCATTGCGGAAATCAGGCCCGACTTTATTAAAATAGACATGTCCCTGGTCAGGGACATCAACCTTAGCTCTATCAAGAGGGCCCTGCTGGAAACATTTATAACCTTTGCGGAAAAAATCGGCTGCGCCATTATTGCCGAGGGCATAGAAACCGAGGAGGAGCTGACCACCCTTGCCAATATTGGTGCCCACTACGGCCAGGGCTACTTTTTGGGCAGGCCGGTATTCCCAAAAGCCTACCTGGAGGAGACGGTAGAGGTTCAGGTAATCCGGCTGGCTTCCAGCCGGCACAACAGGGTCTGGAAGCATCCTTTCCCTATAGGGGAAATCACGGAAAGTGCCGTAAGTGTCCGCAAAGACTGTCGGGTTCGCGAAGTAAAGAAGATACTAGAAGAAAATGATCTGCTTGATGGAGTGGTGGTGGTAGAAGAGGGGAAACCCGTAGGGTTGGTGATGCGCCATAGTTTGGACCGCTACCTGGGGATGCTGTACGGAGTGCCCCTGTATTACGACCGTCCGATAACATCGGTAATGGATCCTACCCCTCTAATAGTGGAGGAAAACACTCCCATCGAAATAGTCTCCCAGCTTGCCATGAGCCGGAACAGGCTCAAGCTCTATGACTGTATTATTGTTACAAGAGATCACCTTTTAAAGGGGATTGTATCGGTCCAGACTCTGCTTGATACCATGACTAGAATCCGGCTGGAAATGGCCAAAGGGGCCAATCCCCTGACCGGATTGCCGGGGAATATAGCCATCGAGCAGGAACTGTCCAGGCGGGCCAGGGAAGGTGCGGACTGCGCGGTGATCTACCTGGACCTGGACCATTTCAAGCCTTATAACGACAGGTACGGCTTTGAAAAGGGTGACCGGGTGATTTTGTTTACCGCTGCTCTTTTGAGCAGTGTCGTAAAAAAGTTTGGCGCCAAAAACGATTTCATCGGACACATCGGGGGCGATGATTTTATCGTCATAACCGTTCCGGAAAAGGCCGAGATTTTATGCGCCAAAATTGCCCGCTATTTCGACCGGCTGATCCGCCGCTTTTATGACCCGGAGGACCGTGCGGCGGGAGGAATACGCGGTTGCGACCGGAGCGGTAGGGAAACTTTTTTCCCTTTAATTTCTATATCCATGGCCATTGTTGAATGCACTGGCCGCGATTGCCTGTACGACCAGAAAAGAATTGCGGAGAAGGCGGCCGAGCTCAAACGCTACGCCAAGTCCCTGCCGGGTAGCGTTTACGTAAAAGACCGCAGGTCCAGGGTTGATTATGAAGAACTGCCGCCCGAAGCCCTGCAGGCTAGGGAAGTGCCGCAATCCCAAGAGAAATGACCGGCAGGTGAGTTGTATGGGCCTTTTCTTGTGCCCATCATTGCATCCCGGAGTGGTGCGGCGTCCCGCAGATGAATGTTGCCGCCGTAGGCAGAGAGTGCTTCCGGTCAGAGGAAACGTGCCGTCCGGCGTCAAAATCTCGATTAACCTAGGGTGCGGCAATCGATCGATTGTCCCCCTGATCCATCGCTACGCGGCCCTTACCGGAGCCCGTGAGGACGCCCGCTACTGGTTTCTTATCCTGGAACTCGGCCGCCGTTTCGCCCGGATGGTCGTCAATTGGTGCGACACCGCGCTGGCCGCGGTCACGCAGGAGGGCAAAGCCCACGGGGTAAGAAAATTCCCGGTATGGTCTGGATTTTCATCGGCTTTATCCCCTGGATCCTGTACTGGGCGCTCTCGGGCTCCGGCCTCTAGACGGAGTAGGAGGCTGGTGCGGTGTTCTGGTTGTCTGTTGCCCTGCCGTTTGTACTACAGCACAGCTCCAAAAACGGTAAGGAGGGGTAGGTGCGGTGTTCTGGGTGGTTGTTGTCCTGCCGTTTGTCATCGGATTGGCCGTGGCGGTCATCCTGTATTTTGCGGTGGGCTGGTGGGGGTTCTGGGTTGTTTTCCCCTGGATAGGATTTTCCATCGCTCTGGGAACATATTTAATGGCGAAATTGCCCCGCAAGAAAAGATCCGCAGGAAGGCGGGTCGCCATTCTGATGGTCCTGCCGGCACTCTTGCTGTTTGTCCCGATCGCCAACAATGAAAACTTTCAATTGGAAGGCGTGGTCTTGCTGGTGCTGGCTGGCTACTTTTCCAAGGGAGTCATCCATTACATGGTCGCCAAGGTGTTCGGGCCGTTGATCTGGGGACGGGGATTTTGCGGTTGGGCCTGCTGGACTGCGGCGGTTCTGGACTGGCTACCGGTTAAAAAGGCGGGTCGGGTTCCACCGGAGTTGAAAAAAATAAGGTACCTAACCTTTGCCCTTTCAGTTTTGTTGCCGGTGGTTTTGGTGTGGTTTTTAAACTATGACGTGCGGAATGACTACCTGCACAAGACCGAAATGCTGTGGATGTTTGCCGGCAATGCACTTTATTATCTAATCGCCGTGCCCCTGGCCTTTATCTATAAAGACCGGCGGGCGTTCTGCAAGCTTGTCTGCCCGGTGCCCGTGGTAATGAAACCGCCGGCTTCGGTGGCGCTGATCACTATTGCGCCGTCCGGAAAACCGGAGGCGGCCTGTGTAAAGTGCGGTCGG
>DAINRC010000163.1:0-3695 GCA_036742135.1 Bacillota bacterium
TGTTTTTCTTTACCTTTTCTTTCGACAGGAAAGGCGGCCTGCCTCTTTCCAGGTGCTGGTAACCATTTTCGCGCGGGCATCTTTTCATATTAACTGCATTATAGCTGCGAGCGCAGGTGGTGAGGCTCTGAGTGGGGAACGAGGGAGTGTGGCCTTTCAAGACCATGTGCCTCCATTAATTCGACATTGCTGAGGATCTCTCTCGGGTCGCCGTCAGCAAAGATCCTCCCTTCGTCGAGGAGGACAACGCGGTTGCACACTTCCAGAATAAACTCCAAATCGTGAGAGGCAACAAGCACAGCCTCCTGAGGGGAAGACTTGAGGAAATTGATGAGGCGCCTCCGGTAGCGGATATCGAGGTTCGATGTCGGCTCATCGTAAATCACGAGCCTGGGACGCATTGCCAGCACTCCGGCAATGGCAACCAGCCTCTTTTCACCACCGGAAAGATGATGGGGTGGGCGATCTTTCAAATCTAGAATACCCGTGGCCTCAAGCGCCTCCTCGACCCTCGCCTCGACCTCATCCTCTGAAAGCCCCAAATTCCGGGGGCCAAAAGCGACATCATCTCTCACAGAAGGGCAGAAAAGCTGATCATCCGGATTCTGAAAAACCATCCCCACTTCGGGATGAAATCTTCCAGGAATCACCTGCCTCCCGAACAAACAGACTTTGCCTGCATTCGGCTTCAGAATTCCACAAATCAAGAGAAAAAGCGTGGTCTTCCCAGCCCCATTGGGCCCAATAACCCCCAGACAGTCTCCGGAATCCACTTCCAGGCTGATGTCCCGCAGAACACCTGGACGGTCAGGATAACCGAAGGATAACCCTGAAACCTGAAGCACCGGAATCCCGGGTGATGCGCTAAAGGATTGCTTTTCTGGCATCGACTTGACCTCCAACAATCGAGGCGGCTTCCCTTAAACCTCGAGTCACCGCAAAAAATTCCAAAGAAACTAATGAGCACCCTTTCCAGAAATTATCAGGGAATACTGATTTGTTTGTAGATTTGTAAAAAGACCAATGCGGCTGCCACCAGAAGAGTCCCCAAAAGCCCGATAAGGTCGCCCTTACCAGCCTTGAACTCACTGCGAAAAGAGCCAGGGCCGCCATAGCCACGGAGGACCATCGCCTTGTAGACCCGGTCCGACCGCTCGTAACTGCGGACAAGAAGTGTTCCTGCCAAAAACGCCAGGACTGCTGCAGACCTTAGACTGCTGTTTCGAAAACCCCGCAATTTCATTGCTGTCTCCATTTTTTTCAGATCATTACCGATCTCGTAAAGATAACGGTAGGAAAAAAGGGCCATATCCACCAAAATCGGCGGGAGACCAAGAGCTGCCATCGCCTTCAGAGTAGTCAGAAACGGGGTTGTCCCGAACAGGATTACTGCAGTAGTCAGAATACACAAAAACTTTGCCGTGATCAACAGGAGATCCAGACAGCCTTCCTTTTTAACGGCAATCGGGCCAAGATGAAAGAGAACCGTTTGGCCAGAAAGCAGCGGAAGGAAGAAAGCCACCACCAGAAAAAAGAATCCCGGCAGGCGCAACCGCTCCAGCAGGAAAGAAAATGGAAGCCGAGAAAGCAGGTAAAAAAAACCGGTTACGAGCAGCATCACTGGCAAGAGACGCAAGTCACGAACAAAAGAGAAAGCAAAAATCAGTGCCATCAGGGCGACAAACTTGCACCGCGGCTCCCACCCGTGCAGGAGTGAACCCAGGTCAGCGTAGCTGTCCACCTGAAGCTTCATCCATCAGCCCTCCAGAAGTTGAGGACTGACTTTTTGAAGGAAAAGAGCCACCAGAGCGGTGAAGACACCTTCGATAACCATCAGCGGGACGTGGGCCAGGGTCAGGGCGTAGATGCTTGCCCGCTCTGCCTCGACATTAAGGTGAGCAGGTATCGTAGTTATGAGCACGACCCACGCAGCTAAGGCTGCCACTCCGATCGCGCCAGCGCCAGCCAGAAATCCAAAGAGCCCAGTTGCGACCCTGCTGTCCTCCCCCCAGATTTTCCGGAGCCGAAACAAATAATACGCTAGAAGAGCAGGCACGCCCATGATGGTGGCATTTACTCCCAGAGTCGTCAGACCACCGTGCTGGAACATCACCGCCTGGAAAAAGAGACCAATAAGGATG
The DNA here is from genome assembly GCA_036742135.1 of Bacillota bacterium. Classification (GTDB taxonomy): domain Bacteria; phylum Bacillota; class DSM-12270; order Thermacetogeniales; family Thermacetogeniaceae; genus 50-218. The sequence goes on from DAINRC010000163.1 coordinate 2,142, forward strand.
GCTGGAAAGGCGTAATAACCCAGCACTACCCCCAAAAGGCCGTTCAAGACCAAGTGGACACTAGTTGGTGGCACTGGGATGTGGATCCAGGAAGCCACAAAAAAGGCCGCAGTGAGCAGCGAGGCCTTGGGGATGCCCTCGCGGGGATTTTCTTTCTGAGAAATCTTGTGAAGCGAATACCAGGTAGCAGCACCAGCAGTCACGTAACCTGCTGCACACACAGAAGCTGGTAAAAGGCCATCTGGAATGTGCATCAGCTCTTCCTCCTTGTAAAGAAAAGGGTGGTTCCAATGAAGCCCCAAACAACGCAACCAGCCATGAGGACAATCTGCAAAGGGGTGTAGCCTGTGCCTCCTGACGCTTGGGTGGCTTCACCCACAGGGATATGGACCATCCCGCCGTGTCCGGAGTGGCGGACCTGCACATCCCAAGTTCCCGGTTTGGAGGGATCAGGTGTAAATGTAAAGCGCCCGTTCTCATCACACGTTCCCGTCGCCCAGGGGTTAGAGGGATCATCAGGAGCATAAATGGTCACCTGAGCACCACTCATCGGACTTCCTGTGTCGTAAACAGCTTGAATCTCGATCGCTTGAGTTGTCCGATAGGTAATTTTGGCTCCATGAGCAAAAGCTGCCATTGGAAGCCCCAACACCAAAGAAAATATCAGCAAAATTGAAAAAAGCGGTTTCTTGTTCATCGTTCAACCTCCTGGTCCTTGAGCCTCACAACTCAGGAAAGTGAAGCCAGTAACCCTTCCTCCCCTGGTTCGTCCAGGGGAGAAAGGGTGCTTATCTAGAGAGCCTCGCAGTGGCAGTGACCTTCACCAACATGCCCCAGAGTGGGAAGAATCTTTTCCAGCTTCTGATAATCTGCAGGTGAAGATTCTTTAAGTGCAGCCATATCAACCTCTACAGTCCCGTTCTTAGCAAGAGCTGCAAAGGGTTCAAAGCCAAGAGCACCGAGGTTGAGCTCATCATCTGGAGGTGCCTCAGCATCTCCGAAAATGTGGTCGAAGTGGAAGGTCATCTCAAGGTCAGCAGTTGCTCCTTCCTTGACGATACCTTTACGCTCATCACCAACATACTCGCCGCCGGTATACTTGTACTCTTTTTCGATCTTGATGGTGAAGTCAACGGTCTTGCCTTCCTTTTCTGCCTTACCTATTACAACTAGGGAATAGCCTTTTGCGGGGCCCTCTGGGGCCTTGATCATCTTCCAGGAGATGGCATTGTAATGACCGACAGGAACATCCTTCACCTCACCCACCAAAATAGGGGGTGCATTTTCATCACCTTCAGCCAGGTCAACAGTATGCGTTCCTGGCAGGCTTACCTTAACCTCAGCCTGAACCTCTCCACCCTGCTCGGCATCATACGGTGGATCAGCCTGATAGGCGGTAACATCCGCAAGGGTGATGTAGACATGATCGAAGGTGAGTTTCCAACCATCTTTGGAAACAAAGCCCTGGCGCACAAAGTCCTCACCATTGGCACGGAACTGCAGTGTCCCCTTCTGAGCACCAGAAGTCTCACCCTGCGTCCCGGTTTGCACACC
>DAINRC010000164.1:0-221 GCA_036742135.1 Bacillota bacterium
ATATTCTTGTTGCTCTATCCGAACCTCTTTCGAACGGAGCAAGGAAATGGCAATCGAACGGGAAAGAAGCCTTTCTCAGTCTCGATCCGTGTCTCTATCGCTTGAGTGTTTGTAGAAATTATCGCCGTTTCTGTAATCGCGACGTTTTCCTTGCCTGTTCACACAAGTTTTTGAAGCAGTTATTCAATGACGCTTTTGCTGGACGATTAGACCTTTATGAA
>DAINRC010000164.1:231-3692 GCA_036742135.1 Bacillota bacterium
GCTCGGAGATGTCTGTCGTCGTCCTGCCTTACGACCGTCCCCTCCCTCCGCCTTCCGTGGTCGTCTTCGCCGCGGGATCCGGTTGCGCCGCTCCCGCGGGGTGCTTCTGGTGCAGGGAAGAAGACTTGATCGAGAAGGATTTACCTTCTTGTTTAAAATACGTGAGGCCGGTAAAATGAAAATGAAGAACAATTTTCAACAAAACCCGGTTTATTCCGGCAAGGTCTTTAAGTCCTCCGTTTTATTTTTAGACGGAGCGAGGCGTGTTTGATACCCCGCACCGCGGGGTGAGGGTTTTGAAAACGACCACCTATGAGGAACGTAGTAGCCGGGATTTTCCCGGCTTTTTCTTTTTGGAGGAGGTGAGAAAGATGATTGTCGGGAGGAGGCTTCTAAGAGAAGAACCTGATCCTTTTCTCCGGCCGGCGCGCAGGCTTGCCGCTGCAGTGATCGCGCGGGCAGTACTCGATATCGCCGAACCCTGCTTTGAGCAGGACGCGCGGGAGTTCTTTGTGAAGGCGGGAAAGGACGAGGGATTGCCTTCTTTTTGGTTCACCGTTGCCGGCTTCGGACCGGGGGAAGCGTACAGGATACTGGAGCGGGCGGAAAAAAGAGCGGAAAAAAAGAGAAAAAGACAAAGGTTTGGGGAGGCAGTTCAGGATGTTTATGAAAATAGTCAAAAGAGACGGAAGAGTGGTTGATTTCGATTCCCAGAAGATTACCAATGCTATCAGAAAGGCAGGAGAAGCCACGGGTGAATTCGGAGAAGAGGTCGCCAAGAGGCTCGCATTGAGGGTGCTCGATCTCGCCCAGCAGACGATTGTCGGGAGGACACCTACTGTCGAAGAGATTCAGGATATCGTTGAAGAGGTTCTCCTCTCGTCTCCTTACAAGAAGACGGCGAAGGCCTACATCCTCTACCGCGATCAGCACGCTAAAATTAGAGAAATCGCTTCCAAAGCCGGTATTGAATTGGTCGATCGTTACTTGGAGAAGCTGGACTGGCGGGTGAACGAAAACAGCAACATGACTTATTCTCTTCAGGGACTGAACAACTACGTGTCCTCAGAAATCAGCACGGCTTACTGGCTGAACAAGATCTACCCTCCGGAAATCAGGAGGGCCCACGTGGAAGGCGATTTCCACATCCACGATTTGAACATCCTTTCCGTTTACTGCGTGGGTTGGGACCTCCAGAAGCTGCTCCTCGAAGGTTTCAGGGGAGCTCCTGGGAAGGTTGAGAGCAAACCAGCCCGCCATTTCCGCAGTGCCCTCGGTCAGGTCGTTAACTTTTTCTACACCCTCCAGGGGGAGGCCGCCGGGGCACAGGCTTTCTCCAATTTCGACACTTTCCTGGCGCCTTTTATCAGGTATGATGGTCTGGATTACACCGAGGTCAAACAGGCCCTTCAGGAGTTCATCTTCAACATCAATGTCCCGACTAGGGTGGGGTTTCAGTGTCTGAGTGAGGACACGGAAATTTTGACCATCGAGGGGTGGAAGACTTACCGGGAGGTAAAGGTTGGCACTATCATAGCGACATTCAATGTGGAGACGATGACGTTAGAATACCTCCCTGTTGAGAGTGTATACATTGGAGAGTTCGAGGGGTTAATGTGGCGTCTCAGCAACCGCGTCACGGACCAATTGATTTCTCCGCGCCACCGGGTCGTGAGAAGGCTTTTTAATTCCGATCGTTATAAGTTAGAACCGGTCGAAAGAGTTGCTATGCTGAAATCACCCGTAATAGTTCCGGTGGGTTCAAAAGGACAGGAAGATCCGGCAGAACCTCTCATTTCGGTAGATGAGGCTAGACTGTTGGCGTGGATTATAGCTGAAGGTTCTTACGACCGCAACAACGGCAGGGGTAGCGGCAGGATTAACATCGTTCAATCTGCTGAAAAGCATCCGAAAGCTGTAGAAGAGATAACGGGACTTTGTGACCGGATGGCTCTTCGGTACAGCGTTACGAAATGGAAAAGTCAACTCAGTGGCAGAGAGTGTCTGGCGATTAGACTGGACGCCGAGAGCACGCGACGGGTTCTTCGTCTGTTTGGTTTTGAGGATCGCGTGCCAGCTAAGTCGGAAGATATTAAATTCGTGCCCGATCTTGTCAAGCAAGGTGGAAAGACTATTTGTAGAGCTTTCTTGGAAGCGTATCTCAAAGCTGACGGCGATGGACATTCTAAGATTCGTACTGCAAGCGAAAGAATTAAGGACGATTTGATGCATGTTGCTGTCAACGCGGGATTCGGTGTGACCTGTCGTATATACAACGATCATCTGAAACCGGGAATGTTGAACAAAAAACCGGTATATGTGTTGCGGCTGATTGAGCATCCAGATACATATCTTTCCCGGATCGAGAGAGTTCCGTATAAAGGGATAATTTGGTGTCCCCATACTGCTAATGAGACTGTGGTCGCGCGGCGGCAGGGAAAGGTGTTTATCACTGGGAACACGCCTTTTACTAATATCACTTTGGACTTGAAGGTTCCCGAAATGTATGCCAACTCCCCTGTGATCATCGGTGGCGAGTTCCAGAAGGCCACCTACGGAGAATTTCAAAAAGAGATGGACATGTTCAACAGGGCGTTTTTGGAGGTCCTTATGGAGGGGGACGCCAAAGGCCGGGTCTTCACCTTCCCGATTCCCACCTACAACATCACCAAGGACTTTGACTGGGACGACCCCGCGCTCGAGTTGCTCTGGAAGGTCACGGCCAAATATGGGGTTCCTTATTTTGCTAACTTCGTGAACTCGGATATGAAACCGGAGGACGCCAGGTCGTTATGTTGTAGGTTGCGCCTGGACCTGAGGAAGCTGGAGAAGAGAGGTGGCGGTCTCTTCGGGGCGAACCCGATGACCGGTTCGATCGGCGTGGTCACTATCAACATGCCCCGCTTGGGCTATCTCTCGAAAGACGAGGACGATTTTCTGCAACGTTTAGGAAGGCTGATGAACCTGGCGAAAGAGAGCCTGGAGATCAAGAGAAAGGTTTTGGAAAAATTCACTGAGAAGGACCTTTACCCGTATTCGAAGTTTTATCTGAGGGGCGTTAAGGAGAGGTTCGGCCAGTACTGGAAAAACCACTTTTCGACGATCGGACTGGTGGGGATGAACGAGGCCTGCTTGAACCTCTTGGGGGTGGACATCGCTTCCGAGGAGGGCAGGAGGTTTGCCCTCAAGGTGCTCGACTTCATGAGGGAGAAGCTCTTGGAATTCCAGGAGGAAACCGGAAACAACTATAACCTAGAGGCGACCCCTGCCGAAGGCACCTCCTACAGGCTCGCCAGGATCGACAAGGAGAAGTATCCCGACATCATCTGCGCCAATGAGGAAGAGTACCGGAAAGGAGCGAAGCCCTTCTATACCAATTCCTCCCAGTTGCCCGTCAACTATACTGATGATGTGTTCGAAGCCCTCGACCTCCAGGACGAGCTTCAGACGAAGTACACCGG
>DAINRC010000165.1:0-3684 GCA_036742135.1 Bacillota bacterium
GGATGATGACCTGCGCAAGATCCCGGCCTTTATCCGCCTGTCCCAACAGACCGCCGTCATCCTCAAGCAGAACATCGTGCTGGCGTTAGGGATCAAGGCTCTGTTTCTCGCCATTACTCTAACGGGACAGGCGACGATGTGGATGGCAGTCTTTGCAGACATGGGTGTCAGTCTGCTGGTGGTGTTCAACGGCCTGCGCCTGCTTAAAAAGTAGGAACGGAGGATTGAAGATGAAAGCAGCATTGCAACTTGCAATTGAACAAGCCTTTCAACAGGCCGAGCACGCCATGCAGCAGAGGCGTAATACCGAGGCCTTTCAATGGCTGGAGCGTGCGCACATCCTGACTCAACGCCAGCCCTTGCCGCACGCCAGATCACACTGGCTGATGCTCACGCTCGGTTGGCAGATTGGCGATTATCGCGAGGTGGCCGGGCAAATACCGCGCATTTTCGCGGCCTTGTTGTTCTCCAGAATCTGGGTGCCCCTCGGCAATACAGGCCGCTCCAGAGTCAGTGCTTTCAAGCCCATGCCGGTTCCTGAAGAACTCCAGACCTTGCTTGCGAGTGACGAGCAAAACCTATCCAGCCGGTGATTGCGCCCATGCAAGTCGATCTCGCCACCCAACTGCCGTGCCCACTTGCAGAGGTGATCGCCCAGGTGCGCACACCACGCCTGCTGCGTCAGGTTGCTTCACCCTTATTGAGTTTCAGCCCGCTGGCTCCGGCTGAGTTTCCTGATACCTGGAGCGAGGGCACCTACTGGGTCAAGCTGAAGTTATTCGGCGTACTTCCCATTGGCCGTCAGGCGATTGTGATTACCTACCCGCAGATGGAAAACGCTCAGACCTTCATGCTTAGAGACAACGGCTATAGCCCGCTGATCACCAAGTGGGATCACGTCATTACGGCTCAAGAAGTGAGTGGCGGAACGCTTTACCGAGATCGCGTGACTATCGAGGCCGGCATCCTCACCCCGTTCGTGTGGCTTTTTGCGCGTCAGTTTTACGCCCACCGTCAGCGCCGCTGGGCAGCTTTGGCGGCAAATGGCTTTAGCTACTGAAGCACGCCATGCCCAGACAGGGCTGCTCACCTAGAGAGCAATACCTCTTGGCCACTGAAAATTCGCTCCCCCAGGCAACCTCCTTGGTCGGGGCAGCTTTAATACAACCTGTAGCAGGTACGGGGTCAACTTTTGACCTGCATCAGGCTACACCCGTCTTCGAGGTCTATATTGACTACTGGTGACTCACCCCACGACCCACTTTCACCTGCAAGGAACTGAGCAATGAAAGCACCAAAACTCGCCGCCTTCGCTTTGGCGGCTGCGCTTTTTCCGGCCTTAACCTTTGCGCAGCAGGACTCCAGCGCCACCAGCCAGGCTCAACAGCAGCCAATGAGCGTTGAGCAATTTGATCAAGAGATGGCGAAGGCACAAGAAAACCTGAAGAAAATGCAGGAGCAAATGAGCCAAATTCAGAAAGCTAGCGACCCTGCACAGCGTCAGAAACTGATGCAAGAGCACCAAACCATGATGCAGCAAGGAATGCACATGATGAACGGAATGCGTGGTGGCGGAATGATGGGGTGCTGCGGAGGGGGCATGAAGGGCGGTCACATGATGGGTGACGGTCAGATGATGGGCGGTGGCCACATGATGGGTAACGGTAAGATGATGGGTGGGGGTCACATGATGGGCTGGGATCAAATGGGCAGCCACTACTCCCAGATGACGCCTGAGCAGATGAAGCAGCATCAATACATGATGGACAGGTACATGGGTATGCAGCAGATGATGATGGATCAGATGATGCAGCATCAGCAGCATATGGGCATGCCACAGCGCTGAGACTTCACACTTATTCCACGGACAGCATGCTGTTCCCGTACGGTATGAATACTTTCATGCGCCAGCCCAACTCACACTAAGGGGCGTTGGGCTGGCGCCCACCGATTCAATTTTTGGCTCACCTGAAGATTCAGCGCTAAAGCACCTGTAAATGGTGACTCTTGTGTGCGCGCCGTCGACGCATCAACCAATAGGCGGCACGAATACGTCAACTCTGTATCAGCGGACACCTGCATGTATGGCTGGCTAATGGCTGCTTTTGGCCGGTTGCTGCCTGTTACTACCGTCTGCTTAACGGTAGTTGGCACTAATCAGCGTATCGAAACGACCTTTCTGTCCCGATTTTCCTTGATAGCTGACATCGAAAGATTGCCGGTAGCTGCTTGCTGGATGTGCTCGCTCCACCAAGCCATCATCGGGCGTCTGCGCTCGATGTAATCCGCTCGGTTGTAAGCGCTGCGAACCTCGTCCTTGTCGACGTGAGCAAGCGCCACCTCAATCAGTTCAGGATCCCAGCCATGCTCGTTTAGGATGGTGCTGGCCATTGAGCGCATGCCGTGGCTTACCAAGCGGCCTTCGAAACCCATTCGCTTCAGCGCCATGTTAGCGGTCTGGCTGTTGCAATGGGTGCGAGGGTTGCGGTCTGCAGGGAACACAAATTCCCGGTGCCCGCTGTAGGGTTTGATTGCCTCCAGCAACGCCAGAGCTTGCTCCGTAAGCGGGATAATGTGCGTGCGACGTTTCTTCATTCGCTCAGCAGGAATCGTCCAAATACGCTTTTCGCAGTCGATGTCTGCCCAGCGAGTGGTCGCTGCCTCCGCTGGCCTGGTCATGGTGTGGAGCTGCCACTCGATCAGGCAGCGGGTCGTTCTCTTTATGCTGGCATTGGCAATTGCCACCATGAGCTCACTCAGCTCATCGGGAGGCAGTGCCGCCATGTTTTTCTTTTTCGGTTTCTTGAAAACGGAGCGGATGCCGCTGAGCGGGTTCGCGTGAATCAGTCCCGAGTTGACCCCGTAGGTCATGATCTCGTTGAGCCGCTGCGTCAGACGTTTAACAGTCTCCAGGCTGCCTTTGGTTTCAAGAGGCCTGAGCAGGTTTATGACCTTTGGTGCGGTGATGGCGGAGATGGGAGTAGTGCCCAGATCCGGAAAAACGTGGAGCGTGAGCGAGCGCCAGATATCTTCGGCATAGGCTGAAGTTACTGAGTCTTTTTTGAGCTCGAACCATGCTGTCGCGACGTTTCTGAATGTGTGCTCCGTAGCTGCTTTCTTGGCCAGACGCTCAGCATCGCGTATTTCCTTCGGATCCAATCCCTGCGCGACAATCTCCCTAGCTTCAACGGTTCGCTTGCGTGCCTGAGCCAGGCTCACCTCGGGAAAGGTGCCAAGACCCATATTGATCCGTTTCTTCGTTACGGGATGGATATAGTTGAAGTTCCAAAGCTTAGAGCCATTGATTCTCACTCGCATCTGAAGGCCGTTGCCGTCAGTCAACGTGTAGTCTTTCTCCTTCGGCTTGGCGGCTTTGACTTTGAGGTCTGAAAGGCGCGTGGCTTGGGCACCCATGATGTATTCCAAGGCTGTTCGTGTATTCCAAAATTTACCAGCGGAACGCTTGGAATACCACGTGGAATACACGAACCCGTAGATGTTACGGGACGCTATCGGACCGTAATGATGCTGAAAGCCCCGTATTTGCTGGATTTCAGGCACAAAAAAGGACGTCCGTGGACGCCCTTAGATGTGTATTTGGTGGAGCCGGGGGGATTTGAACCCCCGTCCGCCAGCTCTCCGCTATTGGTTCTACATGCTTAGCCAGATCTACTGAGTTAACTC
>DAINRC010000166.1:0-3668 GCA_036742135.1 Bacillota bacterium
CCAAGGTTTGCTGAACGAGGTGACCCTGGGGAGGAGCGCTGGATCGAGCTGGAGTTGAAGCTCATTGCCGATGTCGGATTGGTAGGCTTCCCTAATGCTGGAAAATCAAGTCTGTTGAGGAAGATCTCTGCTGCTCACCCAAAGGTGGCTCCTTACCCTTTCACTACTTTAGAGCCGTGCCTGGGACTTGTCCGCGTAGATGAAGAGAAAAGCTTTGTGGTTGCTGATATCCCGGGCTTAATCGAGGGTGCCCATCAGGGCGTCGGTCTCGGTCACCGTTTTTTGCGACACATTGAGCGAACAAAAGTCCTTGTGCACGTTGTCGATACTGCGGGAACTGAAGGTCGGGACCCGCGTTCAGATGTCAGAGCTGTGAACAAGGAGTTGGGGCTCTACAACCCGGAACTTCTCAAGCGGCCAATGGTCATAGCCGCCAACAAGATGGATCTGCCTGGGGCCGCAAAGAACCTCCACCTCCTCCAAAAGGAATTTCCTGAGTACCAGATTTACCCAATATCAGCCCTTACAGGTGCTGGGGTTGATCAACTGGTCAAGGGTCTTGCTCAGATTCTTGAGGGTTTAAGGGACCACCAGGAAGTTTTTCAGAAAACCGAGGTGTGCCGTATCGTCAGGGACGTTCCAGATGAGGGCTTTCAGATTGTGGAAGAAGGTGACGGGGTTTTCCGGGTCTCCGGAAAAGCTATCGAGCGCCTTGTCAGAAGGTTTGACTTAAACAATCCTGATGCTCTCCGTTACTTTCACATGAAAATCCGCAAGATGGGTTTAGAGGAAGCCCTCCGCCAGAAAGGAATTAGACCTGGGGATGTCGTAAAGATAGACGATATAGAGCTTGAGTGGAGTGATTAAAGGTTTTGTTTGGCGAATGGGGTGTTGGGGATTGCTTACAGGAAAGCAGAAAAGGTTTTTGCGGGCTTATGCTACCAGCCTTGATCCTCTTTTTCAGATTGGGAAGGCAGGGATTACGGAAAACCTGGTGCAACAGGTGGACCAGGCTTTAAAAGCGCGTGAACTAATCAAGCTGCGTGTTCTTCCTCAATGCCCTGAAGATGTTAAACAAGTCGCTCAAAAACTTGGAGAGCTCACTAATTCTGAACTTGTCCAGGTGATCGGACGTAATTTTATCCTTTATCGCCAGGGAGAAAAGGCAAAAATCCAGTTACCCTAGTTATTGAAACACAAGGGGACGGAGAAGCTGCCATGGGAAAAAAGGTGCGTGAGGAATTGCCAAAAGCGCGCCGCCTCGTAGTTAAGGTAGGCACAAAACTCCTCTGCGGCACTACAGGAGAACTCGATGTCAAGAGGATGAAGGCACTCACTCATGACCTTGCTGAGGTGTGGAAGCAGGGGCGGGAAGTTGTTCTGGTTACTTCTGGGGCCATTGGTGCTGGTGTGGGGCGATTGGGTCTTTCCAGAGTTCCTCAGACAATTCCTGAGAAACAGGCTGCTGCTGCTGTTGGCCAAGGGATTCTCATGCACCTCTACGAGCAGCTCTTTGCCCAAGAGGGGATTATCGTTGCTCAGGTGCTCCTCACCAGAGAGGACATCACCAATAGGGTGCGGTATCTCAATGCCAGAAACACCTTTGAGAACCTTTTTCACTATAAGGTTATTCCCATTGTTAATGAGAATGACACAGTTGCAGTGGAGGAGATTCGCTTTGGTGACAATGACAACTTGGCAGCGCTGGTGGCCTGTCTGATAGATGCTGACCTTCTGGTTTTGCTTACCGACATGGAAGGGCTTTTTACCGAAGATCCCCACAAATCTAAAGCAGGAGAGTTAATTTACCAAATTGAAGAAATTACTCCAGAGGTTGAGGCTTTTGCCGGAGGAAAAGGTTCTCCTTTAGCAACAGGTGGCATGGAGACGAAGATCCAGGCTGCGAAAATCACCATGGAAGCCGGGATTCCCCTGGTTATTGCCAGCGGCCTTCACGAGGGTACTCTTCTCCGGATTCTTCAAGGAGAAGAGGTGGGGACACTCTTTGTTCCCCGCCCTGAACGGATGCAGGCGCGGAAGCGCTGGATTGCTTTTGGGTCTTTGGTGCAGGGCAGGATCTGGATTGATCAAGGAGCAGTTGTTGCTCTTTTGCGTAATGGAAAGAGTCTGCTCCCTAGTGGAGTAACTGATGTTGAAGGATGTTTCGAGAAGGGAGCAATTGTCAGTGTAGTTGATCCTTCGGGGAGGGAGGTTGCTCGGGGGATTACGAATTATTCTGCTGAGGAGATCAAACTGATTAAAGGGAAGAAGACAAAAGAGATCCGGAAACTGCTGGGCTACAAGGATGAAGAGGTAATTCATCGCGATAATCTGACGGTGATGGCTGACTTTAGCGGCCATTAGTGAAAACTGAGGGCAGGAGGAGTTATTATGCTACAAGCGGAAATGGAAAGGATGGGTCAAAAAGCTAAAGAGGCTGCTTATAAGCTCGCCAGTATTTCCACAAAGGTCAAAAATGAGGCCTTAATGGCAATGGCGAAATCTCTTGAAGAGCGAATGGAGCTGATCCTCGCAGCTAATGAAGAGGATATGGAAGCCGGCCGGGCAAAAGGTCTGAGCAGTGCTCTTTTAGACAGGTTGCTCTTGACACCAGACCGCATCCGAGAGATGGCTGAGGGGCTGCGGGCTCTTGTGGCGCTTCCTGATCCTGTTGGCGAGGTTATCCGAATGTGGACACGTCCCAACGGGCTGCAGATAGGCAAGATGCGGGTTCCTCTAGGTGTTATTGGAATCATCTATGAGGCTCGTCCTAATGTTACTGTTGATGCTGCAGGCCTTTGCCTCAAGGCTGGGAACGCGGTGATCCTGCGAGGGGGTTCTGAGGCCTTTAACTCAAACAAAGCGATTACTGATGTGATCAGTGCTGCTGCTACCAGTGCCGGGATTCCTGAAGGGGCAATCCAACTGGTGGAAACGACCGATAGGGAAGCAGCTATGATCATGATGAGGATGAATGGATACATCGATGTTCTGATTCCTCGCGGGGGGGCAGGCTTGATCAAGACTGTTGTGGAAAACGCTACTGTTCCTGTGCTGGAAACCGGTGTGGGCAATTGTCATGTTTACGTTGATGAAGATGCTGATTTGGAGATGGCCACGAAGATTGTGGTTAACGCCAAGACCCAGAGGCCTGCTGTTTGCAATGCCATGGAGACCCTTCTTGTTCACCAAAAAATTGCTGGCGCATTTCTGCCTAAGGTTGCTGCAGCCCTCAAGGAGAAGGGAGTTGAACTCCGCGGTTGTCAGAAGACGAGAGAGATCCTCCCTGATTGTATCCCTGCTACGGAAGAGGACTGGAAAACGGAATACCTTGATTTGATTCTGGCGATCCGCGTGGTGGATGACTTTGAGCAGGCAATCGAGCACATCCACAATTACGGAACAAAGCACACCGAAGCAATCGTTACCAACAATTATCAACGGGCCCGGGCCTTTTTGCAGAGGGTAGATGCTGCTGCCGTTTTTGTTAATGCCTCCACCCGGTTTACGGATGGCTATCAGTTCGGCTTTGGAGCTGAAATCGGCATCAGCACCCAAAAGCTCCATGCTCGCGGGCCCATGGGGTTAGAGGAGCTTACTACAGTGAAATACATCATTTTCGGTGACGGGCAGATCCGCACCTGATGGAGGAAGCGGGTTTTCCGCAT
>DAINRC010000167.1:0-3614 GCA_036742135.1 Bacillota bacterium
GGTTGGCGGCAGCGGTTTTTACTTCCTGAGGCCTGAGGCCCCGAAGCGCTTTTTCGTATTGCGCCTTCGCCTGGCGGAAGGCAGCTTCTGCCTGCCTTAGTTGGGCTGCGGCCGATTTCCGCTTGGCTTCCAGGGCGGCTGCGGCAAGGGCAACTTGGGCTTTTGCAGACTCGACTTGAGCCTCAGCCTGCTGGTATTTGGCTTTCAGTTCTTCAGACTCGATTTCTGCTAGGACCTGGCCTGCTTTCACTCGATCACCTTCTTCCACCAGCAGGGAGACAATTTTTCCGCTCACTTCAGGGCAGACATCGACTTCGGTTGCTTCGATCGTCCCGCTGGCAAAGACCTTTTCGGAAGAACTGATTCTGGGCCGGAAACAGGTGAAGTAAATGCAGGTACTGCCGGCAGCAATCAAAACGAGGGCGACCACCAACACTTTCCTGAGCTTGAGCTTTTCTTCTTCCACACCTTGTCCCTCCGTGAAAGTTCCTTAAAAGTTCTCCTTAAAATATCTTTTCTATAGCTAGTGCAATCCTCCTTTTTAACTCAACTTTCAGAATTGGGAAATATCTCTCAAAAGGATTATTTTTGGTTTTGGAGAATTCAAAAACTGAACCAGTATAGCAGCAGAAGCCGCGAGATGAGGATAAAATCGCGGGATGCTCTTTGCTCCCGGACAACTTTAATTCCTTAAAATGAGGGATGGTATCATGTTTGCTGTAAGAGCAGAGAATCTTGTAAGGAAGTTCGGTGAGTTTACCGCGGTAAGAGGCATCAGCTTGGAGATCGAAAAGGGAGAGATTTTTGGTCTTCTGGGACCTAATGGGGCGGGGAAAACAACAACAGTGAAGATGCTGACTTCTCTGATCCGGCCAACCTCAGGATATGCAGAAGTGTGGGGACACAGTGTCATCGATGAGCCAGATCAGGTAAGGAAGTGTATCGGGATCGTTTTTCAGGACCCCAGCCTGGATTTCGAACTCACAGGAAGGGAAAACCTCGATTTTCACGCCCGGATCTACGGCCTTGGAAAAGAAGAAAGAAAAAAGAGGATCGAGGAAGTTCTGGACCTCGTTGAGCTTCGAGAGTGGGCTGACGAACTCGTGAAAAACTACTCCGGAGGAATGTATCGCAGACTGGAGATCGCCAGAGGTTTGATGCATCACCCGAGGGTTCTTTTTCTTGATGAGCCCACCCTAGGTCTTGATGTCTACACGCGGCACCGCATCTGGGAGTATGTGAAAAGGCTCAAAGAAGAAGGAGTGACGATTATCCTCACCACCCACTATATAGAAGAAGCGGATTTCCTCTGCGACCGGGTGGCGATCATCGATCATGGGGAGATTATCGCCCTTGATGCCCCGAAAAACCTGAAGAGTTCTGTCGGAAACGATGTCCTGACTCTGGAGGTGGCTGATAGTGATGGGAAGAGACTTCTTGAGTTGGTGCAAGAGGTCGATTTCGTAAAAAAGGCGAAGATGGATAATGGTTTCTTGTTTTTGAGTGTTGAAGGGGGCGAAACACTAATCCCCCGGTTGGTGGAGCTTGCCTCAGGAGAGGGAATCGTGATCCGCTCGATAAGTCTCAGAAAACCAACTCTTGAGGATGTCTTCCTCCACCTTACGGGGAGGGGATTGCGCGACCAGAAGGCGAGCTCTCGAGAGCAGGCGCGGCTCAAGGCAAAGATGCGATTGCAGAGAAGGGGAGTTAGAAAATGAGAGTTTTCTTGAAAGCGGTGCACACGATCTGGCTGCGGGAGATGATCAGGTTCTTCCGGGCAAAGAGCAGGGTTGTCGGCTCCTTTTCCATGCCTTTTTTCTTCATGACATTTTTAGGAATGGGGCTCAATGCTTCCTTCAGGTTCTCCGGCGCTGGGTTGCCGGAAGGTTTCAGCTATCTTCATTTTTTTGTCCCTGGGATCATCGGGATGGCCCTTCTCTTCGAGTCGATTCAGAGCGGAATGTCGCTGCTCTGGGACCGTCAGTTCGGGTTCTTGAAAGAGATCATGGTGGCTCCGGTTTCCAGGACAGCCATTGCTTTGGGGAAGGCTGCGGGAGGAATGACCACTGCTCTCATCCAGGCAATGGTGATCATCATCATTGCTTTTGCCTTTGGGTTCAGAATCTTCTCAGGGGCTTCCGGGCTGCTCTTTTCCTTGCTCTTTATGATCCTCGTTTCTGGCTGTTTCGTTTTTCTGGGGATTTTGCTCGCTTCTGTGATTACTGACATGCAGGGCTTTCAGATGGTGATGCGGCTTCTTACTTTTCCTCTTTTCCTTCTGTCAGGGGCGTTTTTCCCTTTGGATAGGGTTCCCGGCTGGCTCAGGTGCCTGAGCTATGCCGATCCCCTGACCTATGGTGTTGATGCCATAAGGTACTCCCTTGTGGGGATCTCCCAGATCCCCCTCTATGTGGATTTTCTTGTCCTCCTTTGTTTCGGTCTTTTCACTTTCAGTCTGGGTGTCCGGTTTTTCAGGAAAACCGAAGTTGAGTAAATTTACTTAGAAAGAGGGGATATCACCAGAAAGGAGTTATTTTCACGGTTTCGCTTTCTTTTACCTTCCGCAGTAATTTGGGGTCATCAACCAGTTTCCCGATAATCGTCACCGGACTGTAGGGACGGATCTCATCTCCTCTTGATCCTGGTGTCGGGCCAAAGAAGAAGCAAACTGCCTGTCCTGGTGGCCAGTAGCCAATATCTCCCAGCTCAACTATTTCCCGGCCGTCTTCCAACTCTGCAGCCACTGGGATCTGGAAGT
The DNA here is from genome assembly GCA_036742135.1 of Bacillota bacterium. Classification (GTDB taxonomy): domain Bacteria; phylum Bacillota; class DSM-12270; order Thermacetogeniales; family Thermacetogeniaceae; genus 50-218. The sequence goes on from DAINRC010000167.1 coordinate 2,759, forward strand.
AAATTTCTTCTCCCCAAAGGTTGGCCTTTCCTTCAATAGGAAGAATGTTCCAGACTTTCTCGGCTGTTTCAGTATTGTTCAGGAGCCCTTTAAGTTTGAGGTTAGAAGCAGATACAGTAATCTTCTTTTTAGTGAACGTCCGTTCGACTAATGTTTTCTGGTTTGTTAAATCGATGATTTTCACCTTGACTTCCCTCGGGTGGACCTCCAGGAGGGCATAGCTGGGTGGATGTCCCTTTTTGTCTTCTGTCTTTAGGTGACCGGGGTTAACCCACAGCACGTAATCCTTTTCTTCGACTGCAGGGATATGGGTGTGTCCGTAGGCTACAACATCGATTTTTTGGGTAGCGGCCAGTTCTTTGGGGTCTGGATCTTCGGGAAGGTCGTTGGAGTGGGCTTCGGGTGAATGCGTGAAAAGTACTTTCCAGCCTTCGATGGTCGATATTACACGGTTGGGAATAGACGGATCGCTATACTGAGAGGCGTAAACTCCCGGTATCATCATCACCTCTGTTTCTGGCACTTCCTGAAAAACTTGGCAGTCTTCCCATTCATCTCCCAGGTGCACGATCTTTTCTACATTATGCACCTCAACCAGTTGTCGGATTGCTTCTTTCAGGTTTTTCAGCTCGCCGTGGGTGTCGCTGACCAAACCAATGCGCATACCCTTCTCTCCTTTCTGGCAGGTTGTGGGTGCAGAGGTCAATTTTTCCTATACAAAGCTAAGCAATCCGTGACTTTGTTAGGTACTCATTGTGCAGACTCCAACGAATGCCATACTGTTGGAGCCAACGGCTACCTCCATCACCATCTGGCTGGCCCGGCGCACCCTTGCGGGGGAGGGGAGGCCTACATC
>DAINRC010000168.1:0-3526 GCA_036742135.1 Bacillota bacterium
AAATACGTCGGCAAAAAGCCGGGTTGCCACACCTTTACCCAGGAGCAGATTAATGCTCTGCTGGCGGAACAGGCCCTGGCTGGTAAAGTTGTGTGCCGCCTCAAGGGAGGAGACCCTTTTGTTTTTGGTCGGGGTGGAGAGGAGGCAGCTTATTTAGCTGCGAGGGGAATACCTTTCGAGGTGGTGCCTGGTGTTACCGCGGCTGTGGCAGTCCCCGCCTATGCTGGGATTCCCGTGACCCACAGGGATTACGCTTCATCTCTTTTAATTGCGACAGGGCACAGAAAAAAAGGAGGAACTGAAGGCAGTCAGGGTGAAACAGCAGTTTTTCTCATGGGTTGCGAGAATTTGGAGGAAATTATTAACCACTTTCTGGAAGAAGGCTGGCCCAGGGACACACCTGCAGCCTTGATTCAGTGGGGGACCAGGGCTGAACAGCGGACGGTAACGGGAAATTTAGAGAACATAAAGCTAAAAGCCCTGGCGGAAGGTTTTGCTCCACCTTCTGTTTTAGTTGTGGGTCAGGTCGTCAAGATGCGCCAGCAGCTGCAGTGGTGGGAAAAGAAGCCCCTTTTCGGGAAGCGGATTCTGATTACCCGGCCTCTCGGCCAGGCGTGGGATTTGGCGCGCCGGATTTTGCTGCTGGGAGGGGAGCCCTTGTGCTTTCCGATGATTGACTTTCTCCCTCCTGAAGACCCTGGGCTCCTGGTGCATGCCTTGGAGCAGCTCGAACAATATGATTGGGTGGTCTTTACGAGTGTGAACGGGGTCTCCTTTTTTATGAAGATGATGCGAGATCAAGGCGTAGATATCCGTCGGCTGCGGGGAAGGCTGGCTGCTTTGGGTCCCGCAACTGCCCAGGCCCTTCGCGACTACGGGTTCCAGGTGGACTACATCCCTCAGGAGTACCGCGCCGAAGCTCTTTTGAAAGGGATTGTCGATGTTCTTCCCCCAGGGTGCAGAGTTTTGATTCCCCGTGCTGCTGAGGCGCGGGAAGTAATACCTGAAGGATTGAGAGCTAAGGGGGTTCGGGTGGATGTTGTTCCTGTTTACCGGACTGTCTCAGCTGGCGAGAAGAGGGTTGCTCTTCTCAGGGAACTCCTGGCCAAAGGAAGTCGGGTTAATTACATAACCTTTACCAGTTCTTCTACGGTGAGAAGTTTTGTTTCGCTTTTCCCGAAAGATGAACTCTGGCAACTTATTCAGAAAAGCAGGATCGCCTGCATTGGCCCTGTTACCGCGGCAGCTGCGCAAGCTTTGGGTCTTCGGGTTGATGTTGTGGCCACAGAATACACGACAGATGGTTTGCTGAAGGCCATTATCGAAGATTGCAGGGGAGGTTCCTAGCTGGAAATGATGTCTGGTTTGATTCAGCGTGGCTTCCCCCAGGTTCGGCTTCGCCGCTTGCGGCGGACGCCGGCTCTGCGGGAGTTGGTTCAAGAGACGAGGCTGATTGTTGAAGATTTGATTTATCCCCTCTTTGTGCAGCCCGGTTCCGGTCTCAAGAGCCCGGTTGCGTCAATGCCGGGAGTTTTTCGCTTTTCTCCAGATTTGCTTTTGGAGGAAGTCGCTGCTGCAGTTGACCTCGGCATTTTGGCTGTGCTCCTTTTCGGCCTGCCTCACTATAAGGATGAGCTGGGAACTGCTGCTTATGACGACCAGGGGATTGTTCAGGAAACGGTGCGCATGTTAAAAAAGCACTTCCCTGATCTTGTGGTGATCACTGATGTTTGCCTGTGCGGTTACACCAGTCATGGCCACTGTGGAGTTGTCAGAGATGGTGAGGTGGATAATGATCAGACTCTGCCCTTAATTGCGGAAATTGCTCTTTCCCACGCCCGGGCAGGTGCAGATATTGTTGCCCCTTCAGATATGATGGATGGTCGGGTCAAGGCGATTCGGGAAAAATTAGATGCCCACGGTTTTTCTCAAGTGGCCATCCTCGCTTATGCCGCCAAATTTGCTTCCGCTTTCTACGGACCTTTTCGCGAGGCTGCAGATTCAAGTCCTGGTTTTGGGGATCGCCGCTCCTATCAGATGAACCCGGCCAACCGTAGGGAGGCTTTGCAGGAGGTTCTGCTCGATGTGGCGGAAGGCGCTGATCTGGTCATGGTAAAACCAGCCTTGGCTTATCTCGATGTGATCAGGGAAGTGCGGGAGGCGGTTTTGTGTCCTGTGGTAGCCTACAATGTCAGTGGTGAATATTCCTTAGTAAAGGCTGCTGCTGCCAAAGGTTGGGTGGATGAGAGACAGGTTGTTTTGGAAATTTTGACTGGGATCAAGCGGGCAGGAGCTGATCTCATCATCACTTATTTTGCCAAAGATGCCGCCCGATGGTTGCGGCAAGGTTGAAAGGAAGGGAGAAGCGTTGAAGCAGGTTTCACGTTCCCTGGAGCTGTTTGCGAAGTCCTGCCAATTATTGCCTGGTGGGGTCAACAGTCCTGTGCGGGCCTTTGGCGCTGTCGGTAGCACCCCCCTTTTTATAGCCCGGGGAGATGGCTCGAAAATCTATGATGTTGATGGCAACGAATACATTGATTATGTCTGTTCCTGGGGGCCTTTGATCCTGGGGCACCGGCACCCTCAGGTGGTTGCTGACCTCGAGGCTGTCCTTGCCGAAGGGGTGAGCTATGGAGCACCCACTGAGCGCGAGGTTGTTTTGGCTTCTCTGATCGTCGAAGCGATGCCATCGATAGAAAAGGTGAGGATGGTCAATTCGGGGACCGAAGCCGCGATGAGTGCCATCCGCCTCGCCCGGGCCTACACTAAAAGACCGAAAATTGTCAAGTTCGCGGGATGTTATCACGGCCATGCTGATCCCTTCTTAGTGCAGGCAGGTTCTGGAGCTTTGACCTTGGGTGTCCCGACGAGCCCTGGCGTTCCTGCCGCAACTGGTGAGCTTACGATTGTGCTTCCTTACAATGATCTGGAGTCTGTTAAGGAGGCCTTTTCCCGCTGGGGTGAAGAGATTGCCGCGGTGATTGTCGAGCCTGTGGCTGCCAATATGGGAGTTGTTTTGCCCAGGCCCGGGTTTCTTGAAGGTTTGCGCCAGATAACCAGGGAAGCAGGGAGTGTTCTCATTTTTGATGAAGTGATCACCGGTTTTCGTCTTGCCTGGGGAGGTGCTCAGGAGGTATACGGTGTGGAGCCGGATTTAACCTGCCTGGGCAAAATTATCGGGGGCGGCTTGCCTGTAGGGGCCTACGGGGGCAAGGCGGAGATTATGCAGTTGGTTGCTCCTGAGGGGCCTGTCTACCAGGCAGGGACGCTTTCCGGAAACCCGCTGGCTATGCAGGCGGGGATTACCACCTTGAGACTGCTGCGTTCTCCTGGAACTTATGAAGAACTGGAAAATAAGGGCAAAAAGTTGGCCGAAGGTTTTTCGAAAGCAGCAAGTGCGGCTGGAGTTCCCGTAAAAGTTAACCAGATCGGTTCCCTGCTGTCCGTATTTTTTACCGCAAGGGAAGTTGTTGATTACGAAACCGCGGTGACCGCGGATCAGGAGTGTTTTAAAGAGTTCTTCAAG
>DAINRC010000169.1:0-3508 GCA_036742135.1 Bacillota bacterium
GTCTTACCGGAACAGTCAGGTTTATCGAAGCGACTCACTCCTTCTCCCGGAAGCCGGATTACGCCCGGCCTTTACTGGCTTGACTAGTGCTCTTGCTAGTGTTATTATTGGTAGCGATGTTTTTCCTGCCTTTTTGCTTCCTGCTGGTGTGTGTAAAGCCACTCAAGGGAAGCCACTCAGCTGACAAATTTTCCGCAAACACGCTTGCCTTTTTGTTCCATTTTTAGCAGTGGCAAACCCCCGATGAAATACATAATTTTTTGTTTAAGGGTGATTTGGCTTGAATATTGCAGAACTAGAACAAAAAACAATGGCAGAGCTTTTTAAGATTGCCAAGGAGCTGGGAATCTCTGGCTATTCCCGCTTGCGTAAAAAGGAATTGATTTACGAGATCATGAAAGCTCAGACCGAGAAAGACGGCCTCCTTTTTGCGCAAGGGATTCTGGAGATCCTTCCTGATGGCTATGGTTTTTTGCGTCCCTTTGGATATGTCCCCAGCCAGGAGGACATCTATGTTTCCCCTTCCCAGATCCGCCGCTTTGATCTCCGAACGGGAGACCTGGTTGCTGGACAGGTCCGGGCTCCCAAGGAAACAGAGCGCTTTTATGCCCTGTTGCGGGTAGAATCGGTCAATGGTTGTGCTCCTGAACAGGTAGCGGAAAGGCTTCATTTCGATTCCCTGACCCCAGTGTTTCCTGACGAGCGAATCAATCTAGAAACGCAGAATGGAGACATTTCTTGTCGGATTATTGACCTGATCGCTCCCATTGGTAAAGGTCAGAGGGGGCTAATTGTGGCACCCCCGAAGGCAGGAAAAACCTTTTTGTTGAAAAAGATTGCTAATGCCATTACCACCAATTACCCGGAAATCTATTTGATGGTCCTGCTGATTGATGAGCGTCCCGAAGAGGTAACTGATATGCAGCGTTCGGTCCAGGGAGAGGTGATCAGTTCCACGTTTGACGAGCCCCCAGAAAACCATGTCAGGGTTTCGGAGATTGTTCTCGAAAGGGCGAAACGCCTTGTTGAGCACAAGAAGGATGTAGTGATTCTTTTGGACAGCATCACCCGCCTCGCGCGGGCATACAATCTCGTGGTACCACCTTCAGGGCGCACCCTTTCGGGAGGTGTTGACCCTACAGCCCTCCATAAACCGAAGCGTTTCTTTGGAGCTGCCAGAAATATTGAGGAAGGGGGTAGCCTGACCATCCTGGCAACAGCTCTTGTAGAGACAGGGAGCAGGATGGATGAGGTCATCTTTGAGGAGTTTAAGGGAACAGGTAATATGGAGCTGGTCCTTGACAGGAAGCTTGCGGAAAAGCGCATCTTTCCGGCAATAGATGTGAAGCGCTCGGGGACGCGCCGAGAAGAACTCCTGCTTAGTAAAGAAGAACTGGAGCTGGTTTGGAACTTTCGAAGGACTTTTGCCTCTTACGGGACTGCTGAGGTCATTGAAATGCTGATTGAAGCGATGGAAAAGACGAAGTCCAATAAGGACCTGCTGCGAGCTCTTCCCCAGCTTTTTGGATGAGTTTTCTTGTTTCCTTCGTTCCAAGTGGCCCCATGGTTAAGGGGCCTTCTTTTTTTGCTGCCTGCTGCTGAAAAAGCTACCCAAGATGAATAATTCTTGGTAATCGGGGTAAAAATTAAGATGTGCTGGGGGTGAGATCGTGAAAAAGCTTTTGGCAATCTTTTTAAGTTTTATGTTTATTTTCTACCCTGCTTTTGAAGTCAAAGGCTATTTTGCTGAGGACAGCTTTTCGCAGAACTGGATTTGTCCCCAATCTGTGCTAGAACAAGAGCCAACACCTCCTGCCCAGTTGAAGTATCAGGTGCAGTCTGGAGACACTATTTGGGGGATTGCCCAGAACTTCCACTTGGATGTGGAGTTGATTAAAGAGGCCAATGGTCTTGGGGAAGAGAGCATCATTTACCCAGGCCAGGTTTTGGTTTTGCCCTGCAGGGAGTTCACAATTCATCGCCTTGCTCCCGGGGAAACCCTGTGGTCACTGGCGAGGCGCTACAATGTTGATCTCGTTCACCTAATGACCCGGAATCAGATTAGTGACCCTACAAAGATTTCTGCGGGGGAAACCATTATCATTCCGGTGGCAGGGTTGCCTTCAGGAAGGTCATCGAGGAAAGAGGAAAGCCTCTCCTGGCCCTTAAAAGGGGCGATTACTTCTTCTTATGGGCTTCGCGGGAGTGAATTTCATCACGGCATTGATATTGCCGCAGAGGTTGGAGAGAATATCCGGGCTGCAGATTCTGGGGTTGTGGTCTTTACGGGAAGCTCTCCTATTTATGGGGAGACAGTAATCATCGATCATGGAGCAGGGATAAAAACTCTTTATGCGCACTTGCAGGGATTTGCTGTAGAGGAGGGGGATTTTGTGGAAAGAGGGGAAGTGATCGGTTATGTCGGGAATTCAGGGAGATCGACAGGGCCCCACCTCCACTTCGAGGTGCGCAAAAACGATCAAGCTGTTGATCCTTTGCCTTATCTAACCAGGTGAACTGTCTGGGAAGCGCAGAACTTGAAGTGGTCTTAATCAAGCCTTAAACAATGCCTTGCTGGTTAAGCGGCAAGGCATTTATTAGTGCAAGGACATAACAAATCGTAATAACTGGTATGAAGGAATATTAGAAAACGGAGAGAATTACCCATAATTTAGAGAAACACCAATTGGAGAGGAGGGACTCATTTTTGAAGGAATTTTCCCAAAAGTATTTAATGGTTGGCGCTGGTTTTCTTTTCGGGGTTCTGGCAGCTTTGATGAGTCTTCTTGGTAACCCACCTAATATGGGAATTTGTATTGCCTGCTTTTACCGTGATATTACCGGTGCTCTTGGTCTCCACAGAGCCGCGGTCGTCCAGTACCTCCGTCCTGAAATCATGGGGATAGCGATCGGTGCCTTTATTTCTGCTTTTGCTTTTGGTGAATTTCGTGCCCGGGGTGGTTCATCACCACTTGTTCGCTTTTTGCTTGGGGCATTTTTCATGATCGGGGCGCTTGCTTTCCTGGGCTGTCCTGTAAGGGCGCTCCTGCGGCTTGCTGGCGGGGACCTTAACGCCCTCTTTGGTCTTGCTGGAGTGATTGTGGGGGCGCTTCTGGGAATTGCTTTTTTGAAAAGGGGCTTCAATCTGGGCAGGATGAATCCTACCCCCAAGGCCTCAGGATACTTGATGCCCTTGATTATGCTGGGGCTCTTGATTCTCCTTCTTGTCAGACCGGAGTTCATCTTTTTCAGTGAGGAAGGACCGGGGGCGATGCATGCTTCAATTGCTGTTTCTCTGGTGGTCGGTCTGGTCATCGGGTTTCTTGCTCAAAGGACCCGCATGTGCTTTGTGGGGGGCTGGAGGGACCTCTTTCTTGTCAGGGATACTTACCTTTTCAGTGGCATTGCTGCCTTCTTTGTGGGGGCCTTAATTGTTAATCTGCTCACCGGGAAAGTTAATGTGGGTTTTGCCGGGCAGCCGATCGCGCAAACCAATCAGTTGTGGAAT
>DAINRC010000170.1:0-3503 GCA_036742135.1 Bacillota bacterium
TTCAACAACCGGTTGACATCCTGAACCGTGGTTCCACTTCCTCGGGCAATCCTTTTTCTGCGACTCCCATTGATGATCGAGGGATTCCTTCTTTCTTCAGGAGTCATTGAGTTGATGATCGCCTCAAAGCGAACAAGCTCCTTTTCATCAAACTCGTTGAGCAGTTTCTGAAAACTCCCGGCATTAAAACCGGGCATCAGGCTAAGAAGCTGATCGAGAGGACCCATGGAACGGACTTGGCGAATCTGGTCCAAAAAGTCTTCCAGGGTGAACTCCTGTTTCCTCAGTTTTTGCTCTAACTCCCGAGCTTTTTCTTGGTCAAACGTTGCTTGAGCTTTCTCGATCAAGCTGAGGACATCACCCATGCCGAGAATCCTGGCAGCCATGCGATCAGGGTGAAAAGGTTCGAAAGCATCGAGCTTTTCCCCAACACCCACAAACTTGATCGGGCATCCTGTTACCGCTTTAACGGAAAGGGCAGCACCACCACGGGCATCACCATCTAGTTTTGTCAATATTACTCCTGTAAGTCCCAATTTTTCGTGGAATGTTTTAGCCACATTGACAGCATCCTGCCCTGTCATGGCATCAACTACCAAGATAACTTCATGTGGTCTGACCGCATCACGGATCTCGCACAATTCTGCCATCAACTGCTCATCAATATGCAGCCTACCTGCAGTATCAATGATCACCAGATCGCAACCACTATTTCGGGCAAATTCTACAGCCTGCCTGGAAATCTCTACAGGTGATATTTGTCTGCCTTTAAACCCGAAAAAGCGCGCATCAATTTGTTTTGCCAGAACTTCAAGCTGCTCTTCCGCTGCCGGTCTATATACATCTGCTGCCACTAACAATGGCTGCCTTCCCTGTCTTCGGTAATACTGCGCCAATTTCCCTGCTGTGGTGGTTTTACCGCTCCCATGGAGGCCAACCAGCATGACCACAGTTGGTCCTTCTGGAGCAAACTCGATCTTGCTCGAGCTTCCCCCCATCAAAGAGGTGAGCTCTTCATTAACAATCTTGATCACCTGCTGGGCGGGAGTCAAGCTCTCGAGGACCTCAGCGGTAACAGCGCGGTCGCGGACACGTTGCACGAACTCTTTAACCACAGGTAAGCTGACATCAGCTTCAAGGAAAGCAAGACGAACTTCCCGAAGTGCTTCTTTGATATCAGCTTCCGATAATTTCCCTTTGCCCCGCAGTTTTTTAAAAGTGTTTTGTAACTTCTCGGCAAGGCTTTGAAACACCAAGCAATCTTCACCATCCAGCGCAGGGAGGTGAGTCTTCACCTCAACCTGCCAGCAATAAACTTCAACAGCATTTTAGCCCAGAGTTTGGCTGATGTCAAATAGAAACTCACCCCGGTTCCACAAGGCGCTTCGCCCGTTCCTCAACTTGTGCCCAAACAAGCTCCTCGTCAATAGTAGTGATTTTGCGGTTCTCCATAACTACTTTGCCGTTGATAATTACTGTATCCACATCATGCGCCTGGGCTGCATAAACGAGTTGGGAAACCAGATTGTGTCTGGGGAACCAGTGGCTCTGCCTTAAATCGATAAGGATGAGATCAGCCTTGTAGCCAGGTTTGAGCATCCCAACTTCTTCTTCCAAACCCAAAACACGGGCACCTTCCCTCGTGGCCATAAAAAGCGCAGTAGCTGCTGGGAGGGCCTGAGGGTCACCAGTAGCCACTTTCTGGAGAAGCGCCGCGGTCCGGGTTTCCTCGAGCATATCCAGATTGTTATTACTGGCAGCACCATCGGTCCCAATCCCTACAGCTACACCCGCTTCCCGAAGCTTGGCCACAGGAGCAATTCCACTGGCCAATTTCATATTGCTTTCAGGATTGTGGGCTACTCCTACTCCGTTCTCCGCCAGGCACCTGATATCCTCATCAGTAAGATGGACACAATGGGCAGCAACAACAGGGTAGCGAAAAACGCCAACCTCCTTTAAGAGAGCAACTGGGGTTTTTCCATACCGGTCTCGAATCTGTTTAACCTCATCCTCTGTTTCTGAAAGGTGAATATGAATACCCACCTGATATTCTTCAGCTACAGCAAGCACCTTCTCCAGGTAAACGGGTGGGCAGGTATAAGGTGCGTGAGGTCCCAACCAAATGTTTATACGTCCTTCTGCTTGCTTATGCCACTTGGTGATCAACTGCTTGCTTTCATCAAGAGCAACTTCACCCTGAACCCCAATCCCAATTAGGCCCCGTGCCAGGCAGGCCCGCATCCCGATTTTCTCTACTGCCTGAGCAACTTCATCCATAAAGAAGTACATGTCATTGAAGGTTGTTGTCCCTGACCTGATCATTTCGATGAGCGCCAGGGCAGTCCCCCAATACACATCCTCGCCAGAAAGTTTGGCTTCTACAGGCCAGATCTTCTTCTCCAACCAGTACATTAAGGGGAGATCATCAGCATAACTCCTGAAGAGAGTCATCGCCGCGTGGGTGTGGCAATTAATCAATCCCGGTAGGCAAAGGTGGTCTTTGCCATCGATTATCTTGGTCGGCTTCCAGTCAGGGGGAAGCTCCCCTTGATCACCAACCTGGAGAAGGGTATCACCTTCAATGGCCACATCACCAGAAACCACGAGTTCTTCCCCGGCTTCATCTCCACCACTCGGCTCTCTGGTCATTGGCAGGATCAGGCAATCCTTGATCAGGATTCTTTCCATGGTCAGCCTTCCTTTCTATCCTTTTGACCGTAGCTCTCAAGGAACTCGCGGCGGAGTCTCCAAGCTTCCTCTTCAGACAAAAGATGAGGGCTTCCGCTCATCTTGGCCAAAAGATAAACATATGCCGTTTTTTCAACAACCTGAGAAACCAAAAATGCCTCTTGGAGACTCGCACCAACACTGACAAGGCCATGGTTAGCAAGCAGCACTGCTCTCTGGTCACCAAGAGCGGCAACAGCTGCCTCGGCTAATTCCGAACTTCCTGGAGGTGCGTAGGCAGCCACCTTGATAATTCCCCCGACCAGTTGTGCAAACTCTTCAAGAACTGGCGGGATTTCCTGCCTGTTGACGGCAAATACGGAAGAATGAGGACTGTGGGTGTGCACAATCGCATTTACATCAGGGCGATTCTTGTAAATGGCTGCATGAAGCAGAGTTTCTGTAGATGGTCGCAGTCGACCTTCCACCTTCCGGCCCATGAAGTCAACAAGCACCAAGTCTTCTTCCGATAAGAGGCGATAATCAACCCCACTGGGTGTGATCAAAAAACCATCAAGTGCCGCGAGACGCACACTCAGGTTGCCCCAGGTGCCCAGAACAAGCCCGCTTTCGAGCATCTGGCGGCCTGTTTTGAGGATTTCACGCGCGGCCTTTTCTTTCACCTCCATTTTTTAACCTCCTCAGAACGGGTTCTCCAAAAAGGATGGCGTTGTTTCGAAAGGAGGTTTAAATACTCCTTTTTCTGTGATGAAACCAGAGACCAGCTGATGGGGAGTGATGTCAAAAGCAGGGTTAACCACGGGACACCTGTC